>PBPC01000059.1 GCA_002724575.1 Gemmatimonadota bacterium | reverse complement strand
TCTCCAAGGTCTCCGTCGATGAATAGAGCCGGAGTGGATGCCCCTCCACCGGAGCACCCGAAGCATCCTGAACGCTCGCCCGAATCGTACCACTACAGCGTTCGACACTGAACGAGAACGTCTGGTCACTGCCCTGTGTCACAGAGATCCCATCGTAGAAACTCAGACCCCGACCCTCTTCGAAAAGCCAACCCGGAGTCTGCGTCAACTCAAGCCCGCGGGGGGCACCACAGCCGATCGAGTCGAATACAGCCAACCCATCAACCCCGGTATCTTCCATCTCCAAGGTCTCCGTCGATGAATAGAGCCGGAGTGGATGCCCCTCCACCGGAGCACCCGAAGCATCCTGAACGCTCGCCCGAATCGTACCCAGGCACTTCTCCAAGACGAAGTTCACCTCCTCCGTCCAATCCTCATCGATGATAAGTCCGTGTTGGAAGAAAAACCCCTCATCTATGTCTAAATATGACCTAGGGGGCACTACACGAACTCCCCTATTCCCAAAACTGACCGAGTCAAATGAAACCAAGCCGGACGGTCCGACTACCTTCTCGGAGAGGGTCCCTTCACTACCATAGACAAGCACCTGGGTCTTTTCGATCGGTATCCCGTCTGAATCCATCACAGAAACGTTGATCTGGCCAGGACCCACCCTTAAAAAAGTGAAGCTGAAGCTTTTCTGATCGCCCTCTTCGATGGTGATACCGTCGATATATGCCGTGGAGGGACCACCAACCAGATCCTCGATCCTCCAGTGACCCTTTGGCGGCTCGTTGCTGATTCCATAAAACTGCGGAGGTACAAAGTCGAAACGGTGGATACCATCGGTATCGGTAAGTCCCACGGACATAACCTGTACATCATTATAGAGTACTAACTCTGATCCAGTGACAGGGGCCCCAGAGCGTGTCACCGTGTGAACTTCTAGAGATCCGAATTCCACAATATCCGTGAATAACACAGCACAAGCTGAGAAAAGAATAATCATAAGAACGAGTGGGCCGGTTCTCGTCATATTCAGTTGATAGATTTGCTACGGTCGGAGTGCCGCACTGTAAGCCAAGCCATTGCAAGAGCAAACCAGAACAGAGGTTCCGCCAGAGTCTGATAGAAAACATTGAAAGCTACAAACCCTGCGATGAGAGGGCGCCATGCCCCTAGCAGCCCCAGCGGGTAACCAAGCAGGACCAGTGACAAAATCAATGCAAAAACACCGGATTCTGCCAGCATTGTCACATAAAGTGAGTGGAAATTTCCATACTTGTTGCCAGGAAAAATGTCCTGAAGTTCCATATAGGAATTCCCATAACCCATTCCAATCGCAGCTCGCTTCAGCGACTCTGTCCCTTCTTCTACGCCTCGCCCCAATAGCATAAAATGCTCCTGGGTGGAGGCTTCAGTGGGAGATAACCGCTGCGCGAGAGGCTCAAGGCCCCGAACTATGCCAGACCGGGCAGAACTATTCGCCATAAGCCATCCGGATCCGACAACTAATCCGATCAGGAGAGCAAAGACCGCTCTTCTACTTAACTGGAACTTCCGACCCTCACTCCACATTAGGAAGACGGTGATTAACCCTGTAAGAATTGCTGACCGAGAAAGACTGAGAAGAATGAATACGCTCCCAAGCGTCAGCCAACTCCATCGCCTTACCCCAGGACGATCCCACCTCAGCAGGATAAAGAGGTAGAACACCATAAGCAGTCCACCACGGTTCGCGTCCATCACTTGACCGGAAATCCGTGGAACAATGCCGTAGTACGTGTGTGGCCAGAGGTCGACGGTAAGAAAGCCGAATCGGAAAGGCTCGGAAAAATTCGATAAGAAAGTGACTACCTCCAGTACACTGAACACGAGCGCGAGGATCAACCCCAGCTTCGCACCAGCCACTAAAGTCCGTCCCGACTCCTTTCTACCAGATACCGTCACCGCGACCGAGAACGTGCCGATGCCCAGAAACGATAGAAGGGCAGACCGCTTGGCAGACATCAGAGGGTCCTGAGCTAAAAAGGTTGAGATCAGAACAATTGATAGGAAGAATAGAAAGAGTAGGAGATAAGCTTTTCCTTGACGCTGTAACTGTATTCCAGCTCGGTTTTCGAGGACCCGGAATCCCTCAAATACCATCAGGATCGGTGTAAGAATTAAGAAAGGAGTGAGAATGAACCCACCTTCCCCACCGAGGAAGTCGATACGGTCCACCCCGAGTAGAGCAATCCATAGTACGAGAAGTAACCTGGAGATCATGTTCCAGCCTTCCCAAGGACTCTGAGCCACACCGGAACTTGGGGAAAACTCACTGGCCTTAGGCATGAGCCTGGTATGCTCCTTAGGCTCTCAGCAGGAGACCAAGGTTCCTTACGATCCCATGTTCTGGTAAAGCTCGCAACTTAAGAACTCTAAGCTTCCGTTCGAATAGTCCGAGACGCGGGATCTCTGAGTATTCCTTAAGCATGACTTTAGCCTCCTGGGGAAGTTCCCCTTCAAATCGATTCAAGAAAATCTCTGCCTGCCTTGCACTGGTTGCCAACCATCGACGTAGTTCGCGCGTGCGCCCGGGTGCCCCCAAGATTTTCCAAGTCCACTGTCTGAGGCCATTTTTCATCTTGGTATACTCGCCGGTATGGTTTTCCGAATGCCGCCGATAGAGGACTGTGGCTTCAGGCAGTGCAACAATCCTGCCAAACGCTGCAGCCACCAGTGTGATCCACCAGTCGTGATGGGGCACACTATCCGGGATGGGACAAACTTTCTCCAGAAGATCTCGGTTCATCAAGATCGTCGGTCCAGTTGCTATGTTCTCGACGACTAAGCGCTGGAGTGTTACTGGCTCAGGAGAAATCTTGAGATAGTGCCAGAGAGATTGGTCCAGGACCTGAAGCTTTGAGTCAGTTACTAGCAGGTCAGTGTGTACCAAAACAGGCCCAGATTCCTCAGCCTCCTCGCGAAAGAGTGCGGTCATGGATTGCTCCATCTTGCTCGGTAACCAGACATCGTCTGCATCACAACAAAATACATGCTGAGCTTCATCGGGAAGTCGCTCAAGCAGCCAAGAAAAACCGCCACTAACGCCTAGCTGCCGACCATCGGATGAGTGTAGAAAAATGCGAGGATCGGATGCAGCGATCTCTTCGAGCACTGAAAAAGTCCTATCGGTTGAACCATCGTCTCGAATCCAGAGATGCCAATCCCTGAACGTCTGATCCTGTATGCTCTGGATCTGCTCAGCGATGAACTGGCTGCCGTTATACACCGAGAGAACAATATGGGTGTCAGACATCATGATTGCTCGTGAATGGTCTCTGTTGAAGCTATCCGGAGAGGCCAAAGTGAGCCGCCTTTGCGGAGAAACAATGCAACCAAACCAAAGGCGACAAGAGCTTCCGCAGCGACTACTGACGAGGCCATCCCCATACCTCCAAACTGCGGTACCAGAAGAAAAGCCAAGACCAGATTCAGAGCCCCTGCCAACACAACGAGTCCGGAAAATGGTACCTCAAACCCCCAAGGTAGAGCCCACTGGATGCCAAATACCGTGCCCACACCGATTATCGGCACTAGCACGGACAACGCCTGAAGAATTGGCACAGCACTCTCATAGCCTGGTCCCAAAAGAATGTTCACTAGGATGGGTGCCGCCACGAAGGAAGTTGCCCCCATGATGAGACTCAAACCTCCGATCCATACTAAGCTGAGCCATAATAGGCGCCCTGCCTCCTCTAGATCCTTGACCGCAGAATGACTGACCCTAGGGAAAAATGCCTGAGATAGTGGCTGCAGCATGCTGATCCCCGCCCGGATAATCCTCTCTGCTCCACCGAAGAGCCCAACCACAGCTGGATTTGTTAAAAGGCCTAAAACAAAAGCATTCGCCTGCATATAGAGTCCGGAAGAACCCCTGAAGACAAAGATACCTGCTGATTGCTTCAGCATATAAAACCCTGCTCTAAGGCTAGGTCGCACCCAAGAAACTTCGCTGTACATCCATACAGTCATATATGCCACAGCCGCACCCATACCCAGAGTCTGCAGAGCCAGCACTCGCCAGCCATCTTCCGGAATCTTCACTAGAAGAAACACTCCAATAGCAGAGACAACTTTCCCGCCAGCTTCCAGAAACGCCGGAGCGATCATCCGTTCCTGACCGAAAAAATACCAATTAGGACTCAAGCCTCGAGCGCCTGCAAAAAGGAATCCCCATAGAAGATATATTGGATTATCACGGAAAAGAGGCACCGCAATAAAGGCTGCAACGGCAAAAGGAATCGTAAGAAGGAACGCTAGCATCTTCGCACTCTGGACCCCCAGGACTACCTCTGCGAGACGAGTCGGATTTTCCCTTATCCGAGAAACTATCCGAGTTCCGGATAGATCAAATCCGAATTCAATCACCAGAACAAGCCACAGACCAAACGACTGCGCAAATAGCAGAAGTCCAAACCCCTCTGGCCGAAGAATGCGCGCTAGATAAGGAATTGTGAGAAAAGGGACTACGAGACCCAAAACATGCGCGAGAGAAAGTGCTACTGCATCCCCAGCAAGCTTACTTTGAAATCGCCCTGAGAAGCCCTTATCAAGAGCCTCTCCAATCTTATCATCCTTTGACTTGGTCATGTGCTATGATCCGATAATCTTCGAGGACTTCGAAGCAACGGAAAGAAGATCTAGCCATGTTTCTGCACTACGGTCCCAAGTCAAGTGCCGGGTGGCTTCTCGGCCGGCATCCCCTAAGTGGACCCTCTGGGCCTCATTGTTCGATAGGGCCAACACTCGCTCAGCTATTTCCTCTGGATCATTCGGATCGAAAAAGATACACGCTTCTCCGCATGCTTCTCTAAGCGGAGCTATATCACTGGTGGCGACTGGACATCCCAATGCCATGGCTTCGAGAGGCGGAAGGCCAAAGCCTTCATATTGGGAGGGGAACACAAAACACCTAGCATTCTCCATTAATGCTCGCAGAGCACCATCACTCACCTGTCCAACATACTTCAGCGCTTCTCCGAGATCAGTGCGAGCATAAACCTCAGGTGCCACATCCCCAACAGCGACTAACTTAAGCCCCTGCGCAGTCAAACCACGGGCCAACAGTTTCAAGGCTGCCAGGTTCTTGTGCGCTGAAAGGGCGCCAACGGTCAGGACATAACCCTCTGGTACCAGCCCGAACCTCTCTAACGTCGAGAAGTCGGGCTTAGGCTCTAGGATATGATCAATACCACTCTTGATTACAGTCCACCTATTTGAGTCCACTCCTAATGCCTGAGAAAGACGTGCACGAGAAAATTTAGACACGGTGACAAGGTCCAGGCCGCTAGTGATAGCCCACCGGTATAAGTTACGGTAGAAAGACCCAAAAATGGGCTTATACGTAGAGGGGAGGTCGAATACGTGCGCATCATGTATGAGCACGGCTCCCCTCTTTAATGCTAACGGAAACCGGTTTGTCAGATTGATGAGGTAGCGACCACGAGTGGCCTTCGGAAGCGCCCTGTTTTCCCAAAGAATTCCACCTAAAGACGTGTCAGATGCTCCACCTGCAATCTCAAACGGGAGTCCGATTTGGTCAGCTTCAGCTTCAGCTTCAGGGGGAATCACGAGAGAAAACGAATCTTTGGCAGGGCTCCGGGCTAACGCACGACAAAGTTGGCGTGCGACACGCTGAACCCCTGAGATCGGTTGAACTAGAAACCGACCGTTAACGCAAAAGTCCGTCACCAATGACGTCCTTGGTGATTCAGCCGTGGAACCCTACTCCACCTGCAGAGCCAAGATCTCTCACCGCCCATGACACTTTTTGTACTTCTTCCCACTACCGCACGGACAAGGTTCATTGCGTCCAGGTTGCTTATCCACCTTGATTGGCTTGCGCGTTTCTTGTTCTCCCCTGTTCGTGGCTAGTCTTCTGGGATCTGGCCCACCTGCGCTTGCTCTAGAAGACATCCCCAGCTCATCTCTTCCGCCAACACCGGCTTGCACTGGCTCCCGACGAGCTTCTTGAGCCGCACGAGTTACTGGCGAATCAGTAGGACCGGAATACGCCAACCGCTGAGGAACGCGGCGTTTTGGTTGGGGAGGACCGAACTGGGCACGGAAGAAGTAATTCGAGATGGTCTTCCGAATGTCAGCCATAAGATCAACAAACATCTCGTACGCTTCTTTCTTATACTCGACAAGCGGGTCTTTTTGACCCCAGCCCCGGAAACTGATCGAAGCTTTCAAATGGTCGAGGTCATATAGATGGTCTTTCCACTTATCATCGATAACAGAGAGCATGATAAAGCCGGAGACCTGCTCGTGGTGTTCACCTAGGCTCTCGACTTTCTTAATAAAAGATTCTCTGAGTGCTTTGGTCACCCACTGTTCGATTTCGTAGCTCTCATGCTCATGCTCTATGTCGTTTTCTTCGGGCAACTCTTGAACCATGACGAAAGAGTCAAGCAGAATCCGGCGACGCAATCCAGCTAGGTCCCATGACTCTTCAGCCGCATCCGCCGGTGCATATTCATCAATCAGGTCGTGAGCCGCTTGCTCAATCATTTCCCAGATCTCGCCCTTCAGGTCCTCACCACCTTCGAGTGCAAAGAGTCGGAGATCATAAATGACCTCCCGCTGCTGGTTCATAACATCGTCGTAGTCGAGCAAGCGTTTCCGAGCTTCGAAGTTATTAATCTCGACTTTTCTTTGAGCACGCTCGATGGACTTGGTCACAAGGCCGTGTGTAATCACTTCACCTTCCTGCGCACCCATCTTATCCATCACGCCTGCAATGCGTTCCGAACCGAACAAGCGCATCAGATCATCTTCGAGCGAAAGGTAGAACTGTGAGGATCCGGGATCGCCCTGACGACCAGATCGCCCACGTAGCTGCCTATCAATTCTTCGCGAATCGTGACGCTCAGAACCGAGTATCTGAAGTCCACCATCTTCTAGCACATCATCGTCTGCCCAATCTCGGCGGATCATTTCCGATACTGAAACACCGTTCTTGTCAGCAGTCTTGAATACTGTGTCGAGCTTCATTTGCTCAGCTCGGACCGGATCAACAGGAATGGCTTCTTCGAGCTCTATTCCCTGCTCTATAAGCCACTCAATAGTTCGAGGTTCTGTAATGCCAGTTCCAAGCTTAATGTCGGTCCCCCGCCCTGCCATGTTCGTGGCAATTGTTACAGCACCAGGTTGACCTGCATCTCGGACCACTTCGGACTCACTTTTATGATGCTTGGCGTTAAGGACTTGATGGGGAACCCCACGTCGTTTAAGCATGCGTGAGAACGTCTCAGAAATATCAACATTAGTTGTACCAACTAACACCGGGAGGTCCATCTTATTGAGCCGTTGGATCTCATCCATCAGTGCGTTGTACTTCTCACGTTTAGTGCGAAAAATCAGATCATTACGATCATCACGAACCACGGCCTGGTTCGTTGGAATGACCAACACGTCCAACCCGTAGATCTGATGGAACTCGGTCTCCTCTGTCTCTGCTGTGCCTGTCATACCAGCCAGCTTGTCATACATGCGGAAGTAATTTTGGATTGTCACTGTGGCGAGAGTTTGAGTTTCACCACGGATTTCTACGCCTTCTTTTGCTTCAACAGCTTGGTGAAGTCCGTCGCTCCAGCGCCGACCAGCCATCTGTCGACCTGTGAATTCATCAACGATCACCACTTCCCCGTTCTCGCCGATTATGTACTTCTCATCCTTGTGGAAGAGCGTGTAGGCCTTTAGCAGCTGGTGGATGACATGGATTTTTTGGCTCTTGGCTGAATACTCAGCTTCAAAACCTTGAATCTGTTCCCTTTGATCATCAGCCGAGAGCGTCTCGCTTGCCTCAATCTCCCCGATCTCAGCAGAGAGATCCGGAACAGTGAACGCTTCAGGCTCATTGGGTGAAAGCTCGTCGAGTCCGCGATCGGACAGATGGACGTTATGCCCTTTTTCATCCATCGCGAAGTAAAGCATCTCATCAATCTCGTGAAGCCGCTTCTCTCGCATATAATCAGCTTCGACCTTGTTGACGAGCGTTTGGAGTGACGGGTCATCCGCCAAGAGCTTCATGAATTTTCGATGCCTAGGCGTGCCTCGCTTCACCGCGAGAAGCTTTTCGCCCGCCTCGAATTGTTCTTCAGCAGCAAGATGTTTTTGGGCTTCACTTACCAGATCGTTCGTTATACGGAGCTGTTTCTTATAGAGACTGCTAACAAGTTGATTGTACTGCTTGAATGGGGTCGATGTATCACGCCCCACAGGCCCCGAAATAATAAGTGGGGTCCGGGCTTCATCGATGAGGATAGAGTCAACCTCATCGATGATCACATATGCATGCCCCCTCTGTACGCGCTGCTCTAACTTATGGACCATGTTATCGCGCAGATAATCGAATCCGAACTCATTGTTAGTCCCGTAAGTGATGTCGGCTTGGTACGCTGTCCGCCGTTCCGGAGACCCGGGTTCATGAAGATCAATCACATCAACTGTGAGGCCTAAAAAACGGAAGACCGTTCCCATCCACTCGGCATCACGTTGGGCGAGATATGAGTTGACCGTTACCAGATGGGCCCCCCTCCCCGCGAGCGCATTCAAGTAGAGTGGCATCGTTGCAACAAGCGTCTTGCCCTCACCTGTAGCCATCTCAGCAACAATACCTCGATGGAGGGTAATCGCTCCGATCAACTGGACGTCGTAGGGAATCATGTCCCATGTCATTTTCTGACCTGTGACGGTGATCTCTCTTCTTAACAGTCGGCGACAGGCATCTTTCACGACTGCGAACGCCTCAGGAAGTATCTCCTCTAGGACATCCTCAATCGTATCTAGCAGATCTTGATCTAACTCACCGAGTTGTAGGGAAAGCTGCTCTCGTTCGATGGCGTCTTCAGATTGTGCCTTTTCCTCACGCAGGCCTGCAATCTCATCCTTAAGCTGGGATGTTGCCGTATCGATGCGCTCCTTGAACTCCGTTGTCTTAGCAGACAGCATTTCATCAGATAGGCCGGACAACCCATCGTAAATCTCATTGATCTCATCGATCAACGGCTGAAGTTTCTTGGCTTCACGTTTGTGGCGAGAACCGAGAAAAGTCTTTACTGCGGCCTTTAGCATGAGCGCGATCTTTCAGTCAGGTTAACTAGGTCAATGTGGTAATCAGAAAACGAGGACCCGCGGGTTATGCCTCGGTTTCAGTAATGGATCTCGATGAAGCCAGGTTCGAATTTAACCCCTCCAACCAGACAGGTCGGCCCCCTCCTTCCGAAAAAAATTCAGTGGCTAGAAAATCAAGCAACCCAACGCCACTCACATTATCCAAGGAAGCCCTAAGAGGGTATGGAATCTCCGAGAATCCCTTTGCAGTCTCAACAAGAAATACGCGGTCTTCTTCGGTATCATACACAGTCTCATCCGGCGCTGAGAGCTCTTCATGCATCTTTTCACCAGGCCTGAGACCCGTCACGATGACGTTCTCACCCAGTAGAAATGGCCGACCTGAAAGGCGAAGTATGTTACGGGCGAGATCTAAGATCCGAACAGGCTCACCCATGTCCAACATCGCGATGTGCCCCGGGAACGAATCCAAGAGCGATGCCTTCAGGATAAGCTGCACAGCTTCCGGAATTGTCATGAAATACCGTGTTATATCTTCGTGTGTGAGAGTCAATGGCTCCTCTTTCTCTAATTGACGCTCAAAAACGGGGATCACGCTTCCACTGCTCCCCAAAACGTTTCCAAAACGCACAGCACCGAATGATGTGTCGGGGTATTGTTCCTGGAGATGCAGGACGACTCGCTCTGCAGCCTGTTTGGTCGCACCCATAATGCTGGTTGGCCTCACCGCCTTATCCGTACTGACTAACACGAAAGCCTGTGCGCTCGCACGAGCTGCTGCTAATCCGACTAAGTAGGTCCCGAGTATATTCGTAAGAGCGGCAGACCTTGGGTTGTGCTCCATCAGAGGCACGTGCTTGTAAGCTGCAGCGTGGTAGACTTTTTGTGGATTATGGGCTTCGAATACTTGGATGACCGCATCTTGATCGGTAACGCTAGCCACAATCGGAATAATCTCTAAGTCAGGAGCAAGGTCACGCAGTTCTAGCTCAAGATAGTAGAGAGGTGTTTCCGCCTGGTCGTAGAGAATGAGAGTCCGTGGGCCATTGATAGCAATTTGACGAGCCAACTCTGATCCTATAGAACCTGCTGCCCCTGTAACCAGCACATTTTGATCCTTAATACTTTCAGCCAACTCAGGAAGCGCGAGTTGGACTGGGTCACGACCAAGTAAGTCTTCCAATTCTAGGCCGCGAACCTGGCTTAGGGATGGATCGCCATGGAGCACATCGTCAATGCCAGGAAGGATCTTGAGAGGGAGATCTACGAGTTCGGAATACTTAATGATTGTCCGAAGCTCATCAGAGGTTGAGCTTGGGATTCCAATTATGATTTCCTCTACATCCAGCCTTGAGCAGACCTCATCTAGATCTCTGGCACGACCAAAGACCTTAACCCCATGGATTCGCGTTCCTTTCTTTGCTGGATCATCGTCCAGTATACCGACGGGAAGGTAACCAGCACTGGAGCGAAGCATTTGAGCGATGAGCAGTTGAGCCGCCTCACCTGCACCTACAACCAGTACTCGACGCTGCCTGGCTCCTTGGCGAACTCGAGTGAACTCATAGAGTGCTCGGTATATTATCCACAAACCACCCGTCATATATCCAGTGAAAACCCATTCAAGAAGTACGATTGAGACGGGTATCGAAGGGAGAGCACCAAAGCTCCAGTTCATCAAGATGAAAAAAACTACTGAGCCAGCAGTAGTTGCAGCGAGTAATCGGCCAAAATCACGGATTCCGACATAGCGCCAACGGCCCAATCCTAGGTTGAATAGATAGTTGACACCGAGGCGCACTAGGAGCAGAACTAAAAGCGCCTGGGCAAATGGCCCGTTAAGAACCGACTCGAGATTGAGATCTGAATGGACTAGATAGGAGAGTCCCAAAGAGCACGTTGTAAGCCCAGTGTATACCAGCGCTGCCACAATCCGGCGATGCCGCTGAGCATACGAAATCACTCGGTTTAGAGAACTCTCCGAAGTTTCTTCTCTATCTGTTCTCATATGTCCATCCGCCACTTAAGCGGCTAAGAACTCTTAAAGAACGGCTGAGGCTAGGTTCCAGAATCTGTAAACTGGGCCCATGGTATAGCCTGATCTATGCTAAGATCGTCTCATTTCATGCTTTACGACAAGTTCTTTTTTTCATGGATGCTCCATGGTGCTCTCCGCCACTTAGCAACCTAAGTGGTACATTTCCTGCAGAAAGAGTGACTATATTGTTATGTCGACATATAAAATTAAATCTCAGCAACGGTTATGACTTTTCTAGATCATCAGAAGAAT
This sequence comes from Gemmatimonadota bacterium, assembly GCA_002724575.1. Classification (GTDB taxonomy): domain Bacteria; phylum Gemmatimonadota; class Gemmatimonadetes; order Longimicrobiales; family Gaopeijiaceae; genus UBA1142. The sequence goes on along the minus strand of PBPC01000059.1, from coordinate 6,088 downwards.
CGGCGCTTCGTGTGCACTTCCTTAGTGGCACTAGGATGTCTTTGTGGGCTCACCCCGGTTGACTTAGCTCCACAAAATGTCGGCAATCAGCAGATTCAATCGATGATGCAGGGTGCTTCACCCCAGGAAATTGTAGAGCGTCTCCGCCAGTCCGGGCTGTCTAGAACAGAGGTCCAAGATCAGTTACGGCGGGCCGGATACAACCCAAGTATGGCAGACGCGTACTTTGATATGATGGAAGGGGTCGGAGAAGCTCCGGCTGAAGGTGCTGACCAAGTAATAACAGCGCTTGAGAACGTCGGGGTCATCCTGCGTGATGTTGAAGCCCCTTTTGAGGCTGGATTCGGCCTAAGACTGTCCGATGCAGATTCACTGGAGCTCTTGACCAGCCTGCTGGATTCTCTTGAAGTGGGAAGTCTACCCGTGTTCGGTAAAAGTTTCTTTGAGAGAACGTCATCATTTCAGTTTCAACAACTTGAGAATGGAGCTGTTGGGGCTGACTACCGGCTTGGTCCCGGGGACGAGGGAATCTTATTGATCACTGGTGACGTTGAGTTAAGCTATCGTTTTGATGTTAACCGAAGCGGGATGATACTGATTCCCGATGTCGGTCAAGTGTCAGTGTCAGGGCTCACAATCGCTGATCTTGAGAGCCGTCTCTACGAGCGATTAGGCAACGTATATTCTGGGATCAGCCGTAGTGGAGATGCGACCACTCGTTTCGATGTGTCTCTGGGAGCTCTGCGCACAATCGCAGTGTATGTCTCCGGAGAGGTAGAGCGCCCAAATCGGTACCCTCTCAGTGGGGTGGCAACACTGTTGGAGGCTCTCTATGCAGCTGGTGGTCCTACCGAAATTGGGAGCCTAAGACGTGTGAGAATCGAGCGAGGCCAAACAAGCTTCGGCGAGTTCGATCTCTATTCCTATTTTGCTGATGGCTCAGCTTCGGGAGACATCCGCCTTGAGAACGGAGACCTCGTCTTCGTACCCCCAGTTCAGAGTCAAGTTACTATCACAGGGGCCGTTCGCCGGGAAGCAATTTTTGAAATGCTTGAGGGTGAGTCTGCGAGTGATCTTCTCAAGTTCGCCGGAGGCCTCGACCCTGATGCGACCCAGATTGGAACCGTGCACAGGACTCTCCCACCCGAATCACGCACAGTTGGTTTTCAAAGTGTAATTCTCGACTTCCCCACAGGTAAAAATGGAGAAGAAGACAGCGCTAACTCATTTGAGATGTTCCCAGGTGACAGTGTAACAATCAAACGAGTAGGAGAACCTTATATATTAGAGTGTGAAGATGTAGTAGAAGAAGAAGAAGAAGATGTAGAAGAACCTGAGGCATGCGAGAGCCGTCAGCTCCCACCGAACTTCACAAGAAATTGGGCGGAAGTAGTGGGCGCGGTTTGGTCACCCGGTATCTACCAAGTAACACCAGGGCAGTCACTCACTGATCTTTTGGAACGTGCGGGTGGCATTCGGCCCGATGGCCTTCAATCCATCATTCACATCTCTAGAACAAATCAAGAGACTGGTGAATCCTCATTAATTCAGACAGAACTGAGTTCTGCCGGTGCAGTCACTATCGAAGAGTTTGACCAAGTAACCCTATTCGGGCAGGACAGTCTGGTGGTCCAAGATTCAGTCAGCATTTTTGGTCTTATTGCAGAACCCGGACGGTATCCCTTCGCCGTTCAAATGACTGCTGAGGACCTAATTCTCCAGGCGGGAGGATTTGAGCGTGGAGCAATTCCTTGGCAAGCAGAGGTTGTTCGTCCGATTACCGATAATCGTAGTACCCTCAGTGAATCCACAAACGTGTCACTTTCAAGGAATTTACCGTACAGCGACGTGGCATTGGCTTGGCCGGAGGAGTCAGATCTGCCTGCAACTGCTGCGAGGGATTTACCACTAGGGGCGGGTTATGAGGTGTACATTCGACGATTGCCGAACTACGAAGCACCACGGCATGTAACAATCGCAGGGGAAGTCAACCGTCCAGGAGAGTACGTCCTGCAATCTCCCGACGAAAGACTGACATCAATCATCGAGCGTGCGGGGGGACTCACAGAGGACGCATACCCGGAGGGAGGACGCTTAACACGCCAAGGCACTCCTGTAGGAACAAGCTTCCAGAACGCACTGGCTGGGGATCTGGAAAATGACCTAGTACTTGCTGATGGAGACCAAATAATAGTCCCTATTTATGATCCTACTATCCTCGTTGAGGGAGCAGTTGCATTTGAATCCCGAATGCGCTTCCGAGTTGGCATGGACCTAGACGAGGCCATTCAGAATGCTGGTGGGTACATATATGATGCAGATGAAGGACGAGTGAGTGTCGAGTACCTGAACGGCCAAAGGGCAACGGTGAAAAAGACCTTATGGCTGTTTAAAAACAGTCCGAACATTGAGCCTGGAAGTAGAATCACGGTCCCGCTCAAGAGTGAGGCTCCGGGTAGTGGATTTGACTGGAACTCCGCTCTGAGTGGTACCTTAGCTGCTCTTTCTGCCTTTGCGACGGTATATATCGCGGTAGCACGCTAGGAATGAGTGAGTCAAAAGAGGTTGGGTGCACCCAACTAGAAATCTGACAGCTCCCTTAGCATCGTCTTTGGGCTTTTGTTAGAGATGGACAGTTCTTGGGTCCAAAAGATGTCTAGTCATTAGAATCAGAGTTCTTCCACCATTCCTGATTCGTGACATACCAATGTACCGTCTTCAGGAGACCCTCAGAAAAATCAGTCGATGGTTCCCAGCCAAGCTCAGATTGAGCACGTGAGAAATCAATCGCGTAGCGCCTGTCATGCCCCAAGCGGTCTGGTACGTGTTCGATCAGGTCTCTTCGCCTATCTAGAATCTCTAGAATATCTTCTATAACGCTGAGGTTTGTCCGCTCTGCATCTCCCCCGAAGTTATAGGCCCTACCTGCTATTCCTTTCTCCGCAGCGGCAAGGAGTCCGCGGCAATGGTCAGTTACATGGATCCAATCCCTCACATTGAGTCCATCCCCGTAAATCGGGAGCGGGCGGTTCTGAAGTGCACTCGTGATCATTAGGGGAATGAGTTTCTCTGGGTGTTGGTTAGGACCATAATTATTAGAGCAGCGTGTCACAATCACATCAAGCTCATGTGTGGCGTGATAGGCGAGGGTCAGGTGATCTGCCGCAGCCTTTGTGGCTGAGTAGGGTGACCGAGGAGCAAGTGCAGTTTCCTCGGTGAACTTCGGCAACTCAGAAGAATCACCATTCTCTGGGTCAAACCAGGGCAGCTCACCGTATACTTCATCAGTGGAAACTTGGACGAATCGCTGAACGTCCAATTTCAGCGCAGCAGCCAGGAGGGTCGCAGAACCAACAACATTGGTTCGAACAAAACTTGTATCAGAGTTAATCGAACGATCAACATGTGTTTCCGCTGCAAGATTCACTACTACATCGACCCTTTTGATCACTCTAGCAACAGTATCTGGATCACATATGTCTCCATGTACGAAAACATGCCTTGGGTGATCCATAATATCCGCAATATTGTCCCGGTTCCCCGCATAAGAAAGTGCGTCTAAGTTCACGACCTCTACATCTGGCCTTTCTCGGAGCAGGAATCGGACAAAATTCGAGCCAATGAACCCAGCTCCTCCTGTAACGAGGTATCTCACTTGCTAGGAGACCATTTCCAATAATCCAGCTCCATACTTAATCCCTTCAATACTGGGTTATCACGATCTTCACTGACGAGTCCATTTGCCCGAAAAAGTGAATCCACAGTACCGGCATCAGTCCACCAGCCATCCAGAACATGATGCCGCATCTCTCCCCATTCTATGTATTTATTATTTACATCTGTGATCTCAAGCTCACCACGAGACGAGGGCTGGAGCCCTTCAATAATTTCGAAAACTCTGAAATCGAAAAAATAGCATCCGGTAACAGCAAGGTTGCTTGGAGCGGGTTTTGGCTTTTCAATGACCCTCACTACTCTGTCATCTTCAAGTATCGCAACGCCAAATCTTTCCGGATCGTCAACTTCTTTGAGGACAATCATAGCTCCATCTCCCTGGGAATAATGTCCAATTGCCTCCTCCAGTGAATCTTGAAAGAGATTGTCCCCAAGAATTACTATAAGTGGCTCCCCAGCAGAAAAATCCTTCGCTAGACCGAGTGCCTGGGCGATCCCCCCTTCACCGTCTTGATAAGCATAATTCAAATGATTGATTCCTAACTCTTCACCATCTCCTAGTAGTTTCAAGAAGTCACCAGCGCTGCCTCCTCCAGTGACGATAAGTATCTCCTCAATCCCACATGTAACAAGCTGCTGAATCGGGTAAAAAATCATCGGTCGATCATAGACCGGTAATAGATGTTTGTTGGTCACCCGTGTCATCGGGCTCAACCGGGTCCCAAGGCCACCCGCCAGAATCACACCCTTCATCTATCCATTCCCTTGATAAATTCTTTCAAAGCTTCTCTCCATGGGGTCATTTTACGACCCAGGAAAACCTCGACCTTACTCGCATCGAGCACAGAGTAGTAGGGACGGCGGGCTGGAGCTGCCCAAGCTTCGGTCGAAATAGGCTCGATTTCGCTATGAAGACCAGAGATCGACAAAGCCTCCCTACCTAGATCATACCAAGTCGCCTCTCCGCTGTTGGTTATATGATAGGTACCGGATGCGTGATGACTCACCAAATCGAGTGTAAGCTCGGCAATGTGCTCTGCCCAGGTGGGGCTTCCTGTTTGATCATCTATTAATTGGAGTGCCCTGCCTTCCCGGGCACGTTGGATAACCGTCCGAACAAAGTTTTTCCCCACAGTACCGTATAGCCAACTTGTGCGAATCAATAACACATCCACACCTGAAGCTACTACGGCATTTTCACCAGTAAGCTTACTCTCTCCGTAGGCCGAAAGTGGATTAGGCTGATCATGTGTTGAGTACGGGGATCTCTTGGTCCCATCGAAAACATAGTCCGTGCTGAAGTATACCATCCGCGCTCCCACTTGCTTACAAGCCTTAGCTACATTCTTCGATCCATCAGCATTTACTGCGAATGCTGTAGATCTTTCAGATTCTGCCATATCTACGTTTGTAAAGGCTGCACAGTGGAATAGAACATCCGGGCTCTCCACATGTATACAATGCCTTGTAGCGTAGCGGTCGGTCACATCTAGATCAGATTTCTCTAGCGACTTGTATTCCATGCCTCGATCAGCCATGACTCTCGAAAATGCCGATCCGAGAAGCCCCCCCGATCCGGTAATCAAGTACTTCACCTTAATCCGCCCTGACAAATTGCCTCCCGGATCATATTGCCGACCTTAGAATACAGCAGCACTTTCGGTCCAGTTCCACCGGAAAATTCCACCAACACCTTACTCATGGCTGTAGATTTCACACCTCTCAAAATTCCAGATGTCCTTTTACTCCAAACGACCCGTCATGTCGATGAACGCGGATACTTCAGTGAGACGTACCGACAGAGTGCGTTTACCACAATTAATGCAGAATTCGTACAAGACAACTTTGTTCGTTCAGAACATAGGGTGTTAAGGGGTCTCCATTTCCAACTCCCGCCCAAAGCCCAGGGTAAGCTCGTACGCGTCGTACGTGGTAAGATCTTTGATGTAGCTGTGGATCTTCGCGTCAGATCAGACACTTTCAGTCAATGGGTTGGGATTCAAATGAGTTCGGAGCAAGAGGCTCAACTCTATATTCCACCTGGATTTGCTCACGGATACTTGGTTTTGAGTGAGTTGGGAGCGGATGTCACATATAAAACAACACAGGAGTACGATCCAAGCCTTGAACGCGGCATAAAGTGGGACGACCCCGACATAGCGATCTCCTGGCCTATACCGGATCCTATTCTATCGTCCAAGGATCTGAGTCTGCCAAGCCTCATGGAAGGCGATCTCGGAGCGAAACTCAAGAACAGGTGATCTGAAGCTAGTTACCTGGTCACGATCCAGCCGTCCTTAGGTTCCGTAACAACGCCCGCACCCGAGACTGCGTGTCGTGTGTCGATAAGGGCCTTGGCTTGGTCTACGATCCGGGTATAGTCAAAGTCACTGTGGTCCGTAAGAATGACGAC
>PBPC01000058.1 GCA_002724575.1 Gemmatimonadota bacterium | reverse complement strand
GCTGCGGCAGTCGCATAGCCTGGCCATTGCGCTGGATTGCTAATCCAGTGGTGTCTCACCTCGGGAGTTCGAATCTCCCCTGCCGCGCCACACAACAATGACAGGTTTCATGCACCAATCCCACCCAGCGCCAGTATGGACTGGGGCTCTGTTCAGATTGCTGTCGGCCTCATCATATCTGCTGTTCTAATTTGGCATTTCAGCAAGAAGCCTTCCAACGAGCGTGACTGGGTTACAGAGAATGGGAGAATGGCATATGCTGAATTTGAGGGCGACGAGGTGATACTAAGGAATGTCAGGGACTTCAATTGGAGGACTACACGTGACTATGACGAAAGGTGGACTGAGTGGAGATTTAAACCGAGTGAAGTCAGTAAAATCTGGCTGATTCTCGAATACTTCGACCCCAAGAGAAAACCGATAGCCCACACACTCGTGAGTTTCGAATTCGAGGATGGCCGCAGGCTGGCCTGCTCAATAGAAGTAAGAAGAGAAAAGGGTGAGTCATATCATCCAATTCGTGGAATGCTGCGTCAGTATGAGTTGCTGTATGTATGGTCCTCAGAGCGTGACTCGATTGGAGTCAGGGCAAGATGCAGAAGGAAGTCAAAAACGCATTTGTTTGAGGGAGTGGTTCTAGGAGAAGGAAACCACAAACGACTATTGGAGTCGTTCCTACGCCGTACCAACCGACTTCACAACAGGCCTGAATGGTACAACAGCATTACAAATACCTGCACCACGAACATTGTAGGTCATGTCAACGAAATATACCCTGGAAGAGTGCCTCGCGCCGTCTCGATTCTTCTGCCTGGACTCAGTCCAAAATTACTAGAGCGGAACAATCTGATTCGTATTGATGTGGATTTGGAGCAAACCCTAGAGTCGAGTCTGATTGATCAGAAGTCTGCAGAGTGGGATGGTGAGGTGGATTACGGTGATTGGATACGTTCGGGATAAATGGCAGGATTAACACTCCAGTGCCTGTGCCGAGGGTGTGCTCAGTCTGGAGCCGATGGACCTAGTAGGGCCACTACAGTGGTGCCTGCCTCCTTCCAAGAGTCACATGATTCGTTGGCTGGCACTGGCCGCTCAATCATCTGGAAGAGTAGCGATTCGTTTCTCTGGAGAACCTGGAAAAGATGTCGTTTCGATGGCAGATTGTATCGAATTGCTGGGTGCCGAGATAGAACGAAATGAGGGAGAATGGATTGTATCTGGAGTCGCTGGAGACGGATTCAGGATTCCACCACAAGCTTTGGATTGTGGCAACTCCGGCACTTCAGCTAGAATCCTAATGGCAATCGCTGCAGGGATTACTGGTGAGGTTAGAATAGATGGAGACGAGTCACTACGAGAAAGAGATATGTCAGTAGTGGCTGAAGCCCTCAGAGGTTTGGGTTGTTCAGTATCTGGAGATGTTCTCCCTCTAGCAGTAACAGGGCCGCTGCATAATGACTCGGTTGGGCTTGACTTGAGTTCTTCAAGCCAGCCTCTGTCAGCAATGCTCTTGGCCTCTCCTGGCTTCCCGTTCCCAATTAAATTGAGTATAGTTGGGACCGGCGTCAGCAGAGGGTATTACAAGATGTCATATGATATCGCTAAGACTTGTGGATCTCAAAACAAATTCACACCGGGAGACATTGAGATTGTACCTTGGGAAGTGAATACTCCCGAAATAGTGACGATTCCGACAGAAGACAGTCTGCTGCCGATTGCTATGCTAATCTCAGAGCTTCACGGAGTCAGAATGGAATTGGAGATGGGTAAGATCAGTTCTGCAATTGTTAGTCTGGCAGAGCAGTCCACAGTGCTTGATCTCAGAGATGAGAGCGACTTGATTTGTGCTGCCTCTGTCCTTATGGCAATTGGGAAAGGGGGGAGAATAATTGGGGCACCTCATGCTCGAGGAAAGGAGTCGGACAGGATAGACTCTACTATCTACCTACTGAGATGCTTTGGGATGAATGCTGAAGCCACACAAGAAGGTTTGGAGATTCCAGGAGGTCAAACACCTAAGGGCCCTGTTTCGACAATAGATACTCGCCGAGATCATCGACTCGCAATGACTGCGATTGCCCTAGCGAGCAAGTATGGAGGAGTAGTATCTGAACCAGAGATTTGCGCTGTTAGTGACCCGGGTTTCATCCCGCGACTTCTAGGGTTGGGTGATTAGTTGTCATACAGAGATAATCTCAGCACACACCTACTTCTTCTTCTAGTCGCTGCAGTCTGGGGCTCAACTTGGGCCGTTGGTAGGTTCCTGAGTTACGGTCTCGATGATGCGAGAGCCAGCATGGGTCCTGCTACCTCTGCTTGGTTGAGGTATGTCTTCGCAGTTGCCGGATTCTTGGCTTGGTGTTGGATCTACAGGAATAGGGGAGGTCCCCGAATATTTCCTGAAGGAAAAAAGGCATGGAAATACACTTTCTGGATGGCTCTGTTGGGCACCATGGGTTACCAGCTCCTATTCATGAACGGAATGAAGTGGACGGCTGCAGGAGACGCCTCGATGATTATACCGATGAATCCCGTATTCACGGTGCTGCTCGCCGTCCCGCTACTAGGGCAGAGACTGAGTCCAAGGATGGTTTTCGGCCTACTTGTAGGTTTGATTGGTGTTGCCATTGTGGTAAGTTGGAGTCCAAACACAGAGATTCAATTCAGTCATCGATTAATCGGGGCTGTTATGATTGCTCTTGCTGCTCTAACATGGGCTGCGACCAGTAATCTGACCAAGATAGCACTACTGGATGGAACAATCGGAACCTCGCTAGAAATCGTAGTATGGTATTCCATAGTTGGATGGGTCCTTCTAACTCCTTGGATGCTGGCAGAAGTTTGGCAATCTGGAATGCCTATTCCCAATACTACTGAATGGATATCAGTAGCCTATCTAGGAGTTATATCTACGGTTCTCACCTATGCATGGTTCGCCAGAGGTATTGACAGAATTGGAGCTACAGCTGCGTCGTCCTATGTTTTCTTGGTCCCTGTCTTCGGAGTCCTCAGTGGGTGGCTGTTACTGGATGAGAGTATTGGATTCTCTATGTTAGTCGGATTCTGTTTGATTGTCTCTGGAGTTAGAGAGGTCCAGCGTGAGAGCGAGAGGTTGAGTCCCGATTGAGTGACTCGTTCCGCGTTGCCTCATGATTAAATAGAGATGGTCGGTGGGCCGCGAAGTAGGTATCCGTATGGCACGTAAGCCAGCAAAGATGTATCGCCAAATTAAGGGTCAGTCGTACACTCGCAGAGAATACACTGGAGGTGTTCCTAACAACCGCATTCTGCGCTACTTCATGGGCAACAGAAAGGGTGCTGAGGCAGGTCAGTTTGAAGTAGTAGTCAAACTGACTGCAGACAATGCATGTCAGATTCGCGATTCTGCCCTTGAATCGGCTAGACAGGTCGCCAATGCAACCATCAGGAAGATGGCTGGAGACCAAGGCTATGCGCTACGAATGCACACATATCCTCACCAGATACTACGTGAGAACAAGCAGGCCACAGGAGCTGGAGCTGACCGTGTCTCGATGGGAATGAGGCAATCTTTCGGCAAGAATGTCGGTACTGCTGCTCGAGTTCAGAGAGATCAAACCGTGGTCTCAATTTACACCTCTCCAGAGCACTACCTCACTGCTAGGGATGCTCTCAGGAAGGCAGGATGCAAATTCCCGACGCCCTGTACCATTAAGGTAGCAAAAGGCGCCGAGCATTTGAAGGGCCTAGTGTGAGGTTGCAGGGCCATGTCGCCCTCAGGCCCCTTGTCGGTATTGCAGGACTCGCTTCGTGGTTCGCCCATCATTTGGAAGGGCGATTATCCTTATTTCATCCATCCCATCTCAGATGGAATCCCTCGAATGGATGCCGATGTGCTCCGTGCTACTCGAGACCTGATAGTAGAGATGGTAGACTGGTCAAAGATTGACCTCATTGTCAGCGTTGAAGCGATGGGTTTGCCACTGCTGGCTGCAGTTGGAGAAGCTACCGGAAAGCCGACTGTGGTAATTCGAAAACGTGAGTACGGAATGGAAGGTGAAGTCCGAGTCGATGTATCGACTGGTTACTCTCAATCCACCACATACATCAATGACATCTCGCCTGGAGAGAGGATTCTGATTGTCGATGATGTAATCTCAACAGGAGGTACCCTAGAGCCCATACTTGCCACTCTCGAAGGCATGGGAGTAATCCTTCAGGATATTGTCATAGCCATTGAGAAGGGAGAGGGGCGTGAGAGGTTAGCAAAGGAGCGTCCTGGATGGCCAATTAGGACTCTAGCGCGAATCGACATAATCGACGGTAAGGTCGAGATTCTCGAGTGATTTCATGGACTTAGATCGGCACGACTTCGAGTTGGACGAACTCGTAGAGAGAATCAAAGCCAACGATAATCGATTGGTTGCTTTGCAGGTGCCCGAAGGGCTGAAAATGCAGGCCCTAGAGATGATGGATTCAATCGAGGATGAGTCGGGAGCGAGGGTGATTCTTGCTGCAGACCCATGCTATGGTGCCTGTGATTTAGTCCACGACAAGATGAGAATGATGGGAGTCGAATTGGTTGCCCACATGGGGCACAGCCAAATGAACATAGACTCAGGAATGCCGACTCACTTCATTCCAGTGACATATGATGGTGATCCCGAATTGGCTCCTGTCCTTTCCATCCTTGAGAATCATCGCGCAATAGCTCAGTCTCGCATTGAGTCGGCCAGCAAGCAAGTCGAGATGGATGAGGAGTCTGCCAAGGAGAGGTTTCTAGATGCTGTGGGCCGATTAGCCCCTCTAACGGGGACTAAACTGGGACTAGTGGGTTCGATTCAGCACCTTCACTTGCTTGAGGAGTTCAAGGGCAGATTGGAGAAAATCGGCTTTGAAGTCGAAATTCCTGTTGGAGGAGATAGACTGACTTTTCCTGGTCAGGTTCTAGGATGCAACTACTCCGGCGACGACCCCTCAATCGGGCACTATCTGTTCCTAGGCTCGGGTGACTTCCACCCAATTGGGCTGGTACTCCACACTGGCAAGCCTCTCGCGATACTCGACCCATACACAGGAGGGGCAACTGAGATGTCACTGGATAGGATTGAGAGAATATTGCGACAACGCTTCGGACTGATTAACTCAGTAGATAAAGCAAATTCATTTGGCATCCTGATTGGAGAGAAGCCCGGACAGATGCGGCGTAACCTAGCCATACGCATGAAGCGCCTGTTAGAGAAACATGGTCGAAAGGGATACCTGCTAGCCCTTGATCACATTAGCCCCGACCTGATTGACTTCTACCCCGTGGATGCATATGTGAACACGGCCTGTCCGAGAATTGCCATTGACGACTCGGTGAGATACGCCAAGCCACTGATTACCCCGTACGAACTAGAAGTAGCCCTCGGAGAGAAGAAGTGGGAGACGGGTTACCAATTCGACGAGATACCCTAAACTCGCACGCACACCACAGACGCCCATATGTGCGCGCGTTGCTCCAAATATGTCTAATAACGATGTGAGCACGAGTCACATGATGGCCGACTACCTCGATAGAATTGGAGCG
>PBPC01000057.1 GCA_002724575.1 Gemmatimonadota bacterium | reverse complement strand
GCTCGCCGTATAGGGGATACTGAAACTGCTGCTGTGGCAATGAAGTACGCAGAAAAACACGAAGAACATGCCCGTGTCCTCGACAACAAGATCGACGCGCTGAGCGCGGAGCTCTTCTTCCTAGAAGAGGAGGTCGAAGAAATGGTTGAGAAAGTCGAAAAAGCACAAACCACAAGAAGACCGGTTTCCATTGACTCTATTCCGTAGAGAAGCAACGACTCAATCTCAACTGGAAAAGGAATCAGTACTCAAATAAAAACGAGAATACCGTCAGAATTTTCTGCAATAACTAGTGGTTTCTCGAACGTAGTAGGGGCTGGCTCCTACCCTAGGCTTCCGGTAGATTCGGCCGACCTAAAGAGTAGCTTTTAAAATACCTCCATAGCACCACTGCCGAGGTCGACATTTCGTATGCAAAACTGGATTGGTATAGGAATCTGGATTGTCCTTGGGGCAACGATCGGTTTGGTGATGAAAGTGCTGATCAAGCGCCCAGACGAAACCCCCGGACACACCATAGTTTTAATGGTCTTGGGGTCATTTGCAGCTGTTATTGGGGGTATGCTAGGAGTTGGCATCTTCCATCTCTATGAGCCACTTGCTATCAGCCCAGGTGGGATGGCGGGAGGAGTAACCTTCTCGGCAATGATGACCTTTGTCTACCGATGGGGAATACGCCGACTCATCTAGCAAACAGCTTACATCTTCAACCTCCCCCACTATCCGTAACGGATATGTCTGAAGTACTGACTTTTATAGAGTCGAATCTTGATCGCTTCCGAGCCGAACTCTATGAGTTCCTCAGAATACCTTCGATCAGTGCGAAAACTGAGCATGTCGAGGACACACGGCGCTCAGCACAGTGGTTAGCAAATCGCATGCGTGATGCAGGCCTCGAGGCCGAAATCATCGAAACTCCTGGACACCCTGTGGTGTTGGGCGAGTGGAGAGGTGCTGGCGAAACCGCTCCAACAGTCCTGGTCTATGGTCATTATGACGTGCAACCCCCTGAACCCCTGGAGGAGTGGATATCACCTCCCTTCGAACCGAACGAGAGAAACGGCCGTATTTATGCTAGAGGTTCAGCAGATGATAAGGGGCAACTCTACATGCATATTAAAGCCCTGGAGGCACTGCTCACGACGCATGGAGCTATACCAGTCAATGTGGTAGTGCTCGCTGAAGGTGAAGAAGAGACTGGGTCTCCCAACCTCGTCCCCTTCGTAGAAGCGAATCTCGATAGGCTTACCTGTGATGTGGTGCTCATTTCTGATACAAGCATGTTCTCAGAGAAACTCCCGTCTCTAGGATTTTCACTCCGTGGCCTGGCATACTTTGAGATCCATGTTTCTGGGGCTCGGAGTGATCTGCATTCAGGAGAATATGGGGGGGCAATTACAAACCCAGGCAACGCATTAGCACACATTCTGGCGACTCTGCATGACGAGAAAGGAAGAGTCGCGATCAAGGGGTTTTATGATGATGTCGTCGAATGGGATAGCAAGACACGGACACAGATTGAGTCCCTTCCTCATTCTGACGAGCAGTACCGAGAAGAACTCGGAGTGACAAAACTCAATGGTGAAGACGGCTTCAGTACGCTTGAACGCCTCTGGATTCGACCCACATGTGATGTGAACGGCCTGCTGTGTGGATACACTGGTGAGGGTGCTAAGACAGTGCTACCTAATCATGCGATGGCCAAAGTCAGCTTCCGTCTCGTCCCTAATCAAACTGATGGCAAAGTCAGGGATCTGTTCGAAAAACACGTGCAACGCGTTACCCCTGAAGGCGTCACTGTTCAAATCAATGAACTCCACGGAGGACGGCCTTGGAAGGCTTCTCTGGAGGGTCGCTATTTCGCGGCTGCCACACAGGCACTTGAGGAAGCGTTTGGTATCACACCAGTCCTGATGGGTAGCGGGGGTTCTATACCGATCGTCGTCGAGTTTGAGGAACGGCTGAGTGCTCCTGTAATGCTGGTGGGCTTCTCTCTGCCTGGCTGTAACCTCCATGCACCCAATGAGTGGTTGCCAGTTGAGAATTTTGAACGTGGCATCGGGGCACTAGCTCTTTTATACCAGAAACTAGCAAACTGAGTCTTGCTGGTTGTACTCAGCCTTGCACCATGACCGCGGCCTTGAGTAAGGCCCTCGCCTTGCTGATGGTCTCTTCGTACTCCCTCGAGGGATTACTGTCAGCCACGATACCCGCACCTGCCTGGACATAAGCCTTGCCTCCAGTCGCCACGAGTGTGCGGATCGTGATCGCTGTATCCATGCTAACCCCTCCATAGTTGAAATAACCGACTGCACCAGCATAGGGGCCCCGACGCACTGGCTCCAACTCATCAATAATCTCCATCGCACGAATCTTGGGAGCACCTGACACAGTACCTGCCGGGAAGCAAGCCCTGAAGACATCAATAGCTCCAAGCCCTTCTCTAAGCTTGGCCTCGACTTGGCTTACTAGGTGCATGACATGCGAGTACCGCTCTACAACCATCAAGTCTGATACCGTGACCGATCCAAATTCGGCAACCCGTCCAATGTCGTTGCGACCGAGATCCACAAGCATACGGTGTTCGGCTAGCTCCTTCTGGTCGCTGCAGAGCTCTTCAGAAAGCAAGTGTTCCTCTTCAACCGAGTCGCCACGCGGTCTCGTCCCTGCGATTGGTCGAACAATCACAACATCGTCTTCAACCCGAACAAGCACTTCCGGAGAACTGCCAACCAAGTTGATGCCATCAAGTTCAAGAAAGTAAAGGTATGGAGATGGATTCAAGGTCCTCAAACCTCGATACAGATCAAACGGAGAGGCCTTAAGATCAATTCCGAGACGCTGGCTAAGTACAACCTGAAAAGCATCTCCTGACCGAATGTAGTCCCGGATCTTTTCCACACCCGCTTCAAATTCAAGTTGAGTTGTTGAGCTATCGAACGGTGGATCGGTCCTGGGTTCCCTCGCTAACTGAAGAGGAGGAGGCGAGGGCTTTGACTCTAGCCTATGAATGAGATCATTGGTGGTTGCAACCGCATCGTCATACCGAGCCCTAAGCTCATCCTGACCCAAACCATCTACAGGAACAGCCACGATCGCCATCGCACGACCGAGCAGATTATCAATTGCCAGAACAACGTTGGTAAATAGAAACAGACCGTCCGGAAGCTCTAGGTCATCAGGCGCCGGGTCTGGCAGTGACTCAATCTCTCTCGCCACGTCGTAACCGAAATAGCCGACTGCTCCTCCCCAAAACCGGGGAAGACCATCAATTTCAGCTGGCACACGTTCTCTCAACCTTATATCTAGGTCTTCAAGTGGGTCACTGGTATCAACCTTCTGCCAGCCTTCTTCAGGCGTCCACCACGAAACTTCACCACCTTGAAGTTTCCAAGCGCCTGACGGACGGGTTCCCACAAACGAGTATCGGGCCCATTGTTCGCCGCCAAGTACCGATTCGAGAAGAAACCCAAAGGGAGGTTCAGCTAGTTTAGAATAAGCGGTTACAGCTGTATCTAGATCGAAAAGGAACTCTTGCCATACTGGTACCAAGCCGCACTTGTCGGCGAGGGCCTTGAAATCATTGAAAGAGGGTTGAATCTGCATGAGCGAAACAATGTCCTCCGAGCATCAAGGAGCGTCAACGGCACTCCTCGCTGTGGACACAGGTGGAACCTTCACAGATCTAGTACTTCTCAGAGAAGGAGAAATCCGAACGCTTAAGGTGTCCTCAACACCTGAAGACCCCTCACAAGCAGTATTAGACGGGATTCTAGAGATTTTCGGGATTACTAAAGGCTCCGACCGCAAGGACCACCCGCTTGCTCTTCTTCATGGCTCAACAGTCGCGACAAATACTTTGCTTGAACGACGCGGTGCCAAGGTATTACTGGTGACCAACAGAGGGTTTGAGGATGTGATCGAGATCGGCAGGCAGAACCGACCTCAACTATACGCGTTGGTTGGACATAGGCTTCCTCCGCTGGTTACTCGCGATGACCGCTTAGGCATCAGTGGACGAATTGGGCCGCAAGGTGAAGAAATCGAACCGCTTGACCTTGAGGAACTCGCGACCCTCGTCCCTGGGATTAAGGAACACGATGCTGAAGCTGTCGCAATCTCACTTCTGCACAGTTACGCCGATGATACTCATGAGAAACTTGTTGCAGAAACGCTGGGCGCGACTGGGTTACCGCTATCAGTTTCCGCTGACTTAGTGCCAGAATTCCGAGAGTATGAGCGCACATCCACTACTGTGGTAAACGCCTATGTAGCTCCAATTATGAGCAATTATCTCGGACGCATCTCGAAAGAAGCAGGCGCGATACGAGTGAGGATCATGGGATCGAATGGGGGTGTGCTCCCAGTTGAACGGGCAATAAAGGAACCAGTGCACACAGTCCTTTCCGGCCCTGCTGGAGGGGTTATTGGGGCACTAACCTGGGCTGAACGCTCTGGCAGGGAGCGAATCATTTCCTTTGACATGGGAGGGACCTCCACTGACGTATCCCTGTGTCCTGGGCACCCACTCAGGACTCGAGAGTTCGAGATTGCAGGGCAACCGACAGCAATTCCGGTTCTGGATATCCATACCGTCGGTGCTGGTGGTGGATCACTGGCCAGAGTCGACGCGGGGGGTGCACTCAGGGTAGGCCCTCAGAGCGCCGGAGCAGAACCCGGGCCGATCTGCTATGGGAGAGGAGGATCGAAGGTCACAGTAACGGATGCCCATGTTTGGCTTGGACGCCTTCCGGCTTCTGCCTTCCTGGGTGGCAGTGAAACTCTTGATCGGGACGCAATCAGTGATCCGCTGGGGACAATGGCAACAGCACTCGGAGCGTCTCTTGAAGAAACTGCCGAAGGAATCCTAGCCGTGGCAGACACAGCTATGGAGCGAGCTTTACGCGTGATCTCTGTAGAGCGTGGCTACGATCCAGAGGATTTTACTATCGTCGCTTTCGGCGGTGCCGGCGGCCTACACGTCGCCGAACTCACTGAGCGCCTAGGAGCTCACGAAGCCCTGATCCCTCCAGATCCTGGCCTCTTATCAGCCTACGGAATGTTGGCTTCGCCCGTGACCCGCGAAACTGCTCGCACTGTGTTTCAAGCCACTGATGATTCAAGCGCTGCGGACTACATTGAGGATGCACTAGCAGAACTTGCTCTTCAAGCACGGACGGAGATGGTTGAGGAAGGCGCAGACCCAGATGAATTATCCACTACACTCTGGATTGATGCGCGATATCGAGGGCAGAGCTTCGAGCTACGGGTTCGCGCCGAAGATTGGGCCGAACGCTTCCATAACTTGCACGAAGAACGCTACGGGTATCGTAGAGATGGAACAGCAGTGGAGGCAGTCACTTTGCGAGCAGTAGTAACTGCACCAGCTCCAACCCTTACGGTCCATAGACTCTCCACTGCCGATGCCCCACCACCAACTCGTTCAACTAGCGTCGTCTATGGAGACAAAGAGATAGAGTCAACATTGGTATCTCGAAGCGACTTACGTTTGGAACACGCGTTAGACGGTCCGGTAATCGTTCAAGAATACAGTGGAACGACCTGGGTGCCCCCAGGCTGGATCGTAAAGCCAGATCCCTGGGGATGCCTGCATCTTACAAGGAGACCTAAGGCCCCATCAGTTGACTAGGATACAAGCGGACTATGCAGGGCAATTAACTTTGAGGTCTCATTTAGTGATGGCTAATCAAACATGACCTCTGTTCAAGAAACTGCTTCAGTGGGATTAGATGAAGTACAAAATGAGTAGAGCAAGCGAACAAGCACTGCACGAGAGCTCAAAGGGTGGTGCCGAGGACCTTCGTCCTCCTTATACGGAGGCTTGGATCGCAGGAGCACTCGTGTTTGCTCTATACTGGCTCACGCTCTCTCCTACAACAGCGTTCTGGGATACCAGCGAGTATATCGCGACTGGCCACATACTCGGTATTCCACACCCTCCCGGGAATCCGCTCTTCGTAGTCCTCGCCAGAGCATGGTCTGTGATTTTCACATCCGTCGGCCTATCCGTAGCAACCAGTATCAATCTATTCAGTGCTTTCATGTCCGCCGCCGCTCATGCTATGTGGTTCCTAGTGGCACACCACATCCTGCGCTACTTCTCGAGTGACAGGCTTTTCCGGCTCGTTGGAGCTGCAGCAGCTGTTCTTGTGAGTTCGACTTCCTTTACAGTCTGGAGCCAGTCAAACGTCAACGAGAAGGTTTACACAGTCTCACTCTTCACGATCGCTCTTCTTTCGTGGCTAGCGGTCCGATGGCAAGAGAACCTGGGGAAAGGCAAGGACGACAATCTACTCATTCTGATGGTCTTCATTCTCGCCTTGAGTGTGGGAAATCACCTGATGGCATTCCTCGTTGCCCCTGCCATCGGAATCTTCATACTCGTGGTCCAACCCCAAACTCTTTTGAACTGGCGCTTGTATTTTGCCGGTGCAGCCGTAGCGGTGATCGGACTATCTATTCATTTATTTTTACCCCTGCGTGCTGGACTTCAGCCGGTAATCAACGAAGCGGCACCGGCTTGTCCAGATATCGGCTCTGCACTCTCAGCTGTAGTTACCTACGGAAAAGCTGGCTGTGCAGCTTTGGCAGAAGCCCTCAATCGTACTCAATACGAGAAGCCACCCCTGCTCCCTAGATCCGCTCCACTAGTCTCACAGTTTGCGAACTACCTTCAGTATTTCGACTGGCAGTGGGCCAGATCCCTCGATGGCAACAACGTTCTCTTCTCTAATTGGCGCCTCCCATTCACGATGCTATTCACAGGGTTAGGCGTATGGGGCGCGATCGAGCACGCAAGGAGAGATCGGACGAGCTTCATTTTCTTAGCCACACTCTTCGTGACTTTATCCGCTGGTCTAGTCTACTACTTGAACTTCAGATACGGGTATTCGCTTCCAGACCCAATGGCCGACCGAGGACTCCATGAAGTTCGTGAGCGTGACTACTTCTTCATTGTCAGCTTCTCTGTATGGGGGCTTTGGGCAGGCATTGGTATTGCAACTCTTTGGAGGGAAGCAAGCCGTGACGCTCGCTCGGGGCTCGTAAAGGCCAGCCCAATCCTAGGGTTGGCACTCATTCCGTTGCTTCTGAATTTCACTTGGGCGAGTCGTGCTGACGACTACTCTGCCAGGGATTGGGCCCACAACCTTCTAATGAGCGTGGAACCATATGGTGTGCTTTTTACGAATGGTGATAACGACACCTTCCCACTCTGGTACTTACAGGAAGTAGAAGGCATCAGGCGAGACGTCACAGTCATTGTGACTTCCTACCTAAACACTGAGTGGTACACTAAACAGCTCAAGAGGATAACGGCGCCATGTGATCCTGACATGCGTGCATCTGAGGACTGGTCCAGAATTATTTGTCAGCGTCCATATACTGCAGAAAACACGTCCGCAGCATATGTGACTGATCCCACGTCTATGCCCGACAAGGTCTCTCTGGTCATGCCTACTAGTATTAGGGAACCCACTAAGTCGATCATCCCACTTACTGATGAACAGATTGACCAGGTTTCACAGAATTATGTGCGCATCGAAGGAAATAGATCCGTTAGACTAGGAGACATCAGTACTATTTTGAGAGACGGTGATAGTCTAGTACCGTGGGAACAGTATGCGCTCGCGTTGATCGGGGAGGTAATCGATGAACGGCCGATCTATTTCTCATCCAGTGGTAACGCTGCGGTATCACTGGGGTTAACGAACTACCTCGTCCGTCAGGGCCTTGCTTACCGATTGAATAACGGTCCACTAGAGGAGGTCGAGAGCCCTGGGGGTGTTATCCGTATGTTACCCTCACCGTATGAATCAGTAATAGGTCAATGGGTAGACATGCCAAGAACACACACTTTATTGACCGAAGTCTTCATGCACCGATCAGGGATTCCAGATGAATGGACACACTGGCCTGATCTCGCGACGATCGGGATCCCTAACTATTACGCCTGGGGGTACTTAGCTCTAAGTCAAGCTGCATTACAGACATCTGATGAAGAATTGATGGAGCAATACCGTGAGCGTGCTGAAGCTTGGTCGAGACTAGGCACGGGATAAAGAGCCAGCTCAACTTTCTTCATTCATAGATCAAAGATTTCCCCTAGTTCTTCTGCCTCAGCAACCGATAGTACTTTTGCCGCCACCGCGATATCCTGGACCGCATTTCCTACAGATTTGAAGTAGGTGATTTCCCCTGGTTCTGTCCGTCCAGTAATTCGACCAAGAACTACGTCTCCAATTTCTCCAGCAATCACATCTTCTCCAAATAAGCCATCTCTAATAGGGCCCACGATATCTCCAGCCTCCTCAAGTGCAGCCTCTTTTTGGTCAACTATAACTCGTGCCCGCTCCACCAGGATCGCATCAACTTCTCTCATATCTGTAGTGAACGAACCGATACCGGTCACATGTGTGCCAGGCTCTACGAGTGCACCATCGAACACTGGAATTGAACTGCTGGTTGCAGCGATGATGATATCTGCTCCAGCTATAGCCTCATCTGGATCTGATAAACTAACAGCCTCAATTCCGCTCAGTTCACCTACTAGAGCCTGTGCAGACGTACCACTATGAGAGACAACACGAACCCTCTTGATCTCTCGCACACACCGAACGGCTTCCAGTTGGGTTCTTGCCTGCGTGCCGGCTCCAAAAAGCGCTACAGTGGTGGAATCACTCCTAGCTAAGAGGTCTGTGGCTAAGCCACCAACTGCGCCTGTGCGCAGGGCGGTCAGCCACGTCCCATCCATAAGGGCAATTGGACAACCAGTCAGAGTATCTAGAACTATCACTACGGCATGGATCGATGGGAGGCCCGCCTGTGTGTTACCCTCATTCACTGAAACAATCTTCACACCAGCAGAGTCCCCCTCTTTCAAGTGCGCAGGCATGAATAGACTGACTCCATGAGATGTCTCTAACGCTACACGGACCGGGACGGTTGCCTCACCCGCTGCAAGAGCACTAAATGCGTCCCTCATGGCCTCGATAGCCATTGGCATATCGATAGTGGATCTCACGGCATCGGATGATAAGATTCGAACCCTCATGGCTTACCTAGGGAAACAGGGAATACAAAAGTGTAGGGTTTGAACTACCCCATTACTCTTAATTCTAGCCAACCCTCTACCGGATCGCTTGTGACCAATACTCAAACAGGTAATCGCGTAGTCATTGTCGGTGGTGGCATCTTTGGCTGCACGGCAGCACTAGAACTGCTCTCACGTGGCTGGTCAGTAAGCATAGTTAATCCTGGTGGCCCTCCACACGAAGACGCGTCTTCGACTGATGTTAGTAAGGTTGTACGAATGGACTATGGTTCGGACGTTTTCTATCACGAACTTGGAGAAATGGCAATCGAGGGCTGGAGGCGTTGGAACAGAGACTGGCCAAGACCTCTTTACCACGAAGATGGATTCCTGATCCTCTCACATGGACAGATGCAACCCGGGGAGTATGAGTACGAAAACCACCATATCCTAGGACAGCGAGGCTATGACATACCTCGTCTGAATATGAATCTGGCATCAAGTGATTATCCAGCATGGGATTTTTCTGGATATTCAGATGGATACTTCAACCCAACCGCAGGTTGGGTTGAAAGTGGAGCGGTTGTAGAGCAAATCGCTAAGCTCTGTAAAGACAGTGGCGTCCAATTTTATTCAGGGCATATGGATCAACTGTATTCCGAAGGCAGCCACGTGTCAGGTGTCCTCACTACTGATGGAAATGTAATCCCAGGTGATATTGTGGTTGTTGCAGCCGGAGCCTGGACTCCCACTTTGCTCCCTTGGCTTACAGACCTCCTATCGCCAACAGGCCAACCTGTGCTCCATTTCTTGCCGGAGAATCCGGACTTATTCCGTGCTGACAAATTTCCTCCCTGGAATTCGGATATTGCGAGTAGTGGATGGTATGGATTCCCGGCCCTATCTGACGGACGTGTAAAGGTGGCGCATCACGGACGAGGGGTATCTGTCCACCCAGATTCCCGAGGCACAGTTGATGTGAATCATGAAATCCGAGCCCGAGAATTCCTAGGAAAATCCATCCCAGCATTATCGCAGGCCCCCATCGTATATAGGAGGATATGCATGTATTGCGATGCCTTCGATGGAAACTTTTTGATCGGACATGACCCTAATCGAGAGGGGCTAGTCGTAGCCTCTGGAGGTAGTGGGCATGGTTTCAAATTCGCACCATTACTTGGTGAAATAATCGCCGATGCCGTTGAACATCATCCCAATAAATGGAGTGCTAGGTTCTCATGGCGGGAAGCAGGGGCACTCACAACCGAGGAGGCTCGCTACACCGGACAATGAGAACTCCACTAATCTCTAACTTGCTGACCATACTCTCTTGAGCCCATCCTACAACATGCAAACAATTTCTACTCCCAACGCTCCGGCTCCCGCAGGACACTACTCTCAGGCGATAGTTCATCAAGGCATCGTATACGTTGCCGGTCAGTTGCCCTTCGATCCAAAGAATCCTGAGGTACTGCCTGACAACCCTAGGGAGCAAACACACAACGCACTCGAGAACGTTCGTGCGATACTCGAAGCGGCCAACAGTAGTTTGAGTAAGACTCTTCAAATGACAATCTACGTCACCGATATAGATCACTGGCCAGCAGTAAACGCAGCATATGCTGAAGTCATGGGGACACACCGACCAGCGCGTGCTGTAGTGCCTGTAGGAGACCTAAAGCCCGGTTGTATTCTAGAGGTTCAGGCGATCGCCGCGCAGGAAGTTCCTGAGGATAACGAGATGTAAAACCCATATGCAAGCATTGATTACCACTATTGACTGATTCCTGTACAGGCAGACTCAGCGAAGGTGAGATAACCCAAGCTCACATAGGGATTAGTTTATCAAGCCTACCCATCCTATGGTGCTAGCGATTGATCAGTGTTTCAGAGTAACTGAAGATTGCAACATAAACTTGCCTGGACCCGCTGTAGTTGGACGGAGCGCAGGACCAGCAGTCGAGCCTTCTTCTCGAATTTCCATGATGCAATCAAACAGTTCAGGGCGTGCACCAACCGTTGTACCTCGACTCACCAATATAATCCTAGGAACCTCACTTACGAGTTCTTTCATGAGCAATAGGCTGCGGATTCCGACCTCGGGGTCTAGTCGATCAAATGGCTCCTCTAATAAGAGCGAGCCTAGACCCTCACCCGCAGCTATGAAAGATGCAGCAGCTAGGCGTATGGCTAATTTTGCTGCAGAAAGATCTTCCTCTGATACCGAACGCAAAGTCTCATAATCTCCTTCGAGATGCACCCCTCCGCTGCGAACAGTGATTGCCAGAATTCGGCCACCTGTGAGCCTGCAGACAAAACGAGAAGCTCTATCCAGAAGTATGTCTCTAGCGCGAATTTCACGAGCCATGCGTACCCGCACGAGAGCTGCCATGACCTGACCCTGATGGTCATCTCGTGCAACCTCCTTCTCTATTGGGGCACCGCCTGCCCGCATGCTGCTAACCCTAGCTCGTAGGAGTTCGATACGTTCTGATTGAGCCTCAAGGGTGACATGTAGCTTCAGCGCCTTTTCTTCACGCTCTTGGAGATTCTGCGGTTTGAGCTCTAATTGTTCCCACCTACTTCGCCACCACATCCCGTCTTGGACCACTGATTCCCACTCATCATTTAGCTCCCTCAAGACCTCATCATAATGACCTTGCAATACACGACCGCAGAGTGGACAAGGTGCGTTAGGGCCAGTCGTCTCCATTTGCCGTAAGCGTGATCGAAGCTGCCGGGCTCGATCACGGTAGGCATTAAGGGTTGTCTCTGCGTCCTGCCTCTCTCTGAGCCAATCCATCATCGAGGCCTCTAGATCTCCATCGGCCTCAACCACCTCTGACCTAAGTGACCGGAAATCTTCTTCTGCTAATTGGAATTCTGTGGTAATGGCCTCAAGGTCCCTGGAAGTCGATCCTGGAAGATTACTCTCTAATACAGGCGCACCCAATCTGAAACCTGTCCCAGATTTATCACCTGACCCTAGCCTCTTTAGAGCAGCATCTAGAAAGGACAACCCACGGGTAAACGCTATCGCTAACGAAGCAGTCGACAACATCTCATCTAATGTTCCTGCATCAGTGCAAGCCCAAAAATGCGACAGAGGCTTGTTACTAGAGCCTCCTCCGGCCTGAATCAAAAGCTCTTTAACTGCCTTACGTGACCTTCCATCACCACCGATCACTGCTGTCAAACCAACCGGTATCGAAGCGCTCACTCGGCCAACTCCAGGAATATCACCATCAAGTGCATCCATACCTCCGACCGCTTGGACCTTTGGTACATCGACGACATCAAGATCCAGTGACTCCTCTATGACTGCCTTGGTTGCATCGTCTAGAAGACCGTCCCGTTCAAGTTCTTTTTCTAGTGCAACGCGAAGGAGTGTAGGCGCATCTTCCCATAACCAGCCCAATGGGAAATGGCGCGGCTCTTTTCCAGCTTCAATGGCCAAATGCAGTGCGGAAGTCCGCAGATCCGATAGCTCTTCACCTTGTAAGGCTAGGAGATCCTGTGGGAAAGCGCCCTCAAGCCTCAGGCGCACAATCTTACCCTTGATACCTCCGGGGATCTCTTGGACAACCTCACGTACTCGGCTACGCAGTTTACTATGATCCCCAGCAATAACCTTAACGGGAGCCAACGCAGCCACCGGACGCGATGGAATAGCGTGGAATTGGTGCTCTCCGCTCTCCAGGTTCACGGTTAAGAACCCCTTTTCTCCGCCAGCGTCCTCCCAAGGATCAAGTGCAACACGCTCCAGGGATCCTGCCCAAAGAACATTTGAGCTTATCTGTTCTGTGCGGTGTCGTCCTCCCAAGGCTATATAGCTCCAATCCTCGGGAACCACTGGTACTGCTGCCTCTCCGGACCTTTCAAGAGTTCCATGCAGTACCAAAAGATTCCATCTCATTCGTGGGTCGGGCTCCGGGAAGGCTCCGGGGTGGCGAACAGTAGCCCGGAATGGCACCAGGCAGGCATGAAGCTTGAGACGCTCCATGATAATCGAGCGCGTTAAATCCGTGGCTGCCTCGACATTCGGAAAACTATCCAGTACGGCAAGAGCCCCGGGATTGCCAAGCTGCCTAGGTGTGTCCCTAGGACCAGCGATCATGAATACTGGTGTCTCAGGAAGTGAGGAACGCAGTAGTTCGAGACCTCGCGCAAGCACAACCACTGCACTTGCAGGAGGATCTGGACGATCAAAGACATCACCCGAAACCACCACGATGTCAGGATTTATTCGAATTATAGCCTGAAGTGCACGCTCAAATGCCACGGAGACATCTCGCTCGCGTATATCCACACCGCGATCAATACGCCCGTAGGCCCGAAAGCCCAGGTGCAGATCTGAGAGATGTGCAAGAATCACTGGGAGGCCAAGCCTCTTTTATGGATCCGAGAAGGGACTAGGTAGAATAAGGCATGCAAGTTGACTACTAGCTCGCTTAGTTCGAAGTCCATTAAGTAAACATCGAAGGTGGCTCCAAATGGAAACTGAAATAGCAGCTTACTGCAGGACCTTGCATACTTTAGGTCCATGGCATCCTTAGGGATGTTACTTCAGGCACCTACGCACGAGGTCGCCAAAAACACCCCAAGTGAACAGGGCACCACGCATCAGGTTGCCTCGAAAGGAGGCATTGATAGCTTTGGAGCCCCAAATCATACCTGACTCCATCGACCGCATGCAAAGGCAACACCTGGCGATCGCGGTGATCTTAACCCTGGCAACAGGCTGCGACAACGTTGTCTGGGAAGGGCTAGAACTGCGCCTTCAACCTCCTATTTCCCCTGCCACAGTGGAAAGAAATAGGAGCACTGTCAGTAACATTATTCTGGTCGACGCAACTGGCCTGGAAGTTGCTCTTGAGGAACCAGCGCAGAGAATTATTTCACTCGTACCATCAGCGACCCAGACGCTACGGGCACTCGGGGCCATTCATAGGGTTGTTGGGCGTACTGATTTTGACATTGAGAACTGGGTGCTTGAGATCCCGTCGGTGGGTGGGGGATTGGAGCCAAACCTCGAAGATATTATTGCTCTCGAACCAGACTTAGTTGTGCGTTTTTCTGGCGATCAAGATCCTCAAACTAAATCTCGTTTGGACGAGCTAGAGATCCCCCACATAGCCGTGCGTCCTGATCGCCTAACTGACCTATATGCAAGTGTACGACTTCTCGGAAAAGCAACAGGTACCGAGGCTGCAGCCGATTCTATAGTAGCGAGCATCAAGAATGATCTGGCTGACCTTCAGAGACGGACTTCCGAGAAGCCAAAGGTCCATGCGGCGTACATTCTGGGAGGCTCTCCACCGTGGGTCGCTGGTCCCGATTCGTATATAGACGAGATACTAACGTTAGCGGGCGGCAGAAATGTCTTCTCCGACTTGGGATTCTTGTATGGCTCAGTAAGCCCTGAGCAGCTTCGCGTCCGAAAGATCGATGTAGTTCTCATTTCGGATAGGTCCCAGTTCGATCCCAGGCTGACTCCTGGATCTCGTATAGAAGAGATCGGCAATGCTCTAGAGTTACCCGGGCCGGATATCGCAGAAACCGCCAGACATATAGCCACAATCTTACACGACGATCGAGTACGATGAGCAAAACAAAACTCGCGACTCTGTTATTTATGGCGCTTATTGGGATCGGAATACTAGGTGTACTCTTTGGTTCGGTTCCACTTCTAATTTCTGAAGTCTGGGCTGCTCTCACTGGAAATGGGCAAGAAGCGCACCGAGACATTGTGGTTAACCTTCGACTACCCCGGATCTTATTGGCCGCATTTGTCGGAGGAGGACTGGGTATAGCAGGCGCAACTTTCCAGGCTTTGTTACGAAATCCTCTGGCGGAGCCTTATATACTCGGGGTTTCTGGAGGTGCATCATTTGGTGCAGTGCTGGTGCTCAGTATGGGACTTGCTGCAACCAGTTCGTGGACGCTTCCCCTGGCAGCATTTGCAGGCGCACTCATGGCGATCTTTCTCGTATTTCGTGTAGCTATCTCAATTGGTGGAGCGATGGATGTCCGGGTCCTTCTGCTTTCAGGTGTAGTCATAGCTGCTTTTTTCTCGGCCTGTATCTCTTTCATTCTCTCGATTTCTCCTGCTCAAACAGTACAGAGTGCCATTCTATGGACTATGGGCAGCCTAGCGGGAGCTAACTGGGATCGGGTCGTCATCGCAGGAGCTTATACAATGCCTGCAACAGTTATACTCATATCTCTGGCTCGGCCACTGAACCTGATGGCAATCGGAGAAGAAACAGCATACTACCTGGGTGCCAACGTGGAGGGTGTGAAAAGAATTTCTCTAGTCGTCGCAGCATTGATCACAGCAGCGAGCGTTTCTGTGGCGGGAGTAATTGGATTTGTTGGGCTGGTTGTGCCTCACACTTTGAGAATCCTGGTGGGATCGGACCACCGTGGACTCCTGCCACTTTCATTCCTCGGAGGCGCAACCTTTCTAATAGGAGCGGATTTTGTTGCTCGGCTGATTATTCCACCGATCGAAATCCCAATCGGTGTCATCACAGCGTTTATAGGGGTTCCATTTTTCCTTGTCCTCTTGAGGCGGAGTACGGCAACAAAATGAGGTTTGAAACCACGGATCTTGTCATCAAGTATCCGGAGCAAAGTCGCCCTGCCCTGAATGGCGTAAACATGTCTGTTCCCTCAGGAAGCTTTTACGCAGTCCTAGGACCTAATGGCTCTGGGAAATCCACGCTGATGAAAGGACTCCTAGGAGTTGTAAGGGCAGATCAAGGAAGAGCCTTGATCTCCGAACGCAACATCAGCAAGTGGGATCGCAAAGCGCTCGCTCGCTCTATCGGTGTAGTATCACAATCGGAGACAGTTTCATTCCCGATCACTGTGCGAGAGATGGTCGGTATGGGTCGGTATCCCCACCTTGGGCCTCTTGAGGCAGAAAGCAGCAAGGACCAAGTCGCCGTCCATGAGGCACTCGAGGTTTGTGACGTGACGCATCTCATTAATCGAGATCTATCAACCCTTTCGGGCGGAGAGTTACAGCGTGTACGGATCGCTCGCGCTCTAGCTCAAGAACCTATGGCCCTTATACTCGACGAGCCCACAAGCAGTCTCGATATCAAGCATGAGATGGAAATTTTGGAGCTACTGAAACAATCTGTGGCCTCTGGGCTTACCGTGATCCTTACAACACATGGGCTGGATTTAGCAGCCCGCTTTTCGGATTGTATGCTGCTCTTGTCCGAGGGTCAGGTAGCAGTAGAGGGGACACCGGATGAAGTTGTGAACGAGGAAGTGCTCGCTGAAGTATACGGCTGGCCAGTCAAGGTTGAATGGGAAGCAACCACTGGCTCTCCAAGGGTGACACCTCTCCGTTCTTGATCAAAGATTTCGGTAGCAGAAGGCAGAGGTTACGTATCCTCGTTAGTCATCAATAAGAGCTGAAGTCTACCGCCTCTGAGTGCGCCTTCAGATAGCTCCTGAATCGGGTTGCAGGGATCACTCCTTTTTCAACAGCTGCTTGTACTCCACAGTCAGGCTCAGAAACATGTGAGCACCCCCTAAACCTGCATTGTGAAAGATGTTGGCTGAATTCAGGGAAGCAATGATCGAGCTCGGACGGCGGTATTCCTACAAATGCTATATCACCAAAACCAGGAGTATCAGCGACAAAACCTCCACAATTAAGCGATATGATACGCGCATTGACGGTCGTGTGCCGACCGGTTCCACCTTTGCGTGATAGTTCTCCAGTACGTAACTCCAGTTCGGGATCGATAGCATTTAGCAGGGAAGATTTTCCCACACCCGAGGGACCGATCAACGTTGAAGTACCTGAACATAGTTCTTCCTCTAGCCGGCCCACTCCTACCCCCGCTGCGGCACTCACAAGTAAAACAAGATACCCGATACTTTCGTACAAATTCTTGAGCGGCTCAGCAACCTCTCCCGCACCCGGCAAATCCACTTTATTAATCACTAGAGTTGGCTTGATCCTGCTGGACTCACCTAGCAGCAGAAGGCGATCTACAAGTTCTGGATTAGCCTGGGGATCCTTGGCTGCAACCACCATAAACGATCGGTCGAGGTTCGCAGCTAGAACCTTACGCACCCGCTTGCTTCGGCTTCGCCTAACAAGTTCAGTGGTACGCTGCTCGACACCTTCTATGGCCCAGCCCTCACCCGACTGTTCCAGAGAGACCCTGTCACCTATGACAACTCTCTCTTTCTTCGCTCCCCCCACCTTCAGCCTTCCTCGTAGTGATGCTTCTACGACAAGACCGTCCTCTAGTCGGACCCGGTAAGAACCCCCACCAGTTTGATCTACCACCCCGATCATTTATGAAGTTCTAGAATGCAAGACGCCGGAGAGGAGAATCTTTCTAGGGTGGCAACAGAAAACATGTCTGACCGGGGTGTCGCCGGCCAATAGATCAAGCCGCGAAAGACTCCAGTGCGTCACCCTTGCCACCTTCACGCAAGCGACGCAGTGCTCGGTCTCTGAGTTGACGAATCCGTTCACGTGTAACGCCGAGCATGTTGCCAATTTCCTCTAGTGTATGCTCCCGCTCACCTTCTAGGCCGAAATAGAGCCGCAGAACTTTTGCATCACGCTCTTCAAGAAGGGAAAGCGCACCCGCGATCGTTTCCGTTAAAAGACGCCCCTCGACTTCGATTTCTGGCTCTGCGGCTTCCTCAGTTATGAAGCGCTCGACAAGCTGTGAGTCTTCTGAGTCACCGATCGGGGCATCAAGTCGAATTTCAGCAGAGTTCAGCGTCTGTAAAGATTCCACCAATTCTGGTGTAAGATAGGTAGCTTCGGCGAGCTCTTCCGTCGAAGGCTCCCGACCTTTCTCTTGCTTCAGCCGCTCTTTCTCTCTGAAAATCCGTGCTAGATCACTTGCTCGGTTCAAGGGAACACGAACAGCACGCCCATGATTCGCAAGTGACGCTAAGATTGCCTGGCGAATCCACCAGACTGCGTAGCTGATGAATTTCACACCCTGCTCCGGATCAAACTTACGTGCGGCAGTAACTAATCCGACGTTTCCTTCCTGAATGAGATCCGTAAGTGACACACCACGATTCTGGTACTTCTTAGCAACACTAATCACGAAGCGAAGGTTTGCGCGCGCCAATTCCTGGATCGCATCCTGGTCGCCTTTCTGGGCGAGCGCACCCAACTCCTTTTCCTTCTCAGGAGTGATTAGCTCATGACGACTGACGTCTCGAAGATATTGGTCAAGGGCACTCTGTTCTTCTACACTGGCATCGAATCCAGAGAGGAGATTGCCTTTCCCGCGTCGCTTACTCCGCTTCCTCGGAGTCGCAGTGGCCATCGTGTTCTATCTCTTGATAAAGTCCAGCCAGGTGACTAAGCCGTCTCGGCTATCGTTGAGGCCTGGCAAAACGTGAAATGCAAAGCAATTTATGCTGCTATAATTACTATGTGATGTCAAGTGGTTTGCTGTTTCCTAGGGGGCACCATCAGTGAACCCCATAACAGCTCAGGCTGTTCCATTTGGTCGAGTAATTCTTGCGAGAATATCGTCTGCCATAACGGCACGTTGTTGGAAAGTAAAAACCCTAAGGACGCGTGCTGTCGTGTAAAGATTATCCGCCAATCGCGGCAAATCCAGTAGTCCTGGTAGTCCTCCTAGGCCTAACCGCTGGATTTGTCCATCACGCCGCTCAACAAGCACATTGAACTGGAACATGGCTTTCTTAGACGGAAAATCGATAACTACCTCTCCGGGTTCCAAATCAAGATCTAGAGCTAGATCGTCTTCAATCGCACGTTTATGTGGTGAGCTACTAGCCACCCAGTCTTCTACTTGTCTACCTGTAAGGTCGGCTGCATTCAATTCTAATGCCCTTTTGGGGAGCCGGCGTTGGCGAAGCGCTGGCAACCACCGAGTACCGATACGCTCTGCGGCTTCACCATCAGCTTCATGTGCTCGGCGACTAATCTCATGCAAGAGTTCTTCGTCAGTTGGCCCAACAAGTTCATTAGCAACAAGGAGGCCGCTGTCTACCGCTTCTTCAACAATTCTCTTGTAGAGAACAGTTGCGGCCCTTACAGCATGATGCCAGTAGACATTGCGAAACATCTGGTACTTCGCAAACAGAAGAGATTCTAAGGCGGCCACTGCTTTCTCATGAACTCCCACCTCATACTGACCAGACTCCGGATCACGTAACAAGGCAAGCCCCTGTAATATCCGAGAAACGTCGACTTCACCGTAAGGCACACCGGAAAAATGAGCATCTCTGCGGAGGTATTCCATCTTATCCAAATCAAGAGCTCCGCTTACTAGGCCCCGCAAAGGAATTTCACTCTTACCAGAGATCAACTCTAAAAGCAGGTCAGGAGCACTGGACCCAAGAGGGACTAGGGCATCCCGTAGAGAGGGGGATGCCAAGAACTGTTCACTAACCTCCTCGTGGTGGGTCGGGACATACTCCGCTTCTAGTTCCTCTAGTGCATGCGAAAACGGATAGTGGCCAATGTCATGAAGTAGCGCCGCATAAGGAATGAGATGACCATCCTGCAATACTTCCGATGGGGTTCTTGGATTCTCTCGAATCCGATCTAAGGCGACAGTCGTGAGGTGGTAAACACCCAGTGCATGGTCAAACCGCGTATGTGTCGCACCAGGATAGACCAGATGAGTAAAGCCCAATTGCCGTATGTAGCGTAGGCGCTGGAACTCCACAGTATCAACGATCTGGGCTGCTATAGGGTCAAGTCTGATCGTATTCCACAGAGGATCCCTAATTACTTTTCCGGAAAGCTTATCACTCATTTGGTTAAGATGTCTGGTAAGCAGAAACCTGCCTTCAAGCCTCGTGCACTGTCCTGCCACCAAGCACAGTCCTGATAACCTGAATTTCCTTGATCAGATCCGGATCTACTTCATGAGGGTCTTCCGCAATGATCACGAAGTCAGCCAACTTGCCAGCGGTAATCGTACCCTTCTCGTTCTCTTCAAACGATGCGTACGCCCCATTCACCGTACAGATTTTCAGGGCTTCGTCGACGGTGATCCTCTGGCTTGGGCCCCAGACTCGGCCAGAAAAATCTTTGCGGGTCACCATACTTTGTATCGCCATCAGTGGCTCATAGGGTCCGGGGGAATGGTCAGAAGCCGGAGCGACCGGAATTCCAGACTCGATAAAAGACTTGTGAGCAAACATCCACTCCATTTTTTCTTCACCGTATTCGATCCATTTCTCACCATGATAGTGAGCATAGGTGTAGAATGGCGCGGGGATATAACCACCGTTGGCTATGCGCTGCAGCAGTGTCGGATTCACTAAGGAGCAGTGCTCAAGCCGGTGACGTGTATCCTGACGAGGATACTCGCGTTGTATCCGTTCATACGCATTCAGGACCATATCGATTGTGACATCACCATTGGCATGGATGGCAATCTGCCATCCAGACCGGTGAGCTTCTTCGACAACCTCGTGGATCTCTTCTTGAGTCATCGTCAGGATACCAAAATCATCTGGGCGACCCGCATATGGAGTGCTCATTGCCATAGTGCGTTCAGAGGCCGAACCGTCAGCGGAGAATTTTACTGGGCCAATACGAATCCACTCGTCCCCAACCCCGGTGCGAATCCCCGCTGATTGAAGGGCCGGGAAGGTCCCACCTCTAGCCATCAAATTCATGCGTAATGACAGATTGCCCTCGTCTCTGGCATCCTGATAGGCAACGAACGCTGTTGATCCCGTACCTGCCTGATGAACCGATGTAAGCCCCGTCGCATTCATTTCTTTGCAAATCACAGAGACCCCATCTGCACGTTCTTCACGCGTTGACCCTGACGGCACATTGAACGCACCGCGCGCGCGCTCAGCAACCTTCCCTGTGAGTTCACCACCCTCACGATAGAAGTGACCTCCAAACGGGTCCGGGGTGTTGACCGTGATACCTGCTACTTCAAACGCCTTCGAGTTGTATACACCTGTGTGGCCGCCACGATGTCCAACCATGATGGGGTGTTCGCTGCTTACCGCATCAAGGTCTACACGGTTTAACGGACGCCCCTCTTCCTGCTTTGTATCATCGTACATGTAACCGACAATCCACTCACCGGGCGGAGTGTTGGCTGCCCGCTGGCTCAGAGCATCCTGGATCCGAGCAACACTGCCGAGGTTAGTGTTTACATTCTTGAGTGCGTTTAAGCCCGCGCTAGACGGATGAGAATGTGCGTCTATAAATCCCGGCAACACCGTCATTCCAGAAGCATCAATCACTTCAGTATTCACAGACTGGAGATTTTGGATGTCTTCATTTGAACCAACTGCCATAAAACGTCCAGCCTTTAGAGCGAAGGCTTCCGCGACTGGCTGATCGGGATCCTGAGTGAGCACCCTACCCCCGATGACGACAAGATCAGCTCTCACATTTCCCAAATCTGCTATCGGTGCGCACCCGCTCGCCAACCCCGCAGCAGCAACAGTGCTAAGTCCCAGGAAATCCTTTCTACTGACGTCAGCCATCTCGTGCCTCCTGCGAGTGATTCTTATCCATTTTTCTTGATCCAATCAGATCGTATCGCACTGTCTTCACTCAAGCCATAAAAGGAGTGAGCAAGCAGACCGACTGCGATACTTGATCTCGACATAAAACATTCCATCCGGAACTCAAAAAACTGGACCCACAGCCCTCCGCACTGAGTCAACTTCGTCAGCTATATCCCTCTCACATTCAGTCATCAAGCTCACTGAAATCGTGCATACAAATCCCGCTATAAAACCCGGGATCATCTCGTAGAGGTCGTAGAATCTTTCCTTAAACCAGATCGTCCATACGACCGTCACTACGAACCCGCCTATCATCCCGGCTATAGCTCCAAGTTTGGTAGTTCTCTTCCAGAAAAGTGAGCAGAGAACTACCGGCGTGAAGGCACATGCGATGCCGGACCAAGCGAATAGTACGAAGTAGAAGATAGATGCCGGTTCAGTCAGTGCCACCACTAGCCCCACCACCCCGATCAAGACCGTTACCCCTCGCGCTAGATTTGATAATGTGCGCTCCGAAGCTCGGATCCCCATCGCTTTCTGGACGATGTCCCTAACGACTGCGGACGATGCGAGAAGGAGGAGTGAGTCGACTGTCGACATGATCGCAGCAAGCACGACTACAAGAAAAATTCCTGTAAAGAAAGCTGGGAAGAGGGTTGCGCTCATCTCCGGCAAAATCGTCTCCGGATCTGCTAATCCAGGGAATAGCGTGCGTCCCGACATTCCTCCAAGGACCGCCCCAACATCAAAGCCAATGACACAGAGCACTGCCCAGAAGCCTCCTTCAACAATCTGCTTCTGGTCACGCGCTGCCATGAATCTGGTCAGGAGCTGTGGAGAGCCTAGGAAGGCAAACCCAATCGCGACAAATCCGAATGCGCTTGCTATACCGGCCGCGCCAAAACCAAACTGGCCCATTGGTCGGAGTAATGCAGGGTCTGCAGCTGCCAACCCTGTAATCATCTCACTCCAACCACCAGCAGCAGCAATGCCCACGATAGGAAGAGCAATCAGGCATCCGAGCATCAGGATGCCTTGTAAGAAGTCCGAATAAGCTACTGCCTTGAATCCACCAACCGTCGTATAGAATAGGACGATGACTAGGCCAATCCAAACACCTTCTGTGTAGCCGGTACCGAGAAAAGAATCAAAAGCCTTACCAGATCCCGTTAGTTGTGCGGCTGTATACGCCATCACCATGCTCAGAATAATGATTGCCGAGATCCAACGGAAAATATGACTCTTATCTCGAAACCGAACCGTGAGATAATCAGGCACAGTGATCGAGTCGAAGCGATCCGTGTATTCCTTGAACGGTCGAGCAACCCAGACCCATGCGGAAGCAACACCCAACACTTCCCCGAGAATAACCCAAAAAGCGTGGACACCAATCGCGTAACCCATACCTGTTAGACCCAACAGGAGCCAAGCACTTTCCCCTGTAGCATTGGAGCTAAAGGCGATCACCCAAGCGGGCAGACGCTTGCCCGCAACGTAGTATCCTTTGAGATCTCGAGATTCTTTGCTACCCCAGAAGGCAATCCCAAGGAGGATAAAAGCGTAACCAACGAGGACAGAGATAACCGTGACAGAGGTCATCCAGGCCCGATCTCATCTTGATTCGTCTCTCGATGCCTTGATGTGATGTGGCGCTTCTGGGCTCTATAGAATGCAACTTCGAGTCCGAGACCCAGCCCCACAGCACAAAAAAGAAGGATCCATGCATCAATCGGTAGGCTTGACATCACGATCCCACCTTGTCGCAAGCCCTCCCTAATTTCTCCATACCTTCAGCAATTTCATCAGCGGTGATCAGCAGTGATGGGCCGAGCCTAATGACGGTACCGTTAAGTCCACCCTGGCCAATTAGTAGGCCCTCATCTCTGGTTGCAGCCAGCAGGGCTGCCGTGCGTTCTGTATCCGGTTCTTTCGTCTCTGGATCTTTCACGATCTCCATGGCCTGCATCAAGCCCATACCTCGAACATCACCAACCCATGGATGTCGTTCTTGGATATCGATCAGAGCTGCACGCAGTTCCTCACCTCGCGCAAAAGCATTTTCCGGTGCTGCTTCCTCTCGAAGCACGTCCTGTGTAGCACAGAGAGCGGCCATGGATACAGGAGTGCCTCCGAACGTTGAAATCGTTTTACCCTTCCAGGCGTGCGCGATCTCATCGGTCGTTATAGTAGCACCTACAGGAGCCCCATTCGCGATACCTTTTGCCATAACCATGATATCCGGTTCGACACCCCAATGCTCTATACCGAACCAGTGCTTTCCGGTCCTACCGAAGCCTGCCTGAACTTCGTCGATAATCAGGAGGCCACCATAATGACGAATCACCTCGGCAGCTTTCTGAAAATAGCCGGAAGGCGGAACAACGTAGCCTGCCACACCCATAATGCTTTCGGCGATAAACGCTGCCGGACGACCATTTGTTGTCGTGATGATGACCTCTTCAAGGTCTTCCACAAACTTGTTCACACACGAGTCGTCACAAGGCTGTTTGAAAGGACAACGGTAGGTATTGGGGGATTTGGCGTGTTTAATGCCAGCCACGGGGGTTGCTAGTGGTCTCCATCCTGAATGAGCAGTTACGCTCGTAGCCATATACGAACGACCATGATATGCAACACGCAGCCCTACGATTTCGGTTCGTCCAGTTGCCAGAGAGGCCATCATTAAGGCTGTTTCAATTGCCTCCGTCCCTGAATTAGTGAAGAACGTTCGCTTGAGATCTCCCGGCGCAATGTTCGCTATCTTTTGCGCAGCTTCCACTTGGGGGGCATTCGCGTAGAGTGTCGAAACATGACCCAGGCGACCCATTTGATCAGTCATTGCATCAACAACGCGCGGGTGGCAATGACCTACTGAGGTGGTCAAGATTCCACTGAAAAGGTCAAGGTACTCGCTGCCATTCTCATCCCGGACACGAACACCCTGTCCTTCTGTCAGGCAGAGCGGTTCGGAGTAGAGATGCAGCATGGACGGGAGGAGGTATTCCTGCTGTCCAGCAATAATGTCTGGGCCCAAAACGGCTGAGGTTGCAGTTGGATTCATAGTGCTTTTACTGAGGTCTTGATCAGCGGCATCAATCTACCAACGTGATATCACAACTCGCTGATCGGTGAAGAAGGAAATAGCATCTTTACCCTGCGCCTTCAGATCTCCGAAGAAGGAATTCTTTGAGCCACCGAACGGAAAGAAAGCCATGGGTGCAGCCACACCAATATTGATACCAATCATGCTAATGCCTGCTTGGTACCGGAACTCTCTGGCAGCCTTGCCACTCGTTGTAAAAATCGAACATGCGTTCCCGAACAAGCTGGCATGCATCATGCCAACAGCCTCATCGACATCCCTCGCCCTGTTGATGCCGGCAACCGGTCCAAAAATCTCCTCTGTCGCTATTGAGAGATCCGGTGAGACATCTTCAAAAACTGTAGGTCCAACCCAGTACCCATTTTCTAGGCCTTCCACAGTGGCACTCCGCCCATCGAGCGAAAGTTTTGCTCCGTCAGCTACCCCTTGATCAATAAAGGAAACAACACGATCGCGGTGTGCTGCAGAAATCACCGGACCCATATCCGTAGTCTCCTGAAGGCCATCACCAAGCCGAATTGAAGACGCGGTATCCAGCATTCTATCTCGAATCTCAGTATGAGCGTCCCCCACACCCACAATCACGCTGCCTGCTAGGCAACGCTGACCCGTAGAACCAAAAATTGAACCAGCACAAGCATCTAGTGCGACGTCCATATCAGCGTCTGGTAATACGATCATGTAATTCTTGGCTCCACCAAGCGACTGGACCCGCTTCCCAGCAGCAGAAGCTCGTTTATAAACGATCTCTGCCACTCTGCTAGAGCCAACAAACGATACTCCAGCGATATCAGGATGGTCACAAATTGCCTCAACACTCTCTTGCCCACCGTGCACGACATTCAACACACCTGGAGGGAGCCCAGCTTCCTCCACTAGATCAATGATCTTTTGATGTGTTAGTGGATCTTGTTCACTGGGCTTGAGGACCACGGTATTCCCAGTTGCCACAGCGTATGGCCAAAACCAGAGAGGAATCATTACTGGAAAATTGTAAGGGGTAATGACACCGAAGACACCGATTGGTTGGCGCCACGATGCACTATCTATACCGTCGGCGATCTGCTCAACGGTATCCCCCATCATGAGAGATGGTATCCCACAAGCGTGCTCGACATTTTCGATACCTCTCTGAATCTCACCGCGCGTTTCCGCAATGACTTTTCCGTGCTCTGTTGTGAGCAACTGCGCCAAATCTTCCTTATGTTCATCCAGTAGTGCCTTGAGTCGGAAGAGGACCCTAGCCCTTTCAGGTGATGGAGTAGAACGCCAACCTGGATAAGCAGTTTTTGCCGCCTGAACGGCTTTATCGACATCAGTGCCAGTGGACAACGGCACACGCCCAATCTCTCCACCTGAGGCAGGGTTGGTTACGGTAAGAGTCTCCGAGTGCGATACCCCACACCACTCGCCTCCAACATAATTTTGGACCATCGTACTCATATCAGAATCACATCCTTGAGCTGTCGCGTGAGCTTCGTGTTGCCGGAGTGCAAGTCGGCCACTGGGCCGTCCTTCCGCCACGACCACCCATCACCGTCCGCCTCTCCCGACTGACCTTTTCGTTGTCTTCAGAAGCCAGGTACACCAGTGAAGCTGCCAGAACTGCATTGTTCTTAAGATCGTCGAATATAAGCTTATCGAAGGTATCACGGTGTGTATGCCAAGTATGGGAACTGTAGTCCCAGGAAAGTGCCCCTAGGTTGAACGCGGGAGCACCGTGGCAGACAAATGAAGCGTAATCTGACCCGCCGCCTCCTGGGTTTCCAGGTATATTGAGATTGACGTTACCTGCAACTTCGGCAGGAACATGTGACAACCAGTTTGCTAAAGACGCTCCAGCTTCGATGAAGCCCTGTGCAGAAAGATTTACGATTCGCCCGGTACCATTGTCTTGATTGAATAGCGCTTGCAGCCCTTCGACAATTTCGGGATGATCCTCCGTGAAAGCCCTCGAACCATTGAGGCCCTGTTCTTCACCACTCCATAAACCAATCAAGATCGTTCTCTTCGGGTTCGGATAGACCTCTTTGAGAATCCGCATTGTCTCGAGCATAAGGAGAGAGCCGCTTCCATTATCTGTCGCCCCAGAGCCACCTTCCCACGAGTCATAGTGGGCTGAAAGCATGACATACTCATCCGGGATCTCAGTTCCCGGAATCTCACCAATCACATTGTATACCGGCACTTCCCCAAGATTCTCTGCCTCAGCGGTCAAACGAAGTACCGGGTCCTGTCCATTCTTAGTGAGGCGATACACCAAACCGTAGTCCTCGCAGGATAACTCAAATGTTGGAGTATCTCTGTTATACGCATTAAAAACCCTTGTCGTACCATATGAGCCTGGCCACTGGGAGGTGATGATACCGGCTGCACCGGCTGCTTCGAGTTGGGCATGCAAGTCCCGGCGGCGCCCATCCACAGATCCAGTAGACTGAAGGTTCCTGTTCCAAGCTTGTTGGCCGTTAGCTCTATCTTCGGCCATTCGCTCCGCGGATCCAGGCATAGCAAACTCTGTCCACTGTTCATTCGCCCGACACGTCGGTTCTGGAAATGAGAGCATCACCCACTTGTCATTTACTGTAGCCAGAAAAGATTGCCAATCATCAGGAGAGCGAATGTCAGGCACATACGTAACCCTAGCATTGATCGGACGTCCGTCCGTACCAGGGCTCCAAGCTAGAATCCGACCCTCAAGTGAACGTACACGGGGAGAAATCAGGTCCACATGACTTGGCCCTCGATTCCAACCCTCCCATGTCCCGTAACGCTCCATACGTGCTTCGATACCCCAGCTCCTGAGCACTTGAACAGCCCAGTCCTGAGCCATTTCCATCCCTGGTGAAGCAGTCAAGCGAGGTCCTATTGAGTCAAGCAGTGACTGCGCTAAGCTCTCGAAGTGTGAGTTATCAATTGCCTGATCCCAAATGCCCTGGAGTACTGGGTCTTCGGTCGCTAAGCGTTGTGCATCAAGGTCTCTTGGTGTCGAACCCATACCCATGATCATCAAAACGAGTCCAGCGTGTACCGCACGTGATTTTATCACCATCTCCATCAAACCTCTCCTTGGTATTTCGTTACTCACCGCAAATCTCTGAAACCCCCAAACATTCGCTGCACAATCTCAGCCAGGCGATCGTGTGGCAGTGCCGGAACTGTATATCCATTAATGCCTGTTAGTGTCTCAGCAGCGAGCATTGCATTTAGTATTGCTTCCTCAGTCGCATGGACAGAAGCGGAAATAAAAGGATTTAACCTGTCATTCGGCAGCATTTCCAAACCCACTGCCCTCGAGCGCTCCGCGGCTGCCGATCGGTTCGCAGTCGTAAACCCGATGAAGATATCTCCTGAACCGTTGTATCCCATGCCACCAATACGGGCGAGGCCCATGGTCGTGCGGGTAACTAAACGCTTGATCTGCGTCGGCAAGAGTGGTGCATCAGTTGCGAGAACAATAATGATTGAACCAGCACCTTCTGGGATAGGTTTCATCTTACCCGCTGCATCTTCTCCGTCGTCACACCACCTAACGCCTGAACGCCGTAGCTCGGCCGGAATCAATCGATCTGCATAACAT
Source organism: Gemmatimonadota bacterium (assembly GCA_002724575.1). Taxonomy (GTDB): domain Bacteria; phylum Gemmatimonadota; class Gemmatimonadetes; order Longimicrobiales; family Gaopeijiaceae; genus UBA1142. Next base: position 38,944 of record PBPC01000057.1, on the reverse strand, counting down.
GCAGAAGGTTCAGGCAACATCTCGCCAACAGGTATCCCTGCGACTCGCAAATCACTACGAGAACCCTGATTGCATTGGACCAGTATACCGACAGTGTAGTCGCCTACACGCCGAGACGAAGACCCGATGCCCCCCTTAAAACCGTGGCAGCGCATACCCGTGCCCCCTCCGACCGCACCTTGCTCGACCGGGCCACTACGAGCTCCATCGAGCGCTGCGAAGGCATGCTCAGCTGTGACATGGAAGCCATTAATATCATTCAAGCTGCCGTCATAAGTCTCAGCCACCACAGGAAGCGCCCACAGAAACGAAGGATCGCGATCCCGCTGCCAAGCGATCACTGCATCACGCACAACTCCGACGCTATGCGTATTCGTAATCAAAATAGGGCCCTCAAGTAGCCCAGAATGCTCGATCCAGGTAGTCCCAGTCATTTCACCGTTGCCGTTCAGACTGAACCAAGCCGCAAAAGTCGAATCTCCGGACTGGCGACCACGGGGCAGGATCGCGGTAACTCCCGTCCGAATGGGCCCTTCTCCAACAATAAGAGGACCTTGACCCTCTATAATTGTCGTGTGTCCAACTTCGACCCCTACCACATCAGTGATGGCATTATTCAGTCCCGGCTCACCCTGTAATGGAATACCAAGTGCTCTAGCATTTGGGACTTTTTGTGCACTCACCTTTAGGGCGCCCACCAATGAGCGGCTTCCAACCATCCAGGCTGGGACCTCCAGCGAACCCAGGGTAAATCCCAAGATTACTAGCAGAGGCAGAAGATGCAGTCTTCGGGGTCTAGAAACGTCCATAGAGAGCTAAAGCCTTGCCAACTTTTTCACGTAGACAAACTCTGATTTCTTCACGGACTGTACCGAAAGACGCCCGTACCGGATGAGCTCCATATCGGCCAACTTCGGATCTGACTTGATCTCGGATAGCCCGAGTGGCTCATCCACGTTCTCGATCTTTGAGACAAATTCGACATCAACCATCCACCAGCGAGGATTATCCGGAGAGGACTTAGGATCGAAGTAGTCACTGCTCTCATCAAAGGCATAATGATCTGGATACGCCTCCTTACACACTCGGGCAACACCAACTACCCCGGGGGGTTTAGCATTTGAATGATAGTAGAGAACCTCATCACCGGTTTTCATACTCCGCATATTGTTTCGAGCCTTATAGTTCCGCACACCTTCCCAACAAGTAGAACCATCTTTCTCGAGGTCTTCGATCGAATAGACGTAAGGTTCAGATTTCATCAACCAGTACTGCTTCGCCATGAGCTGTTAGCTCCTAGAGTCAGTAGGGGAGCACATTATGGGGCCAGGAACCCGTAAAGGCGACCCGACTGAACCTTATGCCCTAGCGGAGCCAATCTCGACCTTGATCCCCCTCCATTTCCCTCGCTTGAATACGATCACACTGAGGATTGCTCTAGCGAGATGGCCAAGCACTATTGCCAACCATATATCAGCAGGATCAAGAGTCGAAAATACTTGAATACCCCAACAGAGTCCGATCGGAATAATCATCTGCGAAACAATCGATATGTAGAGGGGGCTCTTTGTATCACCGGTGCCCTGCAATCCTCCCGTAAAAGCTAACGCGACAGTTATGAAGAGCCCCGATAATGCAAGGTAGCGTAGCAACTCCACACCCAGGTCGACAACAATAGGATCATCCATTCCGAATACTCCCAATAATCGAGTTGGGACCAACAAGAATGTGGATCCAATAGCGGTTGCGAGTAGTAGTCCAAAACCAGCTGCCACATGCACTGCGTGACTCGTACGGTCGGGGTTACCAGCTCCGAGATTCTGACCGGCTACTGCTGCGGTAGCACCCATGATTCCTACGGATGTCCATGTAATGAATGAGAAAAGCTGCGTGTAGCTCACTACGTACGCAGCCTGTGCCTGAGCACCCATAGTGAGTGAACCGATGAAACCCAACAGAATCACGCCACCCACATTCATCGCTATACCTTGAATGCCCGTCGGGAGTCCAAACTTGAAGAGTTGCTTGATAATCACGTAGTCGGGACGCCAGCTCATTCCGCGTTGAAACTGCACCACCCATCGGCCCCCAAATAACTTGAATAGCGCATATACGCTTATAGAAGCTCCTGCGATGACCGTCCCCATTGCAGCCCCGGTAGTTCCGAAGGCGGGAATTGGACCCATTCCGCGAATCAAGATGACACTGAGTGCGATATTGAGGATCGTTAGCGCAATTCCGAGTCTTAAGGGTGTTCTCGCATCACCTGCGGATCTCAGTGCCCCACCTAGCATGAAAAACATCAGCATGCCAAATGAGCAAACGAACATGATGCGGAGATAGGGTAGCGCTTCAGCCTGCACCTCAGCTGTGGCGTTTACCAGATCAAGTAGGAACGGTGATGCGGCATAGCCTATCGGTGCCATGACTAGCAAGACGATCATGACTGATGTAAGAAACGCCTGGTAAACGGTTCGATTCACTTTTTCAGGTTCATTCGCACCCGCAAACCGAGCCACAAGAATACCCATCCCTGTGAATAGCGAACTAATGAAAACAATGACAACTAAGAAGATTTGCCAGGACACCCCAATCGCTGCGTTACCAACGTAACCGACATAGTTCCCGACCATCGTGTGGTCTATAATGCCCTGCACCCCACCGATGATATTCTGCAGCATCGTGGGCCAAGCAAGCTTCCATACAGCCCCTCGGATTGGCCCTTCAACAATCGATCTGTCGAAGCCGATATGTTTAGTCTGATTGCTCACGGAAACACCCGCTCGCTGGCAATCAGCGCCTTACCAAACCAGATGGAACTTGCTCTGCCGACGGAATACCCAATGACGCTCGCCTGTGGTATCCAGATAAGCTTCTTCTTCCTGTCGACATGATGCCGGCTGTTCTCCCCATTCTGGTATAGGGGTCGTCGCCTGAAGTTCAATCGAATGCCACGTAGAAGGGAGTAAAACTGCATCCCCCCTGACCGGGACACCTTCCTGTCCATCCCACCGGCCAATCAAGGGTCCAGCTCCGTGACCGTGATCACCGATCGGATGTGTATATACCGTACCGTCAATCCCTTCAGCTCTCATCTGCCTCAGGGTATTTGCTAGAATCTCATTGCCAGTTAATCCAGGCTCCATATGAGTAAGAAGAATGTCCTGCAGTCGATTCGAGTTGTTGAGGCACGCCTTCAGTCCTGAAGGCACATCCATCTCACCTTCTCGTAAGACATAACCCAAGTGTTGTGTGTCTGTATGTAGATTGAGACCCACAACTCCAAAGTCAGTCCAAAGCAAATCACCTTTTTCTATGACCACAGGTCCAGCAGAGTTCACCCCGCCCGCTCGCTGCACATCTACAGAAGTGTGGAACCAAGTAGTGTAGCCTAAGTCACGAATCTTCTGGCGCATCCACCAAACCACATCCTCCGTAGTAGTAACCCCTGGTGTGATTACCGCATTTGAAAAAGCCTCTGAGATGATCGCGTGCACAGTTTCCTCGATTTTCTGGTATCGAGGCATCATTTCAGGAAGACGCAAGGCTATGTAGTTCATCGCCAACCGCGGTTCGTGTTTAACGCGTTTGCCATACTCATCACCCAAGGCCTCAAGCAATTCTTCTTGTTCACCTGCATGGAGCCCATCTGAAAAAGCCCAAACAGGATCAACATTGAGAACTATATTCTCGGGGTCCCGGTCTTCCACTAACTCACGGAGCAGATTCCATTGCTCCGCTCCAACAAGCTCCGCAGTCGGCTGAGTTGGGGCAGGCCTGGTTGAGCGAAATGCCTCAAAAATCCCACCCTGACTTGTACCACCAAGTGCTAGCCGTTCAAGTGACCCATCTTCTTCTCGATTAATCACGTAGATAGAACGTCGCCGAGCAGCAAAGGTGGTCGGAGCAGTGATAGACCAAAACACAGGATCTTCGGCATACTCCCGCATCGAAAGAATCCACATACTCACATCATATTCGGCCATGAGTTGAGGAAGGATTCTCTCCATGCGCATCTCCAGCCATGCCTGCTGCTCAAGAGCTTGTTCTCGTAAAGATGGGAGAGGGTGAATTCGAGCTGGAGCTTCTTCAGGAACCTTAGCTGGCACTTGAGCGTGTAGCATGCTCGGTGCTAAACACAATACAAGTAGGACTGCTGAGAACAGCTTTAAATTCATTGATCGTGCTCCGGTCAGCTTCTGGCATGGTCTAATAGCCGGAAGAAGCTATCCACCAGAACTAACCGTCGCCACGGGGTTGACTACCCATCCATGGCCCGGCAGATGGACATCGTACCTACGAGATATCAGGAAGCCCCAAATATTCTTGGGCCCACCCAACTATTCACTGGGGTCCGGCCGTAAGGACCTCAGCTGACACTTGATTCGAGAATTGCTCGAAGTTCTCCCGAAACATTGCAGCCAGCTTGGATGCTGCAACGTCATAGTCGTCGGGATTCTCCCAAGTTTTTCTAGGGCTAAGAACTTCAGTGGGCACCCCTGAGATTACTGTGGGCACCGCAATGCCGAAGACCTGATCCGTATCAAAATTCCCCCCGTCCAGTTCACCACTGAGGGCGGCATTCACCATTGTCCGTGTGTGCGAGAGTTTCATTCGACTTCCAACCCCATAGCCACCTCCAGACCAACCAGTATTCACCAGCCAAACAGTAGCTCTGTGCTCCCTTAGCTTTTCTCCCAACATCTCTGCATAGACACTCGGATGCCTGGGAAGGAATGGAGCTCCAAAACAGGCGCTGAAAGTGGCCTTGGGTTCCGTCACGCCCCGTTCAGTCCCCGCAACCTTAGCGGTATAACCAGAGAGAAAATGGTACATCGCTTGTTCTGGCGTCAGTCGGGAGATCGGAGGAAGCACCCCAAAAGCATCTGCAGTAAGAAACACTACGTTAATGGGGTGGCTTGCCCGGCTTGGAATCACAGCATTAGGGATATAGTGGATGGGATACGAAGCCCTCGTATTCTCCGTTATAGAACCATTATCAAAATCTATCTCTAAGGTTGCCTCATCTAAAACCACATTCTCTAGAATTGTGCCAAACATTTGAGTGGCCTGAAAGATTTCGGGTTCACTCTCGGATGAGAGACGAATTGTCTTGGCATAACAACCACCTTCAAAATTAAAAATCCCATCTTCACCCCATCCGTGCTCGTCGTCACCAATCAGCCCTCGGGCAGCATCAGCTGATAGGGTTGTCTTTCCAGTACCTGACAGACCAAAGAAAAGTGCTACATCACCCGCCGAGCCCACATTTGCCGAGCAGTGCATTGGGAGAACCCTAGACTCTGGGAGCATGTGGTTGAGTACAGAGAAAATCGACTTTTTGATTTCACCAGCATATCGAGTGCCAGTTATGAGCACCTCTCGTGCCGAGAAATTCACTACGATAGCCGCACCGGATACTGTGCCGTGGTGTTCAGGATCAGCCTTAAGGTGTGGAGCGTGCAGCACAGTAAAATCTGGGCTGAATTCAGCTAATTCATCTGGACCCAGACGAAGGAACATGTTGTGCGCAAACAGAGCATGCCACGGACTTTCACTGATTACCCGCACACTCATACCGTGTTTTTCATCTGCACCAGCGCGGGCATCATGAACAAAGAGGTCCTGGTCATTTAGGTGCGCAATCACGTCCTGCCGTAGCGCGCCAAAATGATCTGGACTCATTGGCACATTCACACTCCCCCAGTCTACCGATTCCTCAGTGAGTTCATCACGCACGACAAAGCGATCATTCGGTGAACGTCCTGTATGCGGCGCAGTAACGGTCGCGATCCCACCCATATGAACCAATTGACCGTCCCCACGGGCAAAGGACTCCTCATACAAGCGGGTGGGAGAGAGATTCCAGTAGATCGCTCCCCCTGGAATCAAGCCGTGGTCACTAAGATCGCGTAAGTCTGATTGTGCTAAGTTTTCTGGCATGGAATGAACTAAGGTTTTGCTATCCCGCGAGGCTCTGAGCCTTAGGAAGCAGGCTTAAGAACAAAAAACCCGGACGAGACTCGTCCGAGAAGGGATCAAATGTGCTTATTTCTTGCCTGCCAGTCTACCGATGCAATCGTAGCTAGGTTAAGAATGTCCTGAACAGCACACCCCCTCTGTAGGATATGGACCGGTTTTTCCATACCTAAAAGAACTGGCCCAATCACATCCGCCCCCCCTAACTGATCTAAAAGTTTATAGGCGACATTCGCAGCTGAGAGTCTTGAGAAGACTAGTACGTTGGCGGGTCCGCTTAGATGCGTGAACGGATAAACTTCGCTTAATTTTATCCCATCAATCGCAGTGTCCGCCTGCATCTCTCCATCAATCTCCAGTTCAGGATTACTTTCCCGGACCATATCTACAGCTTGGGCCATCCGCCGGGACTCTTCATGTGTACTGGAAGCAAAATTAGAGAAACTCACCATCGCTACTCGTGGTCGAATCCCTAAATCCTGAACAAATCCAGCAGTCTGAAGTGCAATATCGCACAGCGTTTCGGCATCAGGATCAATGTTTACTGTGGTATCCGCAAAGAAGAGCAACTCTTTCCCTGGAAATGCCAACATGTAGAACCCGGAAACCTTAGATACACCGGACGCTCGACCCACAACTTCCAGAGCAGGACGAAGAGTTTCTGCATAATTAGCCTCGATCCCGGCAACCATAGCGTCGGCTTCTCCAGCCTCGAGCATACTCGCTGCGAAGTAAATCGGCTTGTACAGATTCCATTGGGCCTCAGTTAAAGTGAGACCGCGCCGAGCTCTACGCTCAAACAACGTCTGCGCAAAATCGTATCTCTTCTCTGTACACTCAGCTGCGTAGACAGTCTCCACACCTTTTAAATCCACTCCAAGTAAGTCCGCCTTCTCCTGAACCCGCGGTGGACGACCAAGTAAGATCGGCGTGCAAATACCATCTTCTGCCATCTGGACAGCCGCCAAAATGATGTTGTCGTTATGTCCCTCTGGAAAAACAATCTTGGCAGGATTTCTGCGTGCCCGCGTTGTCATCCACCTCATAACTTCACGACCCGGTCCCAGTGAAGCCCGAAGCCGGTCTACGTACTGATCTATGTCGAGCGTAACGCGCGCCACCCCAGTTTCAATGGCCGCCTTGGCGACAGCTGGAGCAACATGGAATAATACCCGATGGTCGAAGGGTTTCGGGATTAAGTATTCTTTACCAAAACTCATCTCCGACCCCTCATATGCTCCACGAACCGTGTCTGGCACCTGTTCTCGTGCCAATTCAGCAAGCGCGCTCGTCGCTGCAAGCATCATCTCCTCATTGATCCCTTTAGCTCGCACATCTAAGGCACCTCGGAAGATGAAGGGAAAGCCCAATACGTTGTTAACCTGATTGGGATAATCAGAGCGCCCAGTCGCGATAATCGCATCGTCTCGAACCTCCAAGACTTCCTCAGGTAGGATCTCGGGGTCCGGATTAGCTAAGCTGAATATGATGGGCTTAGGCGCCATGGATACAACCATCTCTTTGGTGATGGCCCCCTTCACAGACAAGCCGATGCATACGTCTGCATCTACCATCACATCCTCAAGAGTGCGTTTGCTTGTCTTTGCAGCAAACACTGCCTTGTATCTACTTAGATCTTCACGACCGTCATGTATTATGCCTTTTGAGTCACATATGAGGATATTATCCAAGGGCACGCCGATACGAAGTAAATGCTTTGCCGTAGACAGTGCAGATGCGCCAGCCCCATTAAATACCACCCTCACCTGCTCTATCTTCTTCTCAACAATCTCAACAGCATTTATAAGGGCAGCAGCCGTAATAATCGCTGTGCCATGTTGGTCGTCATGAAAGACTGGAATATCAAGATTCTTAGACAGTGCTTCTTCGATCTCGAAGCATGCTGGAGCAGCTATGTCTTCTAGGTTGATGCCACCGACTGTTGGCTCCAGCAATTCGCAAAAGCGGATTACATCCGCTGGATTTTCAGACGCAACCTCTAGGTCGAAAACATCGATCCCCGCAAATCTCTTAAAGAGAACTCCCTTCCCCTCCATCACGGGCTTGGCTGCCAGGGGCCCTATGTTGCCAAGTCCTAGAACTGCCGTCCCGTTCGAAACTACACCTACAAGGTTTCCACGAGCGGTGTACTTGAATGCATCATTTGGATTGGAGTGGATCGCAAGGCAAGGCTCAGCAACCCCCGGTGAATACGCTAGCGCTAGGTCGCGCTGTGTAGCCACCGACTTAGTTGGCACAACCTCGATCTTGCCAGGTCGACCTTTTTCATGATACTCGAGAGCATCCTTTTTGCTCTTTGGCATATCAGAGTCTCCCGACGAATGTGCGGACCTTGATGGACTGTGAAGCGTACAGAAGCGATAAGGATTGCTTCTAATCACACACTTCACAACTGGAACAGCCTAGCCTTAGATGGAAACTGCTCGTCGGACTACTCTCAGGGTGCTAGTCGGCATAATCAGTACGACGCTTGTTTTGTCACCAGATCTTGGTGCACAAGCTGTCGGAACTGGCAGTCTATGTGAATTGGGTCGTGTGACGAACATCATTGTGGATAACCGTCCTATTTTCCAGTTGGAGACACTGGAAGAAGGCAGTCCCTTGCGTTGGGTATACAGGCTTGCGAATGCCCTCCACATAACCACACGTCAAAGCTTCATACTGAGAGAGGTACTATTCAGTGAGAACGACTGTCTTGATCCATTCTTACTTGAAGAGTCCGGTAGAATTCTGAGGCAGTACCCTTTCATCGCAAATGCTGATGTTGCCCCGGTCGAGCAACCAGACGGAACATACCACGTTCTCATCAACACCCAAGATGAGTGGACGACTAAGTTTGACTTAGGAGTCTCGATCGATCAGGGCATTCAATTAGAGCGCATTGAGCTAACGGAAGAGAACCTATTCGGTCAGGGCATCTTAGCCGAAGGATACTTTGCACGAAGAAGAGAGCAGCGTGATGCTGGCTTCTTGATTGAGCAACCTCGCCTGTTCGGTACTAGAACTGATGCTCGTTTCGGGTACGGTCGAACAAGAGTGGGTAACTTTTTTGAGCAAGAACTGGCATACCCCTTTGTCGGAGAGGTCGGCAGGGTTGCGGTACGAGAAGCGTACAGCAACCGTGACAGACTCTATACATACGCAACAGGTAATCCGACCGATGTTACCCAGGTACTACTTCCTCTCCAAGAAGAGTGGATCGAGATATCTTTCGCCACGAGGTTCGGACGACCAGGCAGGCTTGGGCTTCTAGGTTTCGGCTTATCACGCGACAGGGTCGAGTTTGGCGGCTTTCCAACGGATGTTGAAGTGGTATTAGACGGTGACTTCAGTAATACTTTCCCCGGCACGGATCAACTTCAGGCAATATTAGCATCACAGATCAATGCTTCAGCGACTACCCGAATTAATCTCATGCTGGGGTTACGCCAGATCCGATACATTCGCCCCGCTCGCCTTGATACTCATGCGGAAGTGATCGACGTACCCTTAGGGATAGATCTCGGATTAACCGTTGGCCGAAGCATCCCAGCATTTCGGGTCGGAGGCCTCAAGAGCCATGATGATGTTTTCACCCGCCTTCGCTTATTCACCGGACATAATTCTAGTCAGGTATTCATATTCGTTAATGTCGAGGGTCAAGGCCGACATTCATTCAGAGATGATGGATGGCGAGACCTCTTCGGTACAGCTGATTTCTACACCTATCTGCGTACCGGATCCTCATCTGCTCACACATTCTTCTTCCGCACATCCGCCACGGCTGGATGGTCAGTCGAAACCCCCTTCCAGCTCACACTGGGCGGCCGTGAAGCAGTTCGGGGCTTTTATGAAGATGATATTCCCGGAGCCCGACGTGTCCTCTTTACCCTTGAAGACCGCATCTTTCTGAACTGGCCGTCCCCAGATGTAGTTGATTTTGGGTTTACACTTTTTGCAGATGTCGGGCGAATGTGGGCCGGGGAAGTACCCTATGGCACAAATAGTGGATGGCGAGGCTCAGCCGGCTTCGGGTTAAGAATGGGTTTTCCAGCAAGCACTCGCGCTGTTGGACGCATTGACCTTGCCTTTCCGATCAATGATCCCATAAGTAGGGGACCGGTGTTTCGGGTCACCTTAATCGAACTCCTTGGAATTGGCTCTGGCTTCAGAGATCACCAGCTTCAAAAGGCTCTCCGCAATCCCGTAGGACCAGACTTATTTCTTACTCCAATGCGCTAGACCCTCATTAGGGCATTCTGAGGCCTAAATAGCGTATCGCGGTGGAAGGCTTTGACCTCGGAAACAGATTTTTATAGGTTCAGAGCCCCCTAAAGGGATTTCACGGCTGGTTGCTACGACCCCGATAGCCCAAGCACTGCAAGGGTTGTTAGGGTCGACTTAGCTTGGCCAGCCATCAGCGTTCCTCCAGAGTGGGACGATCGCAAACGAATGTTTACTTCCTCTCGTGGCCTAGATTCCTTTGATCAGTATCTGCAGGATGTCGAAAAATACCCGTTAATTCAGGACCCAATGGAGGAGCGGGAGCTCGCCCGAAGAGCGCGAGTAGGAGATAAAGAGGCCGCTGAAAGGCTTGTCACGGCAAATCTTCGCTTCGTCATCTCTTATGTGAAGAAATATCAAGGCCGTGGCCTTGGGCTCGCGGAGCTTGTCTGCATTGGTAATGAAGGCCTGCTGAAAGCAGTAAAGAAATTTGACCCTGACAAGGGCGTGAAGTTTATCTCCTACGCCGTCTGGTGGATTCGGCAAACAGTACTTCAGGCACTAGCCGAACAAACTCGTTCTGTCCGTATTCCACTGAACCAGAACTCCAATCTTGCGAAACTTGCACGCACAAACACTCAACTAACACAATCTCTCGGTCGCACTCCAACCGATGCTGAAATCGCCAAAACAATGGAGGAGCCGGTTGAGACTATCCGAGCTCTCCGGCGCGTAGCGGCATCAGAATTAAGCCTTGACGCCCCGATCGACCGAGGTGACCGGGACAGCGCTAGCTTCGGAGAACGTTTCTCGGGAGTCGAGGCGTCTGACATTGAGGAAGACGTCGAAGCAATCGCCCGTCGAGATTACCTTGAGACAATGTTCGATGAGTATTTGACTGAGCGCGAACGAAAGATTCTGTATCTGTATTACGGACTAGATGATGGTGAAGAAAGAACCCTTGAGGAGATCGGATCACTCCTAGGTGTTACGCGTGAGCGGATTCGGCAAATTCGTAACCGAGCGTTCGAGAAGCTCCGGGATAGCGCTCATGGTGATTCTCTATCTGGGTTCTGGACTCCGAACTGACTCAAGGTTGAATTGAGACCTGTATAGAAAGGGCCTCGTCCTGTTGGACGAGGCCCTTTTCTTTGTTCTTGAGTACTGTGGCTTATGGAAACAAAACAAGCAGGTATTAAACCTATAGGATAGCGACTGCCAGGGACTAAGCTCTTACAACCCCCTTATCGGGGCCAACAGACTTTCCACTATTATCGCCTCAACTCTTACACTCGTACCAGGTGCTCCCGACACCTGATTCCGCCACTAGCGGAACGTTCAATTCTAGAGCTCCTTCCATTTGATTCACTACAAGATCACGGACTTCTTCAATTTCATCCTGAGGCACTTCGAGAAGAAGCTCATCATGAACTTGTAGTAGTATTCTTGCTTCACTATCCCCTGCCCCCAGGGCTGCATGCACATCTAGCATGGCCCTTTTCATCATATCGGCTGCCGTCCCCTGTATCGGGGTATTCTGGGCTACACGTTCACCAAATTGCCTGACACTCCAATTACTTGCTTGAATTTCCGGCACGTAGCGGCGGCGACCCATGAGTGTTTCTACATAACCCATGTCTCTCGCCATATCGATTTGGGAATCAAAGAATTTCCGAACACTACTAAATCGCTCAAAATACATCTCAATAAACTCATTAGCTTCATCTCGTGAAATGCCGAGGCGATTAGCTAAGGAGAATGCTCCCTGCCCATACAGTGTAGCGAAGCTGACGGTCTTTGCCTGCCCTCTCATCTCGGGTGTCACGTCTTCAACGGAGATACCAAAAATCACTGCTGCGGTCTGCCTGTGTACGTCAACGCCTTCTGTAAAAGCACCTACAAATGCAGCATCATTCGAAAAGTGGGCGAGCACACGTAATTCGATTTGAGAGTAATCCACCGCTAAGAATAGGTTGCCAGGGGCTGCTATAAAGCCTTTACGGATTTCCCGACCTATCTCAGTCCGAATTGGAATGTTTTGAAGGTTAGGGTCACTCGAAGACAGCCTGCCTGTTGCAGCCACGGCCTGATTGAAACTCGTGTGGATCCGGCCAGTTTCTCCGTTCACAAGCTGAGGTAGAGCGTCCACATATGTGGAGCGAAGTTTCTCCAGCTCTCGGTAGTCAATCATCAAGCGTGGCACGGCATGACCCTGAGCTGCTAGTTCCTCTAGGACTGAAGCATCAGTAGAAGGCCCTGTTTTGGTCTTCTTGATGATCGGGAGACTCAAATTCTCAAAGAGAACCTGCCTAAGCTGTTGAGTTGAGTTCAAATTGAACTCACTACCAGCTTGCTTGAAAATGTCTCCTCCTATTAGGTCAAGCTCACGCGCCAGCTTGGAATGCATCTCTTTGAAGAAATCACGGTTGATCTCTATCCCTGCTAGTTCCATGTTGACCAGAACGGGTATGAGCGGCGCCTCTAGGTTCACCATAAGGTCACTTAGGGAGCGCTCATCAAGGCGTTCTTGGAAATACATGGCTAACCCAAGTAGAACGTCCGCTACCTCACACAGATAATTTCCTGCCTGTTCTATGGGCACATCCGAAAATGATCTCTCACTACTCCCACTGCCGACCAAATCCTTGCGGTCACAGATTGTACGGGATAGTTCCTTCAAGGCCAGTGAGGCAACCCCGTGATCACGGCTCCCTGGATCGTATAGGTAACTCGCTATCATCACATCAAAGAAGAAGCCACGGAGCCTTACCCCCGCACGTGCAAGCGAAAGAGCTGTCCGTTTCAGATCATGGCCAACCTTCTCTATCTCGGGATCTTCTAAGATCTCCTTGATTGCAGCCAACTCCCGACTTTTCAACCCGGGCAGGTTCTCCACCGTCTCTTGATCTTCACCTTCAAGGGTCAACTCGAACGCTTTCTGATGCCCCAATGGGAGATAGCTAGCAACACCGCTCTTGGTCGAGAAAGCAAGTGACACCAAATCCCCAACAAGTGGATCCTTGGTCGTAAACTCTGAAGCAATAGCAACCCGGCCTGATGCACGAATATCCTCAACAAGATCCGTTAAGTCAGATTGCAGATCTAGAATTTGACAGGAAACATCGTTCTTCCCAGGCTCTTCCTCGCTGCTTGGCGTATCGGAGCTAACTGCTGCTGAAAATTGCTCGGTGAGTCGGCGAAACCCTAGTTCAGCAAAAAGATCGCGGAGCACGGCATTATTGGGTTCCTTGACCTTGAGTGAATCGAGATCTAATGGAACATCGAGGTCAGTCATGATCGTAACCAACCTCTTCGATAAACGAACTTGCTCCGCATTCTCTTGAAGAGACTTGGAAGCCCTTGGGGGTTTTAGTTCCTCTGCATGAGCAATGAGTTGTTCTATGTTCTCATAGTTTTGCAGTAAGGATGAAGCAGTCTTCTTACCTATACCCGGAGCACCTGGAACATTGTCTGAAGAATCTCCAACTAGAGCCAAGTAATCTGCCACCTGGGAAGGAGGGATCCCGAACTTTTCAATAGCGTTCTCTTCTGTCACCCATTCAGAGGCTACGCCTGTCGCACCGCCACGTCCCGGATTCAAAAGGTGAATTCCAGGACCAATTAGTTGATAAAAATCTTTGTCACCGGAAACAATCACCGCCTCTAGCCCCTGATCTCTAGCTTTAATGGCAAGTGTCCCGATCACATCATCGGCCTCATATCCTTCGAGCTCCACGACCGGATCATTAAAGCCATCTAAGATATCTCGTATTCGCCCCAGGCTAGCCCTAAGATCATCGGGCATCTTCTCTCGGGTGGCCTTGTATTCCGGATATTCGACGTCGCGGAATGATACACCTGCATCAAAAACCACTGCTAAGTAATCAGGGTCACAATTCTCACGTATGTCTAGCAGGAAACGAGTAAAGCCAAAGGGTGCAGAAGTATTCTCACCTGCCGCATTCGTAAGCGGCCTCTTGATAAATGCAAAGTAAGAACGGTAGATCAGCGCGTAAGCGTCAATCAAGAAAATCCGCGGGACATCCTTGGAGGGGATACTCAAGAATGAAGATCGTCTTTAAATAAGTCCCCTTTAGGCAAGCAAAGGAGAGGCTTTAGTGCTATAGCCCAAGAATCTTCATATTCGAATAACATTATAGGCCTGGTAGCCGACATCTGATTCTCCGATCTCAAATTCCACCTCTTCCCCTTCCTGCAGCGTCCGAAACCCTTCACTAAGGATCGCGGAAAAATGAACAAATAAGTCATTGCCCTCGGCTTGCTCGATGAATCCGTACCCTTTTGAGTCATTAAACCATTTGACGGTCCCTTTCACACAGCCTCCTCCGTATTGAATTACAGTGTCACCTTAGAGCGCAACGGGGGCAGCCGCAAGCTGATCCGATCCCAGCTAGATAAGGGCACAGTGAGCGTTTCTGCTTCGGGATACACCAAGGTCAATTCTGTCCATAAAGAACCCCATAAATCCCGAGGTTTCTCCTAACATTCTTGACGTAACCCCTGGTCTCAACAAATGGAATGCGCTCGGTAAAACGGAGTAAATCAGAGATTTCTGGGTACTGCTTCCATCGAGTCGCCCTAGTTGGACCAGCGTTGTATGCTGACAGAATAAGCGGTAGCACACCGTCGTAACGTGCGCTCATTTCCACAAAGTACGCAGCGCCCAGATGAAGGCTGACTTCAGGTGATGCTAAGTGCGCCTCCTGGAAGTCTGAAGGCCCGTGCACTCGCGCAAGCTGAGCACCTGTCGGTGGCATGACCTGCATTAGTCCGATTGCTCCAGCGCGACTGACTATGTCAGCCTTGAAAGCGGATTCTTGCCGAATGATCGCCGCAAGAATAATCGGATCCACCCCCCATTCCATGGCCTCTCTTCGTATCAAGTCGAGGTAGGGGAGGGGGAATACAACTCGGATCAGGCGTGAGTCCCACTCATGTCCTTCATCACGCAACGCCCAACCCAAGTTGATTCCATCAATCGTGCGACCCCGAGCAATCAGGCCTTCAGCTAAACCAAGCATATCGTTCTTAGACGTTCTTGCTACTTCTCTGAGTCTATTAATCTCCGCAGCGGCAGCCTGCTCGAGTCCCGCTTCAGTAAACAAGTCGATGTCGCTGAGTCCTCTGTTCAACCATGGTGGGATAGCAGGATCATCTACATCTGAAACATTCATCGTGTACAACTCACCGAGGAGCTCGGCTCCTATCACCGCATAGTATGAAACAGGGTCCCGGGTCTTGATCTGTCGGATATGTTTCTCGGCAGCCGAAGTATCACCCAACTCCATACGCATTCGTCCAGCCCAGTATGATGCTTCTTGCCAACGTCGTCCCTCCGGAAAATCCTCCAGATATCCCTCAAAGACTCCTGCGGCTTGTACTCTATCCGAACGTCCTAAATAAATCTGGCCTGAACGCATCCTAGCCTGTCCAGCTCTAGCATGGGTTCGAGCGTTAGAACTCAAGACAGCATATTGGCGCAATGCCGAGTCTAGTTCACCCCGGCTATCAGCCTGGCTTGCTCGTGACCAGGCTACTTCTGCGGCTTCCGAACTATTCGGATGCTCTTCGAGGAGCCAGCGCCGAAGTGTACGAACATGTTCATCTAGCCCCTGTCTTCTTCGAAGCTGGGCCCACAATTCAAGATTGCGCCCACCGATACGATCATCCGTGGTTACGTCTCGAATTGCTCTAAATTCTTGAATCGCTTCTTCCTGCCTGGTTTGTACGGTCCCCATAAGTCGTGCACGCTCGACACGCATCGGCAGGGGTACAGGCACCCCGTCTATCGTATTTGCAGAAAGGGCTACAACTCTATCGTACCCTGTAAGAGCGCGGCGTCCGTCACCTGCACGATCGAGGATACGCGCAAGTTCAAGGGTCAGCTCGCGATCCGTGTCTCCCAGGTCAAACAGTTCTGCTGCAGCTCGATTGCGAAAAGCACCAGGAGCTTCCTCAAGGCCTTCCAATAACAACCCGCGTGCTGTAGCTGTATCCCCACCAGCGAGGAGAAGCCCCGCGAGCTCGATCGCTGCAGTCGCCCGACGGTCACCAGTGAGCTGTTGGTATGCTTCACGAAAAGCTTCAGTCGCCCCAATCAAGTCCCCTGCTTCGAGCAAGGCATCCGGCAAGAGACGCCAGCTAGAGAGCTGGGCCAAGGGCTGCTCTATCATGCCTAGAAGGTTTTCCACCCAGGATACGTTACCGTCCCGGGCCTCTCCCAGGGCTAGTTCTAACGCAGTCCAGCTCTGAGCACCCAAGTGTGGCTCAAGTTGTCGTAAACTGATGAAAGAAGCCTCTCGTTCGCCAGACTTCCACAGACTTCGAGTCCACCTAACGATAGACGCATGATGTCTGGTCGTCCCTAACGAACCCAGGTCCACATAGCGACCATATGACTCAGCCGCCTCAGCCCACTGTCCCTGGGCCTCCCAGGCTCTACCAAGTATATAGAGCCCAATGGCATCTGACTCTTCAGACAACCATTCAGCTCCATCCAGGAGTTCAGCTACAGCTGACCAATTCTTCCAACCGGCTTCGGCTCGGGCAAGCAGAAGTACATCTTCAGGCGTCCCTGCTGCAGCCCCCTCCTCTCGAAGCATTCTAGCAGCATGCCAAAACCGACCAGCTTCGAACTCAACCAGTGCGGAGTCTGTGGGTGATAAGCGGAGCGAATGATAGGAACTACCTTGGGGAGTGACAGCTCCAACTGCAGCAATCACAATCATGACAACCGGGAACGCCTTCAGCATCTATGCATCCAAAAACTCCGGGCGACAACTATTACATCGTTAATGACCGTTAGGCCTTCTCGCCTTAGAAAACAATAAAAAAAGAGGCCACCCCCAAGCGGGGTGGCCTCTTTTCACTCAGTCCCTTATGACCGTCAGCCAAATATGTTACTTAGACATTGCATGCAAGGTATCAACCATCTTTTGGGCTGATTCTTCCATGTCGATCACGAGACTATCGATGAAGGAGACAAAATAATTGTGCCCAATCGATACCGGAATCGCGATGGCTAGACCGGCTGCTGTCGTCAATAACGCGACCTTAATACCCCCAGCAACAAGAGTTGCCTCAACTTCACCTGCAGCCTCGATTGACTGGAAGGCGATAATCATGCCGATCACCGTCCCCAGAAAGCCTAGGAGTGGCGCAATAGTCGAGAGCGTCGCAAGTATCACGAGTCCGCTTTCAAGCTTGCTCATCTCAATCAGGCCCTGATTTTCAATTGCCTTCATCACGCGATCGGTACCTTCTTCACTCCGCTCGAGGCCAGCATACAGGATATTGGCTGCCGGAGCGTCCGTATCACGTGTCAACTCAAGGGCTTCGCGGATCTGCTGCTGTGTGAGCAGTTCGTCTACATCCTTAAGGATTGATCGCGTTTTCGCTGCCTTAACCTGGAGGCTAATCATCTTCAGGATGATGACTATAATGCCGAGGCCTAGACAAACAGCTAGAGGCCACCGCATGAATCCGGTGTCTGCCCATAACTGACCCAACTGCTCGGACATAGGAGCGTCTGAGCCCTCTAGCCCTGGTATCTGAAGAAGCGCACTGTACAACTGAATGAACAAACTGACCTCCTGGGAAAGTCTTGCTAGTTCGCGTTACAGCGCCCCTCCACTAGATAAATAGGGGAAGGGCGAGTGGCTGCGAGGCCCCGATTATGGCCTAAATCCCTCAGAAGTGTCAACCCCTTAATCCCGGTGGAAAGCCACGCTCCTTCCCAACGTCTTATCGTCTCCACGTCCACTCCTCTTGACTATAGCGATGTCGCTCTAGCCGATCCGCCTCCTCGCGTTCCTCTGACAAGTACTGGCCTTCTTCCCAAAAGCCACCCAGAACATGTTGCAATCCCTCTATGATACCGAATACAACCTCATCCTGGTGCACCACACCCAGCACTGAACGAAGCGTCGCGGGGTGTACGACGTCGTGAAGGTTCCCAGTAAGTCGATTAAGTACTGATTGATCTCCGTCAATAATGATCGAGCCGTGTTGGAGGAGTGCACCTCCCACCCGCAGTTGTGCACTGCCCACTAACTTCTTTTCGCCTACCATGATCTCTCCTGGGGCTGGCACTCCAAAGCATGCACCAGCGTCTGGAGATAACACCTCACCATGATCGGTAACGGTGACGGCCGCTCCAATCGATGAAAGTCCCTCTGCTAAACCACGGTTGATCTCGATGTAAGAAGCCCTGGGCCCACCGAGTGCACGAATCGGAACAACTATCGCGTATGTAACCTCATTAGAATGCAAGACAGCTCTACCACCGGTCGGCCTCCTTACAAACTCAATTTCCTGCTCAACTGCACTGGATCGGTCATACAAGCTTCTGGCAGGTTCATTTCTACCCAAAGAAACGGTCGCTTCCATCCAAGAGTACAGACGCAATACCCCTCGGCTCTCCCGGAAGCAAACGGCAAGCGCATGGTCCAGGGCCATGTTATCTGGCCCTGTGCGTGGACCATCCCGAATGACACGCCATTTGAGACTGGAACTCATGAGCTTGTCTGTCACGCTAAAACTCGAACACAGCTCCTGGCTGCATCACTTGGACATCGGCTAGGCCACCAACTGCATCAACAAAGGCACTAACGTCCTGTTCAATCTCAGGCCAAGTGTCATAGTGAAATGGGATCACAACAGAGGGTTCAATGAATTCGACTGCGGTCACTGCATCCCCTGGACCCATGGTAAACCGATCCCCAATCGGTAGAGCCGCTACATCTACCTTCCCCTTGAGGAGTTGCATTTCAATCGATAAGCCTGTGTCGCCAGCATAATAAAAGCGCTGGCCTTCACCCAAATCGATCAAAAACGCGCCGGGTACTGTTGTAAATCCTTCAGCACCTGGAAGGTCAAGTTTTCCGCCATGCAAGGCCGAAGTCATCTTCACATAGCCAAATGGATAGCTGACTCCACCACCGATATGGTGAGGACTTACGGTGCATCCATGCTTCTGCTCCATATAACTGGCAATTTCATAGGATGCGATAATGGTTGCACCTGTCTGGCTAGCTAATGGAATTAGGTCCCCTACGTGGTCATGATGACCATGTGTGACCAAAATGAAGTCGGCTTCGAGATCTTCTGGGGTGACTTCAGTTACGGGATTATCCGTAAGGAAGGGGTCAATCACTAACTTGGCGCCATCGTCCGCCTGTAGCGTGAAAGTTGAGTGACCGATGAAGGTTAGGGTCGCCATATAACTCCTCGTGGCATTAAGGTCCTAAACGGGTGAGTGTGTATACAAGAATACGTCATAAGACATATGCTAATCAGACCAGGGTGTGTGTGCGAAGAAACAAGCAATCGGGGTATTTTACTATGACTGCAGACTAACAGTACTCCTAGCCTGCAGCACCATCCTCATAATGATCAATCGGTGGGCACGCGCACATAAGATTTCGATCTCCATACGCATTATCCACTCGCCTTACATGCGGCCAGAACTTGAAATCCCGCGTCCAAGCAGCCGGGTATGCTGCCTTCGAGCGAGAATAGGGATGATCCCAATCATCCGCAGTTACCATCTGAGCCGTATGGGGTGCGTTCTTAAGTGGGTTATCGCCCGGATCTTCGGCCCCCATCTCCACCTCCCGAATCTCCTCTCGAATTGAGATCAGTGCATCTACTAGCCGATCGAGTTCCTGCTTTGGCTCACTCTCTGTGGGCTCAATCATGATTGTGCCAATCACCGGAAAAGACACAGTGGGTGCATGGAATCCATAATCAATCAACCTCTTTGCCACATCCTCTTCAGTTATACCTGTCTCTCGCTTGAGTGGCCTCAGATCAATAATGAACTCGTGCGCCACCAGACCATGCTCGCCTCTATATAGCACCTCGAAATAAGGCTCTATGCGCTTTGCCATGTAGTTGGCACCAAGGATTGCTAACTCCGACGCGCGTCGTGCTCCTCCGGAGCCCAACATCGAAATATATGCCCACGATATCGTCAGAATGCTTGCACTTCCCCAGGCGGCCGACGAAACCGGACCGATCGCCTTCTCACCGCCAACCTTGTGGATTGGATGGCCTGGGAGGTATGGAGCTAGCTTCGTATTAACACAGATTGGCCCCATACCCGGGCCACCGCCCCCATGAGGGATCGCGAAAGTTTTATGAAGGTTGATATGGCACACATCCGCACCGTAATCACCAGGACGCGCGAGACCAACCTGTGCATTGAGGTTTGCCCCATCTAGATAAACAAGGCCACCATTGTCATGAACGATCCGACAAACATCCTTGATCTGCTCTTCAAACACACCGTGTGTGGAAGGATAGGTGACCATAATTGCAGAAAGTTCAGAAGCATGCTCCACGGCCTTGGCTTCGAGATCAACAAGGTCGATCGTACCGTCTTCACTACTCTTAACAACCACAACTTTCATGCCCGCCATCACTGCGCTCGCTGGGTTTGTGCCATGGGCTGATGCAGGGATCAGGCACACTCCCCGGTGACCTTCACCCCGATCTTCGTGGTAGGCTCGAATCACTAGAAGGCCCGCGTATTCTCCCTGTGCTCCTGAGTTCGGTTGAAGTGATGTTGCCGTAAAACCAGTAATCTCAGCCAGCCATCGCTCAAGATCTGAGAAGATCATCTGATACCCTTCAATCTGATCAGAAGGCGCGAAAGGATGAATACGACCTATGTCGGGCCAAGTAACACCCTCCATTTGACTAGTAGCATTGAGTTTCATGGTGCAAGAACCAAGTGGGATCATACTCGTGTTAAGAGACAAGTCACGGGATTCTAGCTTATGCAGATAACGAAGCATCTCAGTCTCTGAGTGATAGCTGTTGAAGACTTCGTGTTCCAGATAAGGAGTTTTCCTGGTGGCCCAACTCGGCAATTCGAATGGTTTAGAGTCTCTTGTTAGTTCCCCGGCATCAAAGTCGGGGTCGTTTCCAGCTGTAAAAATCAAGAAAAGCTCTTCTAGATCAGCGGGGGTCGTGACTTCATCTAGCGCGATACCGACTGTCCCGTCTTTGAAATCCCTGAGATTGATCCCGTGTGAGACCGCACGGGCTAATAGGTCCCCTGAACCATCCAGGGGGCGCACCCTGATCGTATCAAAAAACACCCGCGTAAGTACTTGGTGTCCGAGTGATTCGAGACCAGAAGCCAATACGCTGGCAAGGGCCCGGATCCGTTCAGCGATGCGCCTAATCCCTTCCGGACCATGGTAAACTGCATACGCTCCCGCCATAATCGCGAGTAATACTTGCGCAGTACAAATATTTGACGTAGCACGCTCTCGCCGAATGTGTTGTTCCCGTGTCTGGAGTGCCATTCGGAGTGCTGGATTTCCATCTGCGTCTACAGAAACTCCGATGATGCGTCCGGGCATTTTACGCTTGAAGGAATCTGTCGCTGACATAAATGCCGCGTGTGGACCACCACAGCCGAGGGGGACACCAAAGCGCTGAGAGTTTCCAATCACCACATCTGCACCCCATTCCCCAGGAGGAGTCAGAATAGCCAGTGCCATGAGATCTGCTGCTACAATGACAAGTGATCCGGCTTCCTTTGCCCTAGAAACAAAAGGCCTATAATCGAGAACGTCTCCGTCCGTAGCCGGATACTGGAGTAAGGCCCCAAATACCCCCTCATGTAGTTCAACATTCGTGTGATCTCCGACCACAATTTCGACGCCAAGAGGCCACGCCCGGGTTTTCACAACCTCAATGGTCTGAGGGTGGCAGCGCTCTGAAACAAAAAAGGTATTCGAACTGGCGGGGCTCTCTCCGCGGGCCAGGTGCATAGCTTCTGCAGCTGCGGTGGCTTCATCAAGTAATGAAGCGTTCGCAATCGGTAGCCCAGTTAAGTCGATGATCATCGTCTGAAAGTTCAGGAGTGCTTCCAAACGCCCTTGGGCAATCTCAGCCTGATAAGGTGTATACTGGGTATACCAGCCCGGGTTCTCCATGATATTCCTCAGGATCACACCGGGCACCAAAGTGTCGCTGTATCCCATACCAAGAAATGATCGGAACACTCGGTTCTTGGAAGCAACAGAACGAAAGTGACTGATGAACTCTGCTTCACTCAGCGCCAGCGGTAGATCGAGTTCCCCTTCCATGCGGATGGATTCTGGGATCGTTTTATTTACCAGATCTGCGAGCGAATCATAGCCAACTTCTTCGAGCATCCCTGAAATGTCGGCCTTAGTTGGGCCAAGGTGTCGGGCTTCGAAGTCGGGAGGAGGGTAAATAGAGGTCATGGGCTCCCCTGACACTCTGACTGAATCCCAGTCAGCTGATATGGTCCTCGTAACGATCTGAATCCAGAAGTGCGTCCAAGTCACCCTCATCATCAACCCGAAGCTTGATCATCCACCCGTCACCGTATGGATCCGTATTCACGAGAGAAGGATCATCGTCAAGAGCTATGTTGATCTCTATCACCTCACCAGATATAGGACTGTAAAGATCACTAACAGCCTTTACCGCCTCAATCGTTCCGAAAACCTCCATCTTTGAGAAGGAGATTCCCGTGTCTGGCAGCTCAATATAGACAACGTCTCCGAGTTCACCCTGAGCATAATCTGTGATCCCAACAAAGAAAATTCCGTCTTCACTAGAAGGCCTCAGGTATTCATGCTCTTCGGTGTATAGCAGGTCGCTAGGGATATCGGACATGCGATCTCTCGGACAGTGGGGGTTGACCTCAGAAGCCCACAGGATGACGGGGTTTTGGCGCAAGGTCAACCCTCCCCCCCTTCACTTCATCAAACCCCTTCCGAACCCCAGTTACCTGGGCTCTACTATAGGGCCTGATCGTCACCCGAACACACTCGTTCGGTCCCTTCGTACAGACCCAGTTTCAGAAGCGTCAGTGCTCAGCCACACAGTAGCTGAAGTACTACCGCGAAGATTTGAAGATCAATATGATCTATGATGGTACTACTAACGTTCGGCTACAACTTATTGCCAAGGCGCTCATAAAATGAGCTATCAGATGGCTGTGATCGGTTTCTGGGAGGTAGCTCTCCTGCTAGGGGTCCTCATGATGTTCTTCGGTGCTAAGAAGCTGCCCCAATTGGCGAGAGGACTCGGCTCGGGAATTCGCAACTTCAAGGGAGAGTTACAGGCACCCGCGGAAGAATCGGAGGACGGGGGGGAGTAAGGAACAGGAACATCAGCTGACGACTACCGTGAGTTACGATTTACTTTCTCGTATCACTATCGTTCTTGACCACCCCAAGAACGTAGTGAATATCGCCGGTGTCACCCGAGTGATGCAGAACTTTGGACTCAAGACACTCCGCTTGGTAAACCCTGAAGAGTTTGATCCTTATCGAATCGAAGGTATCGCTCACCGCAGTACCGATCTCATCAACGCGACAACGCTACATGGCACACTGCAAGATGCCGTAGGTGATGCTTCTTTCATCTTGGGCACAACTGCGCGGGCAAGAACTGCCGGGCGGAATTACATCAGACCGCGTAAGGCTGGAGCCCTCTTGGCAGAGCGAGCAGCAACAGACAAGGTGGCAATCATTCTCGGTCGTGAGGACCGAGGGCTCACAAATGAAGCTCTAGATCTTTGCCATGCCGTGATGGTCATACCAACAGACCCAGGACACCCTAGTCTTAACCTAGCTCAAGCTTGTCTTGTAGCCGCTTATGAGGTGTTCCTTGCTGTAGATGGTGGTGAACATTCCCTGCCCCGAGGCCGCCGAGCAAGCCGGCCTCCAACTCAGGCCGAGCTTGAAGAAGCCTACGCTGCCATAGAAACAGGGTTGCATCGGATCGAGTTCTTTAAGGCCCGAGAACCTTCCGCAGTAATGAGGACGATCCGCACAATCGTATCACGTGCCACGCCTGACCTAAGAGAAGCTCGGCTTCTCGGTGCGATCGGTTATGAAATCGATCATTATATCAACCGCAAGCAAGCCGAACATGATCCAGATCCAACTCCTTGAATTTTCTATTCCAAAACAACATTCGATGCCCTAACTCTCGATTCTGGTGAACAACCCACTTGGTACTAGCGAGATTCCTAAGTTGTTGGATTTTGCTATAGAACTAGCACAGGATGCGGGGGCACTCACTCTCGAACACTTCGGCGGCATAGTCGATGCAGATGCTAAGGGAGATGGTTCTCCTGTCACCGTGGCTGATCGAAATGCTGAGAAACTGATTCGACATAAAATAGAAGAGCGATTCCCCAGTGATTCAATTCTCGGTGAAGAATTCGGTGAATCCAATAAAGGTGCCCGAGTCCGATGGATTCTCGATCCAATAGACGCCACTCGCTCTTTTACCAGAGGAGTCCCTTTGTTCGGGGTTCTCATCGCCGTAGAGGTGGACGGTGAGAGTGTTGTTGGAGTTGCTCATTTTCCAGCTCTCAAAGAAACGATCGCGGCAGGCGCTGGTCATGGTTGCACCTGGAATGGAGAGTTGTGCCGTGTCTCATCCATAAACTCACTATCAAAAGCCGTTGTATGTACAACTGACATTGAGAGGATCTTAGCCCGCCCTGAAGGGATCGGATGGAGAAGGCTACAGCAGCGTGCTGCTTTCTCTCGCACCTGGGGGGATTGTTATGGTCATGCACTTGTTGCGACAGGGAGAATAGAGGCACAGGTGGATCCAATAATGGCACCCTGGGATGCTGGACCTTTTCTTACCATCCTGACAGAGGCGGGTGGTTGCTTCACGACACTCCAAGGAGAGCCAACGATCCATGGAGGTTCAGGGGTCAGCTCGAATGGGGCCCTTCATGAAGACATACTTCGCGAACTAGTGGGCTAAGCCAACGAGTCAACTGTTTCCATTTTTCAGTCCGTACCCGTTCCCTGATGCTCCCTGGAGCCCTTAATGCGCTAGCTGCTATTCAGCAGTAAGACCCGCAGGAAGTTCCGCCTCCCTAGTCTCAGGGTCGACCATCGGTTGCCATACCTGTATTGCTGGAAATGTTGCAAGAAACCATCGCACTGAACCTAGATACAAACCTAAGAACATCAGCCCGATAAGAGGCTGCCAGATGGTGAAGACCGGATCTCCTCCGTGGTGAAGCGACGGAGCAAGCATTACGTATCTTTCAAGCCACATTCCAACAAGAATGATCGAGGTGAAAAAAGCCAAGAACACTGGCTTCGTCTTAGGTTTTCTCCCAATCAGTCCTGCAAAAGGGATCACAAAACACAAGAGAATAACCAGCCCTGATAGGCCGCCCCAAACTTCATCGGAGCGTCTAATGATCCATGCTTGTTCCCACGGAAGCTTACCATACCAAATGACTATGTATTGGCTAAAAAACAGGTAGGTCCAAAAGACACAGAATGCGAAGGACAGCTTTCCTATGTCATGGCGCTGCTGCAGGCCGATATTCCTGTGAAAATCCTCATGCTGTGTTCTCAGATATACGCTCCAGAGCGCCGTTGCAGCTATGCCGATCCAGAATGCTCCCATGAAGAACCAGGGGCCAAACATCGTACTAAACCAGTGTGGCTCCAGAGACATGACCCAATCGTAGCTCAACATTGTCATGACTACCGCATAAATAATGACGAACGCTGGAGCAATCACGGTCATACGCTTATAGCTACGAACCTCCTCCCTCTCTTGACCCATCCAGCCCCGTGTCAGCCGATCTCTCCAAGCTTCGCTTCTCTCCCCTTTTGCAAGCATCTGTTGAGCACTGAGACCCATATCAGGGCGAAGAGCGAGATAGACGAAATACAGTGCCACCCCGAAGAGGAGAGCAAGTCCAAGAACGTTCCTTGCGACTAAGAATGGCATGTTCAGATATGCTGACTTGTTCTGGACGACCGGGTCGTCCGCCATCATCTCAATCCAAGGAAAATAGCTCTCACCAAGACCCAACATGGGTATCATGAGCAAGAAAGAGAACGGGAGAAACGCAACAAAAGATTGGCTAACCCGACGTATAGACCAATTCCATTTTGCCTTTGTAATCCAGGTTGCTATTGCAAGCAAAAGACCACCCACGGACACGCTCGTGAAGTACAGCCAGTTCGTGATATAGCTGATCCATGCGGCTTGAGGGTCCTGCCTCCATCTCATCAAGAACGACAAAAGCCCCACCACTATGAATGCACCAATCAGAAGATTGGCTTTCCTAGAGCGAGGAAGGTAGCGCACAGAAACTTCATCCGGCACGTGAATATGGGCCATTCCTATTCTCCTGCCGGAGGATTATCACCGGACATGCTATTCTCCGGTGCATTCCCTGCCTGAGATTGGAGCTCCCTCACATAGTTCACGATGCTCCAACGATCGAAGTGAGTGATTCGACTGCCATACTCTGGCATCAGTCCCCGTCCCACACGGATCATAGCATAGAGGTACTGGTCACTATAAGCCGCTACCTGAACGCCCGAGAGGTTGTAGGCAGATAGGGTAGGGTGTTTGTCAGCAATGGATGCGTTTGCGCCAACTCCATCTTCTCCATGGCAAACTGTACAGAACCGCCCATACAGTTCGGCACCTCTCTCTCTCGATCGGGAGTCGGCCGGATCAAGTGGATTCGTGAGCCCCTGAACAACCAGGCTTCCAATACCTGGAAGACCGAGGTCTGCCTGGGTAAGCTTTGGTATGCTAGCCCCCTCAGGCTGTCCGATATTCACAACGCCGAAGTTTGTTGGATAGTTTCCTGAGGAAAATGAGATAGAGTTTTCGGGTGAGGGCCGAGTGTTCTCATATGGGTCAAAAGAACGTTGATCACGCATTGACCTGCCAAAAATCCGCACCATACCATCATCGAGTGGCTTACAGCCGGTTAACGCTGCAATTGCTAGTGCAGTAAAAAGTGCCCGGGGGAGATATGAGCTAGTCATAAAGCTCACCCTCCCTGAGTTCAATGGGCTGCTGCTCGTTCATGATCTGCCGTGCCTCTTCTAGACGCTGGCGACTACCTTCTACATAAACTCCGTAGCGCCCCGAACTGAATTCAGGATCGTATACAACTGGCGGCTTGATTGAAGGAAGGCGACTGAGAACGAAGAGCCCAATGATCGTAGCAAGTGCACCGAATAGGATGGTCATTTCGAATGCGATAATTATGTAGGCAGGGATAGATACAATCGGCTTACCACCTACAACCAACGGCCAATCGATCGACGTCCAGGTGGTAAGTGCAAACCCCGTGGCCGTGCCGGTCAATCCACCAACAAGTGTCCAAACACGCACTGGACTCTGTCCGTAACCAAGTGCGTGTTCAATATGGTGTTCCGGATAAGGAGCATACGCCTTGATCTTCTCGAATCCCGCTTTCTTAAGCGCCTTGATTGCATCAACCGTGGAGTCAAGATACTCGTAGGATGCGAGTAGGCCTGCAGCATTATCCATCAATAGGCCTCCCCTGTCTTTTTCCGTGTCGGCGCAGGAAGGACTTCCTTGAGTTCAGCGATAGCGATAGGCGGCAGGAGTCTAGTGAAGAGGAGGAACCAGAAGCCAAACCAACAGAAGCTACCCACCATGAGAGCCATTTCCGTCAATGATGGGCGATAAATACCCCATGCAAACGGCTCATACTCATGGTGCAGCGAAGTGACGACGATCACATAACGCTCGAACCACATTCCAATATTAATGAAAATAGAGATCACAAAGAGCGCTGGGATTGAGTGCCTGATACGTCTAAACCAGAGCATGATCGGGACAAAGCCATTACAGACCAGCATCGTCCAGGTCGCCCACCAATAGTCGCCAAATAGGCGATTCCAGAATGCAGTCCTCTCTATCTCTTCTCCGCTATACCAAGCCAGGAAAAATTCAGATAGATAGGCGTAAAGTACGATCAGCGAAGTAAGCAAACACAACTTCGCCATCGCATCGAAATGCTTCGTCGTGAGGTACGCCTCAAGACCAAAAATCTTCCTGATGGGCACAACGAGCGTAATGACCATCGCGACGCCTGAGAAGATCGCACCCGCAACAAAATAGGGAGCGAAAATCGTAGCGTGCCAACCTGGCACAATTGCCATGGCAAAGTCCCAAGACACAACCGAGTGCACAGATAGCACGAGAGGTGTGGCTAGTGCCGCTAAAAAAATGTAGGCCTTCCCAAAGTGGTGCCACTGAGAATCAGTGCCTCGCCATCCGAGTGAGATCACTTGATAAAGCTTCTTTCTGAGGCCCGTTGCTCGATCTCGAGCGGCGGCAATATCCGGAATTGCACCCAAGTAGAAAAACGTTGCCGATACCGTAAAATAGGTAGTGATCGCAAATACGTCCCAAACCAGTGGTGACTTAAAATTAGGCCATAGAAAGCGGGAGTTTGGGTACGGAATCAGCCAATACGCATGCCAAAGCCGACCAACATGAATTAGTGGAAACAAGCCAGCAGTCATAACAGCGAATACCGTCATCGCCTCAGCAGCGCGATAAATTGATTGCCGCCATGGCGACCGGAACAGAAAAAGAATCGCCGAAATCAGCGTCCCTGAGTGTGCAATACCAACCCAGAATACAAACGTTGTAATATAGACGCCCCACCCAACCGGGGAGTTGAGGCCGCTGACGCCAATACCCTTATAGAGTTGCCATCCCCAGGCGCTAAAGAAAAGCACCACACCCGCTGCAGCCACCGCAAGAAGGGCCCACCAACCCTTACCTGGGGTTTCGAGTGCCCGAAGAACATCACGATTGACTTCATCATATGTGTGAACGTCGGGGTGCGGGACCGCTCCACGAGCCGTTGGTCCTTCAGGCACTAAACTCATTCCTCATGCCCCACAGAAGCCACCTCATGGAAGGTGACCTTCTTGAGGTAGTTCACTGCAGGCTGGGTATTTAGAGGCTCTAAAACGCGATACGTTCGCTCACTCGCCGAAACCTGTGTGATACGGGCATTGGGGTCTCGGATATTACCAAAAACGATTGCCTCGGCTGGGCAACTCTGTTCACATGCCGGTACAACCTCGTGATCCCTGACTTCTCTCCCATCTTCGAGTGCTGCTCGGTTCTGTACCTCACGAATCCTCTGTACACAGAAGCTGCATTTCTCCATGACCCCGTTAGCCCGAACAGTGACATCAGGATTCCACTGCCAGTTTAGAGGCTCCGGAACCGCATCAGTGTAATCATACCAGTTGAAAACCCTCACTTTATAAGGGCAATTGTTGGCACAGTACCGTGTACCAACACAACGGTTGTAGACCTGAGCATTCAGGCCTTCGGGTGTATGGTAAGTTGCAAAAACCGGACACACTGTCTCACAAGGTGCATTCCCACAGTGCTGGCAAATCATTGGCAAGAAACGCACGTCTAGATCGGCAGCCTGAGTCGCGTCAACCTGTTCGTAGTAGCGCTCGATACGAACCCAACTCATCTCCCGACCCATAAGAACCTGTTCTTCTCCGACCCAGGGGACATTGTTTTCGGCCTGACACGCTGTCACGCATGCGCTACATCCCGTGCACTTGTCCAGGTCAATGGCCATTGCCCAACGTGGCCCCTCTTGTGCCTCAGCATAAAGTCCGTGGCGTGACCCCTCTAAAGGAAATGCAGTCGGAGCTCCTTCATCAGCGGGAACGGGTATAAAGCCACCGACCCCCTGAAGCTCTCTCAACTCCCCATGCCCACCCTCTTCATGCTCATCGTCTCCAGCATGGCCCAGGTCAGCCAAAGCAACTGCTGGAGCAATCATTCGATCGTGCTGGTCATCCGATCCTTCTACTGTGGCAAGTCGTCGTTTTTCTCCAGTGGGTATTACGGTGACTGAAGTCACTGTAGTCACTAAGGCACCTGACAGCTGCTCAGAAATTGATGGAATCAGGTTGAGTGCATTGACTCCCTTATCGTCTGCATAGCGTCCCATACCCGTGTGGCCGCCACCCATAGCCAAGGCCACTACGTCCTCTCTAATACCCGGATAAAGCCAGACCGGTACTTCAAGTGACCCATGAGGAGAAGTCACAGTGACAATGTCACCCTCACGGATTCCGCGCAGTTCAGCAGTGTGCGGGTTCATCTCCAGCCAAGAGTGCCAAACAATCTTGGAGACAGGGTCCGGTAGCTCTTGTAGCCAGGGACTATTTGAAAATTCACCAGCCCCAAAACGCGGAGACGGGTGAACGAGGAGGGTTAAGTCTCCTGGCAGATCAAATGTGGGCACCTCAAAGCTGAGCGCGACCTCTGGGGACTGTAGCTCTAGAGCGCTGGCTTCCTCACTTCTGGTATCTGCCATACCTGTTCGCAGAAGCTCCTGCCAAGCATCCTCAAAATCGCCATCCGCGTCATTGTGCGCAGATCGATGGTGCTCTCGAACATAGTCGTAGAACGTTGTTACATCGCCCTCACCACTGAGTCTGTTAGCCACAGAGAGAAGCACGTCCCCGGTCTGCTTCGATTCGAAGTGAGGCACAGGCTGCATAACCGGCTGCTGCACTGCGAAAACCCCTGCAAGTGGGCTAGAGTCTCCCCAAGCTTCAAGAAAGTGTTGATCCGGAAGGATCAGGTCTGCCATCTCCGATGTCTCATCCAACGCTGACGCAAAAGAAACCTTGAATGGCACTTGAGCGAAGGCTTCCGCGAAACCCGCCTGGGGGGGCGTTGAGTAGACTGGGTTTGCCCCGTGAATCATCACAACGTCTGACTCACCCGAAGCCATAGCATTAACAGTGGCCTCAATATCAGCATAGGCACTCATCGCTCCATTCATCCGAGCATCATAGAACACTGTGCGGCCCACATTACCTGCAACATGGTTCAAGATCATGACGGCGATGTTCGCCGCCGTTGCCCCACGATGATGTGCACCCACACCCGGTCCTAGGGCTAGGGTAGGAGCTTGCGATGCAAAATCCTCTGCCAGTTCAAATATCGCATCCTCAGTCACTCCTGCTGCCTGCGCAGCAACTTGAGGATTGAACGCTTGGAGGACATTAGAGTATGGGCCTGCAACCTCAGGATCATCTCCAGCAATGACTGCCGCTATTGCAAGCGCTACAGCAGCCTCGGTACCAGGTCGTATCGGGATCCACTTGTCTGCATTCAGTCCAGTCAGTGACAAGCGAGATCCCAGATAAACAAAACGACCTTTCGACCCTGCTGTATCGACTGAACTCATCCGAGCAAGACCCTTGGTGTGTGCTACTGGTGACGATCCAGTTTCGATAAAGTCATTGCCAAATGAGAGCAAGAAGCGAGCGTTCTCTATGTCATATTGCGGAATTCCTGCTGTGCCATAAACAATCCGGGCAGCTTCAGCTAGCGGGGCATCTGAAATCGCATCATAGCTAACCCTGATACCACCTATGCCTTCAATAAACTCATTGACGAGTTCGTTAAGGCTAGGCCCCATTCGGCCACTTATAAGCATAGGGTTCTGAGCGGAACTGAGACGAGCAGCAAGCAGTGATTCTGCTTCTTCCCATGCCACTTGCCGCAATTCACTGCCTTCGCGGATCATCGGCCCAGGAAAACGATCTGGGTGATAAAGATGCTGCAACGTGGCATGACCCTTTGCGCATAGCCCACCCTGTGAGACAGGATGGTTCGGGTTGCCCTCAACTTTGACTGCTCTCCCTTCTCGGGTGCGCACCCACATCCCACATTGGGCTGAACAACCATCACAAACCGTCGTATACCAAGTCGACACTCCGGGTGTGATATCGTCAGGAGCTACTACGTACGGCAAAAGGCGCTCTACTTCTTCAGTCGAGCAACCTGTAAGTGTGGCTCCAGCACCTGAAACACCGAGTACCTTTAAGAAGTCCCGGCGTTTGAGCCCATCTTGCATATTCTTATTATCATCCATCAGTAGTGACACACTGTGCAGTCAGTGGAGGCCTGTGGTTTTCCAACATCATCCGGCTGGCGGTGACACTCTACACACCAGCCCATGTTGTCACCGCCCCAAACAGGGTCACGACTGTCGAGAACCTGCATCTCCTGCACCTCACCATGACACTGTTGACACTCAAGGCCAGCATTCACATGACGCATGTGAGGGAAGTGCACATGGTCGGCGACCTTATAGATACGAACCCAAGGAATGGGTTCTTCATCCTGAATGAACTGCTGAATCTTTGCCACTTCTTCCGGATTGTTACTACCGGGAATAGCCTGGTGGCAGCCCCAGCAAGCTGAGACCGGTGGAATACCAGCATCGACGGATCGCTCTGCCGAATAGTGACAATACTGGCAATCCATGTTGTTCTGGCCAGGCTGACTACCAGCGTGCTGATCATGCGCAAACGCTATCGGCTGGCCTGACGGGTATTCTTCTGGCTCAGCCATGTCTTCAGATACAGGAGTTTCCTGGGGCTCCTCCTGAATGAATGCTACACCTGCTGCAAGTGCTAGGAGGCTGGCAAGTCCGCCTATCAGCCAGTGCTTTCTCATCCGAAGTCTTGCTCCTGAACGAAGCCGCGCAACCCTAACTTGGGTGTCTGAAGGGGTATTTCGACGAGTCAAGAAAACGCTTGTGACGAATTGGTACAAGCCCCTGAACACAGCTTAGTGCTAGTGGCAGCCCAAGGATGGCCGTGAAGGCATGCTTGCTAGTGCCTCAATAAGCTTTCTCGCCCCCACCCGTGTTACGCTTTCTCAGCCATACTTGCCTACCATCAGAGGCACAGAAACCACTTTGATCAGCCGGCCTCTTAGGCCCTAAACCATTTGGATGCAAGTTGTCTGATAGGCCTAGAACACAAAAGAATCGATCAAACCCATATAGCTTAAATATTCCCCAAAAAAGCTGAGAAGCAGGAATCTCGCTCACAAGAATTTTTCTGTTGGATGGTAAGAGGCGTGACTCCAACGCACTCAATCAGTATCCTGGGATGACAATGAAATCATCACACAGACCTCAGGCTGGCTCAGGCACCGGCCTACACATCGCGACAATCACACATGGTGGTCGCATCTGGGGCACGTACCTAGAGTTTGAGGATGATCCGACGAGGCCAGATATGTATCTCGCTCGCCTTCGATTTGATGTGGCGAATCCTACCAACCTCGAAGAAGCTCCGCGCACCACGGTACTCATCATCGAAGAGTCCTATCAGGAAGCGGTCGCCAAAGCACGAGACTTTGACGACCGCCAACTAGAAGCCTTGTTACGGTCGGCACTACCTGACTAGTTAACCGACCATACTCAAAGCCAAGATTAGGCCCTTCTCTTCAAGCTTCTTTCACCCACCTCCATAATTCTGGAAGAGTTGGCCTTTTCCCTGCCATAAGAATGCCCGCCTTGTAAATCCTGCCAGCTATCCAAGCAATCACAAGGACCGTGAAAAGCATGAGTAGGAATGAGAGACCAATTTGCCAGGCCGGTATCCCACCACTCGC
The DNA here is from genome assembly GCA_002724575.1 of Gemmatimonadota bacterium. GTDB lineage: Bacteria > Gemmatimonadota > Gemmatimonadetes > Longimicrobiales > Gaopeijiaceae > UBA1142. Next base: position 5,431 of record PBPC01000057.1, on the reverse strand, counting down.
CACACGCGCCCATATCAGGAACGGGGAAAAAAGAGGGAAGAGAGAAAACCACGTCGACATCGCTGTCATCGGTTGTACAATTACAACGGAGACCATCGCGATAGGGATCACAAGCAGCATAACCATGGGCAACCGCACCTGCTGAGCCTCCTGATCGGTATTGCACATTGCACCCACAGCTGCGTGCAAGCCGGAATACATGAAGAACCCGAAGATGAATAGGCATACGAATAGGGTCATCATTCCGAGCCCAGGAAGCGTTGAGAAAACACTTTCTACTTGCATGAGTTCAGGACTCTGACTGACCAAAAGAGGCATCCCACCAGCTATAATAAGGAAACCTGAGACAATCCAGATAAGAAGCTGTGTAAGGCCGACAGCACCTACGCCAAGGATTTTCCCTAACATGAGGTGCCACGGCTCCATCGAGGAGATAATCACTTCCACGATGCGACTGGTCTTCTCTTCTAACGTCGCCCTCATCACCGAGTCCGCGTAGAATAGAATTACCATGTAGAGAAAAAAGGCCCCGAGATACGCCACCCAGAATTGCGGCTCCTCCGTTGAAGTCCGCTCCTCCGAGAGTAACTCCAGGCTGAGTTCTCCCCCACTCAAGAGTGCCTCTGCATCAACCCCCTGCCTTTCAAGCTGGTACTCCATAACTGCGCGGGTAATAGCACTTTGCAGGGTTAGTTGGCGGATCGGTGAAGGGCGGGTAGTCACGTACACGATCGCTTCACCGGTATCAAGAGTGAGTTCGTCTAACACAATGAACCCCCAAATCTCACCTTCAGTTGCTTCTTTACGGAGACTCGTCACCACATCCGCATACCATCGCTCCTCTTCAACCTCAAATCCTTCGCCTACCAGGTAGGGTGCAATCCGTTCGTACAAAACGTTACTACCATCAACAATCGCAAGCTTCTGTTCAGCCTGCCCTCCACGCACCAAGAAGTACGCTGGAGCAACCACAAATAGAAGAATGAGCAAAGGGGCACCGAGTGTTGAAATGACGAACCACTTCGAACGCACCCTCTGTAGGTATTCACGCCGGATGACCACCCAAACATTGACCGGCATTATTGAAGTTCCATAGTAGCGTTCTTGGGCAAGCCCGCATCACCAACTGACTCTGTCCCGGCATGACGAACAAAAATCTCGTGTAACCGCGGCCCTACAAGATCGAAGCGGAATATCTTTACGCCGTATTCTAGGCCGCGCTTTAGAATGCTTTGATGATCAGCGCCCTCCTTCAGAATGAGGTGCAGCTCACCATTCGATTCTCGGATGTAATCTATCTCAGGGCCCTGAAGCCATTGATCAGAGCCTTCAAAACTCACTGCCACGACGCCGGTCCGCTCTTTCGCCTTCAATTCTTTTAGATCAGCATCGAGCACTTTTCGTGCACTAGATATCAGACAGACTCGCTCGCAAAGTCGCTCCGCTTGGTCCATGAGATGTGTGGACAACAGGATCGTGGTTCCTTTGGAGTGAAAATCTTTAATAATCTCTTCGAGTACGTCCTGGTTCAGGGGATCAAGCCCGCTGAAAGGCTCATCTAGAATTAATAGCTCAGGCTCATGAACAACCGTCCCGATAAACTGTACTTTTTGCTGCATCCCTTTTGAAAGAGCCTCGATTCTTGTGTTAGCCCATGCACCAAGTCCCAATCGTTCAAGCCAATCATTCGAGCGTCTCCACCCTTCAGTACGAGATATCCCCCGGATTTCTGCCAGAAAAGTCAAAAACTCTGTGCATGTCATCTTCCTGTAGACGCCGCGCTCTTCGGGTAAGTATCCCACTCTCTTACGGCGCACATCGTCAGGGGTGGCCCCGAGCAAACTGACTGATCCCTCATCCGGATTCAGAATCCCCATGATCATTCGAATGCAGGTGGTCTTTCCTGATCCATTCGGACCAATGAGTCCACATATGGCACCACGGGGTACATCAAAGTTCAGTTCGGAAACCGCAGCATGGTCTCCAAAGCATTTTGTAACGCCATCAAGCCGGATTGCGTATCTCGTATCAATCACAAATTCACGCCATCAAGGGATGACCTAAGCTAGCTGAGCACTGATGTAGAGCTAGGATTCAAGTTCGATAGGGTCCTAGTTAGCTAGCCGGCAATCGCACTAGCGGCTGGACAACCAATGTGGAGAACCCTCTCAAGATACATACAAAATACCTTACACTTTACTTAGCTTATAGGGGTGTTTGCATACAGGAGGAGAGCTGCATGGCCATCTATCGTACCCTTTACTACACCGATGTCACAGTAGGCGTCGGAGGGCGGGTTACGATTCCCCAGGACATGAGGGAAGACTTGGGGATCGAAGAGGGCGAGTCATTAACTGTGAGAATGGAAGAAAATCCAAGAGGTGGCCGCCAGATGGTCGTTTGGCGTGCGGAACCGGAAATTGAAGAAGACTGAGCCCTAAAAACATAAGGTCTTCAGCCACCTACTTCTTCCAGATCAACCCAATGGACCAAATCTCGGAGGGGGCTGCCTCCATCATGGTGCCATCGCGGAGGAGGGAATGGTAATCCCGAGAACTTTGCGATACGTGATACGCCAATACGTCCCAGTTCTTCAGCGAATTCATCTAGATCTGTCCCCATACCCGCTACACCCACGCTTTGAATGTGCTCCTTCTCAGGGCGAAGTCTCTTAATCAAGTCACTTAAGTTCTCAATTGATTCCACCCGAACAACTCGGCCAACGTGATCGGATCTCAGCTCCGAATCCGGATCGAAAATCACTGTCCAGGAAGCTTTTTCACCATGATAGATGCCTCCTGGAGAACCTGATACAGCAAGCAATTCCGCAGCACCACGAACCTGATGCAGCGCTGCCGCTTCCTCTAGCTCCAGATGACCACCTGGAAGATCGTTTTCTATCGATTCAAGGGCCGACGCCAGGTATTCAGCAAAGGCCTGCGGTGTAGTATCTCCGCCGGACTCGACATAAATAGATCGTGGAGACACACAGCCTCGCTGGTCGAAAACTGCCGTGGCATAAGCGACATCCCGAGCCGTCTGTTCGACCAACCCTGATGTAAGCGCCTGACTGCCGATAACCCCTACGCTAATGCGGTGATGATATGCTACAAAGCGTTTGGTCACTGGAGTCAATGCTCGAATACTTTCCACAGACTCGTCCCCACCGTAAGTGGTTACGACACTGGCTCGATCAAGAACTCGCCTTTCTAGATCTGAACTGCCGCCCGACCAATACAGGACAGCTACATGGTCAGCCAGATCTTGATCTACAACTGCTAGTGCCTGCATAAAGAGCACGGGTAGTACTACATCTCCTCGACCTGGCTTTAGTAACGTCGGAGCCTTGGTTAACAAGCTGCGAATCAATGCCGTTACTCCGACTCCAGGTACGCTGCCCGATACAATCTGGACGCAGAGATCAGCACCTATGGCCATTGTCCGACAGCCGTTCTGCTTAACGAAACCGTCCAGTCCCTCTGAAGTGCCAAATTCGTTTTCCAGAAGCCCTAGGAGCCGATCCTCAGCCCAATCTGCAGCCATACCATCCAAAACAACACGAGCCATCTGAACTGACAGACCAGAAGCTTGGGGAAGCAACTCCAATGCCTTCGTTCTAAGTGGGTCACCCTCCTTCAAGAATCGGCTCCCTACCGTTCCGAGTATCCGAGCAAGCTCTCTAGCCTTTCGGTTTTTCAATCTGCCGCTGCCCTCAACTAAGATATCGGTTAATTCATTTAGCCAGCGGGATTCAATAGAGAGACTGCGAATAGAAAGCTCTGGAGCTACGGCAGAATCAGAAGTCGCACCCGGAACCACGACGGAACTTGGGATCGCCCAAGCTTCGAAGATGTCTTGGGTCACCGGCGAGTGACCTGGCTAGAGGTCATCAACTCATCCATAGCCCTCGAACACCCCCGTGGCTCTGCCCCAGGGAAACGACCTTCAAGGTGAATTCTCCCGTCTATCACCTGCCCAATATCCTCGGTAAGCACATGGCAAACTGATCCAAGATTTGCTAGGTCAAAAAATGCTAATATCCCCGTTTCATTTTCCGCGACTGGCTCAAGAGTTGTCGGGTTCAGTGCACGTACCCTGAGCCATGGTGGTGGCGCATGACCTTCTTGTAATTCATTCGGTTGAGTCAGGTGCGATTCATAAAGTTGTGAGAGTAATTCCGTCATACCGTATTCGTTCACAATTCGATTGGTCTCGAGGCCAACCGTCATGGAAAGAGACTTGTATAGCTGCTCTTTTGTGATATCGCGGGCTCGAGCTTTGAATCCTCCGGTCTCCATAATCCGACTTCCTGGTGGAAGGCGTCGCAACTCCCTACCCGCCAACTCATCAAGCCAGTGAACAAAAGCGAATGCGGTTCCAAGCAGAAGCACTTCCTCACCCGCCAGCGCTGCGTCATTTAATGTATTTATGAGTCCCGCGCTGTTTAGCACACCCTCTCCGTCCACAAACCATTGGACTTCTGAAGACATCGTGTCGGCCGCTACACCAACCATGTAGGAAAGAGATGAGTGAGGCATCTCCGCCGGAGATGGGATCAAAGATATAAATTTGATCTTTTCAGCATCCGGCAGCAGATGTTCGCGAAAATTTGATAGAAGTGAAGCATGGTAAAGTGAGGGCCGTGACACTAAGTGTCTTCCGGGAGAAAGGGTCGTGCTGGTAGTTCCGCTTGTTCGGAAGACCATCCTCACAGAGGAGTGGTCGCCTGTTACCAAGTCGAGATATCTAAATGCTGTGGTTGGCACCATCGGTACCTGCTGCCAGCTCGTAACCGAAGTAGGAACAGCGTTCCTGCCTTCACAGAAGCGACGGTATACAGGATTGTGCTGGAATTGGACATTAAACGCATGCAAAGCCAACTCTTCGAATTCCAGATCACTCCAACGGGACGTGAAATCCGCTGAGAAGCGAACTTCCAGTTTGCTAGCTAATCCATCAAGTTCTTCTGGCGCCATGCCAAGTGGAGACGTCGTCGTTGGGGATATATCAGTCATATGTTCATAATGTATGGTGATACTAGACACCGGGTATTAGAAACCCACAACAACAACTTCCGCCTGGGTGTCTCGTTAGTGGCCCTTTGAACTCTTCGGGGTTTACAGGCTGTGTTACACAACTAGGGAGGATTAGATGAAGAGGATCGCACAATCGTGCGTTCTCATGCTATTGATGGGCCAACTCATTGGATTCCCCATCGCTAATCCATCTGTTGCACAGGAGTTGCCTGAGGCCACCCTACAGGCACTACCTCTCCACGGCAATCTTGAGCTTGATGGTCGTATCTTGGAGGACTTCTGGTCTTCAGCGGTCTCGATCACCGATTTCACGCAACAGGAGCCGGTCGAAGGCGGGGTACCATCGGAGGAGACCGAGATCCGAGTCCTGTTCGATGAGGACAACCTCTACATCG
>PBPC01000056.1 GCA_002724575.1 Gemmatimonadota bacterium | reverse complement strand
GCGGCGGCGTTTTTCAGGAGGTAACTGTTCCAGGTACGTCATGTACTCTGGTTCTACCTCTGACACTTTTGCTATGTGGGTCTCCTGGCTAGGTATAATAGCAAGACCTACCTCAGGCTTGTCTTTCTTTTCACTTCCCATGTTGTCCCTCGTCAAATTTAATTTGGGATTCAAGCTCATTCACAAGGATGGTAATATACCTTTGTCCCTCCTTAGCCATACTTAAAAGGTCATTTCTTTCCTTAAGATGCAATTGCTCTAGTTTTTGCAATAAAGTATAGGCTTCAGGATTATCTTGATCTGCAGCTATTTTATAACCGTAAAGAGCAGCTCGTTTCAAGTTGTTCCCAAAATTAACAAACGCTTGAAAAGCGTTAGAAAGATCGTATAAATCTTGGTTCATTTTATATCTCCGCAATGCTCACATTGATCTCTGTTAATATCTAGCCTATGGAGGTAATTATGGAGGAGGCCGGTTTTGCAGGGTAAAACCTCAGAAATATCTTGGCAATAACTACATGTATAGAAGCCATCGATACGTGCAATCCAGTTATGTTCACACTGGTCTTCAAGAGACCTGAACAGTCTTGGGGGTACACAATCCATAATATACTTTAATAAGTCATAAGCTGGACACCGTTCATCAAGAGGAAAGTCTGAAAGTGAACAATCTGTGTCTAATGATTCGTTTAAAATAGTTATAATAGTTTCTTTAAGAGCAATTTCTTGAGACCTTTGCACGTCTGAGTCATGATAACCACAAGGATCATCTTCAGTAACAGGGACTCTGCAAAGAGTGTTGTTCCTGGTGAGATGGTTGCAAAAGGTAGGGTCAGCGGGAACTTCTACTTCGAGTTCGGTTGGGTCGCCTTGAGTTGGGTCATCATTACCGGTAGCCATAGTATCAATCTCCTTTAAATAGGTGTTAAACCATCCGTGCTCCGGACACAGATGTTCGAATCTAGGGATAAACAATTTACATGATACACCACACTCAGGACAAGCAGCTTCTAAACCTTTGGGAGAATCAAGATGGTGCAGGTTTATATCAGTAACACGACGGCGAAATGGCCGCCGGGTCAGACGAGCTAAAAGACAAACTACTATTATTACACAAAATATTTTAAAAATTGTCATTTATTACCCTTGGGTAGGAGTATATCCATAAAGAATGACAGAATCAAGTTCTAAATGCAAAACATATATGAAAAAATAATATATAAATCCTAGTGATACTAGGTTATTTATTAATGGTAGAGAACAGTGAATAGTTTTTTGCCCACCCCGGTCGAGTAATAAGACTTTTTTATTTAACGAGCGTTGGTCGCATATGACTTAATAGTTGTATGTGATGCTTCTGCCTTGTCCCGTTGACTCATCTAGCGGACAAGTAGTAGGTTCTCACCATTGGTGATACCGGAGTCAGTTACGTTCTATCGTAAAGGTAGCAACGAGTAAGATGTATCCTGTTCAAGGATGTGTATGCTGTACTGTAAGCCCTGTAATAAGGCATGAACTACACATTCGGATACGTTGGTATAAGCCCTGTAACAAGGCATCCACATGCTCACCGCTATTGAGTAGGTAGAATGGGAACACAATAAACAACCCCTCTGTATAGGTAAAGCGACTAGTTCTCGCGTACTACACAGCACTGTCGTGAGATAGTACTGTGGTGTGGTGCATGACCACACGCTAGTACACGCCTATGTAGAGGGCAACGCTGGAGGTATTTACTGCTAGTACTGAACACACTAGCTGCCCATGTAAGAGGGCGCCTCCATGTGTGTATACCGTGCATATCAATAACGGTGTACGATCCCTACGTGGGTAGGGGTGGGCTGACCTCACTGGGCCTCCTTCAGTGAGAGATGCGTATGAATAAAGTACCCACACCTTGTTAGGTGAAGCATGGGGGGTCTACTGCAGTAGGCCTCCCATGTGGATCCGCTTTCTAGTTCGAGCAACAGCAGGCCTCCCATGGTGGGTAGGCACTGCATTCACATCAATTCTCCCTATGAGGGAGGAAGGAAAAGGTAAGTCATGAACAGTTCAATCGTACTTGATGCCTATGCTATGGCAGGGCAAAACGCTGAGATCTTCAGCAACTTCATCCTGGGCCTCTACGGCCTCTTCGGGCTCTTCATCATCACCATGGTGGTGGGCTCCAACTTCCAGGGCTTCCGGGCTTTGGTCAACGGGTTCGTCACGAGCATCCAGCTCGGCCTGAACATCTTCACCCGCAACACGGTGAAGGTGGCTGGGGAGGAGTTCCCCAACACGGTCAACATGGAGGAGGACGGCCTTCTTGAGCGTCACGCTCGTCACGAGTCGCTTGCTGGTGAGCTCAAGCTTGCTGGTGACCAGTTCAACGAGTCCGTGGAGTGGGTTGTTGCCATTCCCGGTCGTGTCAAGAACTGGGCTCTCAACGCTTTGGTCTCTTCGGTGGCCTTCGTGGTGGAGTGTGTCTTGGCTCTTGAGGAGATGGTTGCTCAGGCGGCCAACTGGGTTGGTACCAAGATCGAGGCGCTGATCGAGGATGCCTCAATCTGGTGGAACGGGCTCTTCGTCAAGGAGGTCAACGACTCGGATGAGGACGAGATCATCGATGCTGTGTACGAGGAGCCTGTCTCCAAGTACAACTGGCTCCAGCGCATGCTCGGCTTGGACGTCATCACTGAGCTCTTGATTGAGATCAAGGATGAGAACAGGGAGATCAAGGATCTGCTTGCCAAGAACGAAACACCGGAGATTCCTTCGGTCGTCGTTGACGAGGACTACATGGCTACGGTCAAGGAAGTCACTCGTGGTGGTGCTGCTCAGGTGTTGTCCATTGGATACATCGAGAACGCCAAGTGGGAGGACCTTCGGGCTCTCGCAGTCATCTACGGTGTGCTGAAGGGTCGCAAGATGCCGAAGCATACGGAGATGATGATGCTGGTCGGTCGTGCTGTTGACGAGCACAACCACTGGGGTCGTAGCCCTGTTGAGGTCGCTGCAGAGATGCAGCTGGCTGCATAGGTGAGCTGAATTGAATCGGTCGAGTCCTCTCCTTCGGGAGGGGGCTCGGCCTTTTCTTTTTTAATGGCTATCTTTGGCCCAATAGAGCCTTAACAGGCAAATGGAGAGAAAGATGAAGAACTTCATCATCGCAATCGCCCTAACCCTTATCACCCTGACCACTGGGTGTGCTACTACTGGCATCCAGGTCCAACAGGAGGTGGGAACACCGGAGTACTCTCACAAGTGTGAGAATCCCAGGTACATGCACACCATCAGCTGTCGTGCTCATCAGATGCGTGTTCGCATGGCTCAGATGAAGAAGGACGGGAGGTGCAAGGAGACCATCAAGAAGGTGGTGCAGGGAAACCGTACCGTGACTCGCACTCTTACGAAGTGTGAGTAGTTTCTAAAGCTCTGGTCCTCACCTCTTCGGAGGTGGGGACTATCTTTTTTTAACGGCAATTCAGCCCAGAGAAGGAGAGTGTCATGTTTATGATTCGAATACCATCTTCACAAGGTGGGTTCTGCTACCTCGGTAGGTGCAGGATGGGAAGGATGGCGGTGGGTGCTAAAGCAGCACACCTGCCATTGCGGGAGGTCCTCCCGAAGGAGTTCTTCTTCGATACTTGGGGTCAGGCTGCTGCCTGCCTCAAGGAGGAGAAGGAGGATCTCAAGTACCAGGCTCCCGAACTCTTTCGAGGGGGAGCAGAGTACAAGAACGGACTGATCCAGCGCATGGACAAGGCTGAGATCGTCACGATCTGGAGCTTGTCCTAATCGAGAAACGCCCTGGCATGCGGCGTTTAATAAATAGCATGCCACTCTTTTCTTTTTTAACGGCAATTACGCCACAAAAGGAGAAGCTTCATGTTGATGGACCGTCTGATCAAGATCGTGGATACCATCCCCGTCATTGTCCTCATTATCGTGGGCATTTGTGGATTCGTGAGCTGGGTAGAAACTGGGAGCGTTATTAACGTACCCGACACCTGGGAGAGCCAACTCAACAAGGAGTAGGCATACTAGAGGGCAGGCATCCCAATGGGAGCCTGCCACTTCTTTTTTTAATGGCAATTCCGCCTAAAGAAGGAGAGTGAGATGTTTGAGAAGTTTATGACAGCGACAGTGCTGGCAATACTGGGACTGGGCTTTGCCTGGTTGTTCGTGACGGGACTCGACGGCGAGATGCTCGTGGAGTGTCATCAGATGCAGCAGTGGGCTGCTGAAGGTCACGAGATCAAGGTACCAGACTATTGCTATGAGCTCGGTCTCGACCGGTAGAAGAAGAACAGGCAGGGTACCCCACATGGGTGCCCTGCCACTCTTTTTTTAATGAGCATAGAAGGTATGTCATGTCGATATGCCAGCTCATAAGGAGTAGTGTAATGAAAAATCGCAATAGCAATCTGAATATTCCTGGTGTTTGTCTTGATGCAGCTGCGGAGATCCTTCGGGTTTCCCGGAACCTGCAGAAGGGACAGCCTGAGACCAACAGCCTCACTGATCCGGACAGTGACATGACGTCGATGTACCGCGAGCCCGGTCGTGTGTACATCCCCGTGGAGCAGCTGCCGAACGAGCAGATGTCGGACGTGGAGTTGCTCGCCAACGGTGAGTTCGGACAGTAGTACGACCAGATTAACAGCTTCGGCTGGGGTGGCCATCCTTCGGGGTGGTCACCTTTTCTTTTTTAATGGCTAATAGCAGGGAATGTCTCTCTGTTATTCTACCACAAGGAGGTAAGCCATGAGTGAGAAGAAGAACAAGGGTGCTTTTTGGAAGGTGATGCACATCCTGTTGGTCATGTGTCGTGACTTTGGGGTCAAGGGTCAGAAGCCCGTGATCAGCAAAGACAAGACCAAGGGCTACAGCGTGGATCCGTTCACCAAGGAGCTTCGAGAGGTCTTCATCTGTGCTGTGTCCGGGTACCTGACCTGGCAGCACCCTGAGACTCGCAAGGGTCAGAAGGGTGGCAATGTCCAGTGTCGGTGCACCGGGTGCACTGCTGCTCGTTTCGAGTACTACGGTGCTTGGGAGGAGAAGCAGTTCCAGGCCAAGAAGGCAGCGGCGGAGAAGCGTGAACTGGCAGAGCGTCGACGCAATGGTGGTGCTTACACCGTCAAGCGGCGAAGCGATTCGGCCACGAAGGCGGAGACCCGTCGCTACCTGAAGGAGCAGAAGGAGCAGAACCAGTCCAGCGGTGGCACGTTGGCGGCTCAGTTCAACAAGCTGGGTTACAAGCGGGACAATGATGGCAAGGTCCGTCGTCGTAACGCCAAGGGCAAGTTCTGCTAGTCAGAACGGGCTCGCTGCAGGGGAAAGTCGGCCACCTTCGGGTGGTCGGCTTTTTTCTTTTAATGGGCAATTTTGCCCCTTGAAAAGGAGAGTTGAGATGACAGATGAACAGAAAACCGGTGACGAGCCTGTGGTGAAGCTCATTGATGGGACCAAGGTGGTCCGCTACAAGGGTGGCACCAGGAAGAAGAACATCCGGACGAAAGTTGCTGTTGAAGACTACGAGCTTCAGCAGAAACAGCGTGAACGCGTTCGGGTGGAAAACGAGACCTGGGACGAGGCCAACCAGCGTCACATCTTCGAGCTTCGTCGGGGAATCAGAAGGAGGTAGAGATGATCAAGTTCTTGATCAAGTTCTTCCTCTACGTGTGGTTGTTTTTCATGCTTCTCTTCTGGGCAGCCTCTTGGCTGGACTGGAGAGACAGAATGCCTTACCCAAAGGATTGCATCAAAAGGGTTGGTGAAAGCCATCCCTACTGCAATCCCTCGGGTGGAGCAGTAGATGCTTGTAAGAGCATCATCCAGCAGGAATGCTTCCGCTAGAAGAGGAAGGTAGCCTTACGGCTACAGGTCGGGGTCCTACGGGACCTCGGCCTTTCTTTTTTTAATGGCAATTACGCCTATGAACGGAGGTCAGTGCCTATGGCATGGTGCTTACACGGCGGTCCACTGAGATGGTGGACCGACAAAGCAGGAAACAGATACGGAGCTTGTCGGCTTTGCGAGGAGATCCTCGTTAGAGCTGGCAAGCGTCAACCCAAGAAGACCAAGGAGGTTCCTAAACAACTCACACTCTTCCCTTTGGAGAAGTAGTAGTGGGGGAAGCGGTCTAATGGTATGACATGGAGGCGGGGCTGCAAGGCCCCCCTCCATCTTTTTTTTAATGGCTCTTGTTGGAAGAGTCTAGCATGGTGAGACTTGGTGCGCCAAACCGTGTGAAATCAACAGCACTAACAAAGGAGGATGGCATTATGAGTGAAAATACTCAAAACGCCAAAGGAGAGCCTGTCTTGGCGAAAGTCAGGCAAAGGCTCGAGAAGACGGTCAGAGTTGTTTCTCAGTTGCTGGGTCGTGCCAGCTACCCCACTAGGGTCGCACAAGGGTTGTTGTATACTCTTGCGCGTACTGGGAAGCCCCGTCTGAAGGTCGCAAGGGCCGTGGGTCTCCCCGGTCTGATCAAGTTCGTTGTGGAGAAGTTGCAAGACAGCTTCACTCGCGGGATTCACGTCCCCGTGATCCATTTGCGAAACGAACAGGATCGTGACGACCGAGGCCAAAGGGCACCCATCGGGATGAATATCATCCGTGCTGCTTATCTAGCTGGCATGGTGATACTCGGTGGGAAGCACATGTACGACAGGCGGCTCCTGCCGTTGTTCGCTCGTACGTTCCCCAAGGCCGTGGATGGTGCAGCCTACATTCGTGGGCTAGGCAGTCCTACCATTGGTAATGGTACTTTCGAGAACCTGCCAGTGGTGATGAAGGACATTACCTCAACCAACGCCAAAGGTGAGGTAATCCATGCGGGTGCTGATGGGTCTGGAAGGATCCACCCGGCTCACCCCGTCTTCGAGCGCATCGGTGGTGCTTGTCCCATTCAGATTCGTATGTGGCATCCCTTGCATGGGGTGTTCATCAAAGGCATCTTGGTGCCTGATGATCGCTGCGTTGATGATGAAGGACGTCCTACGATCTGGGTCGATTGGCTTCAGATCAAAGGAAAGCACAAGGACCTTGCTAAGGCAAAGTGTGGTCTGAAAACTGGTGCGTTCGACCCCGTGACTGGTGTCCTGGTAAAGCCGGAGTTGCTCGAAGAGAGCATCGTCGGTGAGGGGTACTTCATGGGGATCCTGCAACGTTGGGATCGTAAAGGGACGATCAAGTGGTGCTTCGAGATCCTCGAACGTGTCGAGGATAACAACGCTAACCGGAAACGGGTGGTGTCGTTCGTGAGCAAGGCTCTCCAGGAGCTGGAAGATAAAGGTGGCCTCTATGGCATCCTCGCAGACAAAAGCGAAGATGATCAAAAGCTGCAACTCATCATCCAGTTTGCTGAGAAGCTGAGTGAGCGCTTGGGTGTCTTTGTTGACCCCCTGAAGGTTCCATTCGTGTGGGACTTCGTGCAGGACGAATTGCAGCGGAAGCTCTACCATCTCCGACAAGGGGCTGGCAAGAGGTCGCTGCGGTACGTGGCTGTGTTGGATAACGGTGTGCCTCCTGGGCATATCGTAATGCGGCACCTGCATGATGGCGGAGAGTGGCGCTTCCATCATGGTAGTGAAGTGGCTGTTACTAGGTTCCCGATGATCCTCCCGCAGGCTCTCAAGGTACTTAAGGTCATTGACGCCAGGAAGTGTGGTCATCTGAGTCACCTGCTTACCAAGACCGAGAAAGGTCTGGTCGTTGCCCCTTGGGTAGCGTACTTCAACGAGGCTGATCTCGTGGATGGGATGCAGGGAGATGACGATGGTGATACGGTTCTAGTCGACTACGACCCTGAGGTCGTTGAGATGTTCAAGAGCCGGATCGCACTGATTCCGGGAACGGAGTCAGATACCTTCCTCATCGAGCCGGGTAAGGTGGCGGAAAGCTGGAAGTCCGCCGTTCAGTTGTGCGAGAAGATCCAAGATGCTGTCGATGGCAGCTTCAAGGTCGGAAATGGTGACTTCATTGTCTCTCCAGAGGCTCTGAAGATACTAGGCACGGACGGTCGGGGTCCTGTTGGGCAGTTGACGTATTACTGCTCCTTGTTCCTTGCTTTGAACATGCGTATGCATGCGCTTGCGTGTGCTGTCTTGATCCAAGAGGCTATTGATGCTGCAAAGCACATTATCCTCAATTCGGACCCGGCCAAGTTGGCTGATGTTCGGAACTGGGTCAGGGACGCTGAAGGCCGGTGGGAACCCATTGGCTGCAAAGCAGAGGTTGACGGGCCCTGGAACGACAGCAACGGTCACCTTAACATGGAGAAGTTTGCTTCTTGGGTTAGCCATTGTACTGGCAAGACCAAGATGTCAGACGTCTTGACCTGGCGACCTGTCTCGGGAGAGAAGAAGATCCGCGACGGAGAAGTGATGCGGCCTAGTGTGAGAGGGTCAAACCTCGTGCACTTCTGTGCTGCTACCATGGACACGTTGTGGGCTGCTTGGAAGAAGGACAACATCAAGGAAAGCCCCACGGTGGAACTTGCAGACCTTCTCCCACAGGCTTTGGGAATGTCAGTGAAGTCGGCTAATCCCGAGTCTAGGTCTTACAAGGACCTTATGGCCAAGAGTGGATTGCCGAAGTTCGGTGCGAATGTCCGGAGTATCAGGAATGAAGGCCTGGAGCCGGAAGAGCGCAACGCCAAGATTGAAGCTGAGCAAGACCTGCTCGTACAGACTCTTCGGGGTCTGAGCAAGGTTGAGCTGCTGACTATCTGGGTGACCGAGCACACAGTGGCTAAGTTCAAGCCAGAAGGTCGCAAGACCAACGTGAATCGTGCCTTCAGGGCCGTCACGTTCGAGGGATCTCCCATTCTGAACGAGCTTGGCATTGAGATGACCTATCCTTGCCAATACCTGGCAGGCGGTGGACTGGACGCTTTCTTCGAGAAGCTACAGGAAACTGTCAGTCAGGGTGAGGAACAGGACATTCTCCACGCTGTGGTTCACTGGGCCAACCATGCTGAGGACCATGCGGAGTTGGTGGGTACGCCTGCTGACGAGTGTGATCACTGCAGGGATCTCCTGCGATCCAAAGTGGTCAATCACATCCGCACGAGCCGTGAAGGCAAAGGCAAGGAGTTTACTAGTCGAGTTGCAGATGTCTGCAACACGATGAACAACTTCATGCAAGAGAAGGGCAACTAAGTCCTTGGGTGGCGGCATCTCCTTCGGGGGGTGTCGCCACCTCCTTTTTTTAATGGAGTGTCATGCATGGTGTATGACAACCATTCAACGGCTTTACATTAGGAGGTAAGCCATGTACAGACGAGCGAATCAATCGTTCTTGATGGATCCTGTAGCAGCTCTCAAGTTGCTCAAGCTTTGGGTGTGGATTCCGCCAGAAATTCTTCAGTCCTCTGTGACTGTGAATGGACGACGCCACAACCTCAAGGAGTTGAGTGAGGCTCGCTTCAAGTATCGCAAGGAGTTCTGGATCCCAGTGATGCAGAACTTCAATCTCGGTACTGCTGAGGCGAACCAGAAGCTGGCTCAGGAGCTGTGTCTCAACTTGTTCTTGAGGACTCTCCCTCTGCTCCGAAAGAACTCCTTCGGGAATTCGGAGTTGAGGAGTGGACTCACGTTCGATACCAACTGGTACCGGCGGAACAAGGCGATGGCCTTTCAGTTCTTCCAGACTCTTCAGACTCGCAAGATCGAGAGGATGGATACTGAGTGGGAGTGGCATGAGTGTGCTATTGGTGGTAGGCGGATCAAGATCTTCGAGATCGAGACCATGGCTATCCCGGTAGCTCCTGATGAGTACACTCCCGAGCTGCTCTCTACGACTCCTGCTGGAGATATCGTGGACGAGCAGACCGGCTTCTGCGTGGACATGGGAATGACTGAGAACCCTTTCTAACCTGAAGGGGTGATCGATCAAGATTAAAGTACCACCTTCGGGTGGTACTTTTTTCTTTACTCTATTTATGACAGTACTCCGCTATAGGATGACTCCGCCCCCATAAGATAACATAAATAAATAACGTGCCTGACGGCACGAGTTCTCTGGAGCACATGCTTTGCAGTGTTCCGCATAACTATGGAGACGGGCGAGGTGGCACCTTGCTCTCAGTCCACCGAGCTGACTCTCGGGGTCGCTGGAAGCCACGGCTTCTGACTACTTACGGCGAGATGCTGTAGTCGGAGGCCGCCAGCGGAGGCACACGCTAACTCTCGCGTCCCTGCGTACGACGGTACGCAGGGGCCATTTTTTTATAAATAACGTGGCGGACGCCACGACTACGGTGCAATATCACTCTTAGGACCTAAGGAGGTCACCGTGACGAATGGAAACTGGAGCTACTCCGAGTGGAAGAAGCGAACAAACGCACCGACACCGGCTCAGCTCGCACATAGGTCGATTCACGACGAGGTCGCCCGCAACCCCAACCTGTCCTGGCACAGCAAGGACGTCCCGGTCAACGAGTTCACCCTGAACGTCCACAGGCCGGTCATCAACAAGCGTTAGAAGCGCCCCTGCGTACGACCGTACGTGGGGGTTACTTTTTTATAAATAAATAACGAGTCTAACGACTCGGGTTTGGCGGACTCACAGCAAGGAGGTAGCGATGGGCCAAAGTATGGATCAAGCACGTCAGGTGCTTATGTCTGATCTGGGAAGTACCCAGCAGGCACCACAACCAAAACCGATCATCCGGAAACAGACAGGACTCCCCAAGGGAGTTGAGCGTATCTTCACTCACAAGTTCGATACCAGTGGCAATAGTCTTGCCCTGTACCGTATTGAGGGGAGTGATGGCACTGTCACTTATAGGGTAACCACCAAGTTCGCTGATGGTACTCTTGTACGTGATGATCTTCAGAAGTGGGAACTTGCTCGTAAGCTTATGGGTAAGAAGCCTAAGGGAGAATCCAATGGGTGATCTATTTGTTCTTTTGGGAATTGCGTGTATGTCGTTGTACTTGTGGGGTCAGTTGGCTGGCTCCCAGCAGCAGAACATCCGTGATGGTGCTGTCAAGGTTCGTGACTCCGTGAAGGAGGCGATCCACAAGGCAACCGAGTAACTTACACCTACTCCCCACACCGACCACCTCTCCGGAGGTGGTTTTTTATTTCTCTCACAATCCCTGGAGGTATGAAATGAATTCTCTTCTCAACTTCACTTGCTACTGCATTTTCTTTGCGGGAGCAGTGTTCGCGTGGCTTGTGTGGTACTTCCTTTCCTTTTGCCACCCGCTATACTAATAATGGAACTCTTACGAGTTCCAGGTTTAGGGCAGTCACTCTCCTTTGCCTTTTCGCAATCGTAGAATGCGACACATCAGGTCAAAATACCGGTACAACCGGCGGCCTAAGACTCCAGAAGTGGCGTGAGCTGGTCGAAAACAAGACCCTGGACGAGGAGCCATTTAACCGTGATGACTTGATCACTGTAAAACGGTCTACGAGTGGAAGACTGAAATCCACAACAAAACAGCTCGCCATCCCAGGAGGGGTATAGAAGACATAAGTCTGATAATCACTATACTCCGCAAGGCATGAACCTGGGTGACTCTCCTCTGGTACCATTTAGGTAGCAGAGGAGAGTTATTTTTTATAAATAAGGGATAACGTGGCTGACGCCACGTTCCCCTAAGGAGGTGACCATGGATGAATACTTTACACCCGGAGAGCTGGCATATATGCTGGCAGTAATCATATTAGGGGTGACATGGGTCATTCCCTGGTTCCTGTAGGAGGAAACATGGAAAACGAATTCGACCCGAAGACAGATCCGCCAATCATTTTACACACAACCCAGTATTATCTGGCCGCCATATTTGGTGTCTGGATGGCATACTGCATGTTCCATTAGGAGGGACTCATGGAATTTAAGACCATTATTCTTGCTATCGCAGGTTTCGTTATTGGAATTTTCGCTGTTATCGGTGTTACGAACACCATCAGCGGTAATGGACAAAACGGTATTCATGTGATTAGTGAGAACGCCGTTTACATTGCCGGAGAATCTTGTGTTATCAACGCAGGGCTCGACCGTGCAAATGATGACATCTTGAGTGAGGCAAGAGATTGTGCGGAACTCCACGGAGCATACCGAACACTCAGGCACTTCGATGAGAAGAATGCCAAAGAACTCGCAATTGTGGCTGACTAGGCTTACCTCCTTTGTGAAGTCAACCACTGGGGACCCCTTCGGGGGTCCCCTTTTTTACTCCGCCATAAATAAGGCCCCCCATAAATAAATAAGGGGGTCTGACGACCCCCTCCTGAGAGGACTGTCCTGTCGGCCAACGACTGAGGCAATCCGAAGCATAATGGATGCTGACGCATCCAACTTGTGTGGAGTACCTGTTGGAGGTCACTCGCTAACCAAAAAGCCTTAGAGGAGGTCTTTATGGCTACTAAGAAGGCTCCAGCTGCACCTGCGGCTGAGGCAAAGCAAATCCCCTGGTGGGGTAAGGTTCTCGTTGGAGCCTTGGGTGTGACTTTGATCGCAAAGTATACTCCCATTCTGGAAATTATGACCATGTTCTTTTACGTGGTGATGATTCCTATGATGCTGTTGGCCGCCGTTGGTCTCGTTTCTGCTGGTACCCTTGAAGCAGTTTCGAGTGGGTGGACTAACACTGTTCAAGAAATCAATCGAAGGGTAACTGAAAAAGTCAAGGCTGCGGCCTAAGACAGGAGGACATATGTCTGCAATTAATGAAGCTGCTGTTGGCAAGGCCATCGGAGAGGGTTTCTCTCTGAAGACCTATAGCAACGGCAACATCCAGGCCACGATCAAGGACTTGAAGTCCACGGGGCCCTACGACGTGTGTAAGCAGTTGATTGCTGCTGCTGATGCACTCGTTTCCGCCGGGGTTGTCACCAATCCCAATGACTGTGTCCGTCTTTCCTGGAACACCCAGAAGAAGGACGAGAACGGTCAGGACGTGTGGAAGCCGTATCCTCAGTTGTGGGTAAACCAGCCGTCGAAGACGCAGGTTGCCCTTGAGGGTAATGCCTCTCGTGTGGAGAGCTTGGAAGCTACTGTTGCCAATTTGGCGACTGCAGTCCAGGCCATGCTGCAGGCCAACACGCCTGCGGCTCCGGCACAGCCCGAGGCTCCAGCTACGGAGCTCCCGGCTGCCACGGACCACCCGTTCTAAGATAGGACTAAACCCCTGTTCACCTGTAAAGGTGGGCAGGGGTTTTATTTTATAAATAAATAACCAGATAACGTCGGACTGCTTACGCAGCCCTCCGCCGTGGCCTTACCCTCCCTACAGGATAACCAAAAAGAGTCAAATAACTAATAATAGAACACTCTATAATAAGACATGACTCTCACCCCCCCGACAGGGGGGACCTTTTCCCCGATAGGGGAGAATTAGAAGAGGGGTATAAAGAAAAAGATAACCAAAAGAAAGAAACTGGAAAATAGAACCAGATATTTGAAGATATTGAAAAAAACTGGAAATTTGGGAACAAAAGGGGCCCAAATCAAACTATTTCCAACATTTTCTGGAATAATCAAGAAATATGTCCAGATTTCCAACCTATTTGGACTTTTTTCTGGAAAACTTAAACCCACTTACGGCAAAACAGTCTCAGCAGGCTAACGCCTGCACTTCTAAGGAGTGTACATCCTGTATGCTCTAATCGGGTATGGGTATCCTTACACCATAATCCCAAAGTCATGTGATGTTCTTCACAGTCACAAGTAAGGAAAAGGACAACGTTCTTATGAGAATAGACGGCGGTCAACTATCTTATACCTTGGTATATAGTTAGCTTCACCCGTAGCTATTGAAATTCAAACATGGATATCTAATGTCGTTTAACCGAAGAGGACAAAACTCTATAGACTTATGTTTATAGAGACAAAACCTCTTCACTTTTAGCTCTGCCCCCCGATAGGGGGAGTTTCCTTTTACGGAAAGAGAGTAAAAAGATATCTATAGGAAGGTCTGAAGACCCTTCCCACTAAAATTATACATACCTCCAACGGTCTCTTTAGTACTTAATAGTACTTAATATTAAAGGGTTATATGTTTGTGCTTTCCATTTCGTTATCCCTGGATACCCCCATTGGGGCCCTGCAAACGAGACAAAATGCACCGGAGTGAGCAACGAAAGCGCTCGTAATCAACCGTGATTACTGGTTTTTTGGCTTAATGCGAAGAAACAGAATATCACAAGAGGGGTCAGACTTGCTCTGGCTCCTCTTTTTATTACATAAACCCTCTTAAACAAAAAATGCATTGAAAATTGTATTTTTTTTCTTACTGTTATCATACTGTCATATTATGATAGTATTAGAGTATGGAGATCACCATGACTGACAACGACTGGATCATACAATATGAACAGCTCAAGTCTTGGGCTGAATCAAAGAACTATACTGTAACGGAAAAGTGGGGAGTAGAAGACTGCATAGTATTTGAAGATCAAGAGATCTTCATCAACTCACGTTGCAAACCAGAAAACATGTTCTATACACTCCTTCATGAGTGTGGACACTATCTACTAGACAAAGCAAAAGAATCCTTTAAGGAGACCCATCCAGTGTATCCCTCTGAGGTAACTGATGGAAGGATAGAAAAGTCTACAGCATATAGAGTGTGTATATTATCTGAAGAGCTAAAGGCATGGGAAAGGGGTTGGCGGCTCGCCAAGCGACTTAACCTGCATGTAGATCAACAAAACTACCATAGATGCATGACAGATGCACTATGGACTTACGTTATAGACGTTACTAAAGATATCAAAACCCAAGTGATAACTACCGACCCTAACGGGTCGGAGTCCGACAGCAGTAAGGGCGAGGTCTAAACCAGTCTGGATGATATTACTCGTAGCCAGCAGTGTATGACTGAGCCCTATCTGCTATTGATCAGGACGAGGAGGAACACATGGGTAAAGTAGTAAATCTCTACAAAGAACCATACGACGTATACATAGGACGACCAGGAAAAGGTCAGACCGGTTACTTTGGTAACCCAATTACAGTAGGCAAACCCTGTCCACTGTGTAACCAAACGCATAACCTAAGCGATACTCTTATCTGTTATGAGAGATACCTTAGGAATAGAATCGAAACAGACGAAAGATTTCGCTTAGCAGTGAAGTCACTTCAGGACAAAACACTGGGTTGCTTTTGCAAACCTAAGCCTTGTCATGGAGACGTACTATTAACAGTAGCTGGAGAGCTAAATGACCATTCGTAAACTTGGTATCATTCAACCCCAAACAGTAGAGACTATCACTAATCACCTTGCTGATAAGATGGATAGGCTCGCACCAGATATGTCGAACTATGCTCGTAACAGACAGCGTTACTGGCTTCAGCATGAGTGGGACCTGAAAAACAGGGAGTTTATCCCTGCTATCAGAGATGAGAGAATCTGGAATTACTGTAAGCATTGGATGCCCGACGCAGATCTTGGCTTGGTTGTCTATGGCCCTATCGGTATTACTCCGCATAGGGACGACAGCTATGCAGATTGGCGTGGAGTTGGCATCAATCTTGGAGAAATTGAATCTTGGTACTACGACTGTCAGTACCCTAACTATTACTGGACACGGGACAAGAACCCTAGTGACCCTGTAAATTATCAAATCCCTGTGGGTGGAGTCTTTGAGTTCAACACAAAGAACCCTCACGCGGCGAACAACCCGGCTAAGGATAGGTGGGCTATCTTTCTCTGGAAAATTAGCAAGAAATTTAGAGCTCAGTTCGAGCAAGAAACAGAGAGGTAGGCTATGAGTAAGAAAAAGAAAACTAAAAAGATTAAAACCAGGAGCATGCCAGCATTAGGTATGATCCTTAGAACTGGAAACCACTCTGGGTCTCACCACAATAGAGACCACAGAGTAGAAAAAGCTGGACTAGACAGAAAAGCTAAACATAAAAGATCCCGAGGAGGATATAATGATGGAGAAACCGCTGAGTACTGAGATACTCAACTCAATCCCCAAGCAGATCTTTGTGGTGGCTAACCATATAGCAGCTGCTGGAGGTAAAGCAGTCCTGGTTGGTGGTAGCGTAGTAGATCTTCTGCTCGGTACCACTCCAAAGGACTGGGACATCGAGGTGTATGGAGTATCATACGATACTCTTGTCACCAAGCTGGCAGATTACGATCCCAAAACTGTCGGCAAGAGCTTCGGTATCATCAAACTCTCAAGAGAGAAATGTGATGGTATCGATCTCGACATCAGTGTCCCTAGAAGGGATAACCGTGTTGGAGTAGGTCACAAAGATTTCGATTGTGATCTAGACCCTACCATGACGCCTAAAGAGGCAGCGATGCGTAGAGACTTCACGATCAATAGCATGTATATTGATCTGAAAGCTGGAACACTTGTGGACTACTTCGGTGGACTACGAGATCTCCAGCGAGGAATTCTATCTGCTACAGATCCGGCAACCTTCGTAGAAGATCCGCTTCGAGCACTTAGAGCTATGCAACTGCTTGCCCGTAAAGCAAAGGTAGTGGATCCAAGCACGATGGCACTAATCCGCACTATGAGGGGTTCATTCCCCCACCTCAGCAAAGAGAGAGTTTACGAAGAATTTCGTAAGCTTCTCATGTTTGCTGACAAGCCGAGTATTGGCTTGAACTTTCTGAGAGAAAGTCTTTGGCTTGAAAACTTCCCTGAACTTCAGGTGCTAATTGGATGTGATCAACATCCTGACTGGCACCCTGAAGGGGATGTTTGGACCCATACACTTGAAGTAACAGACTCAGCAGCATATGCACGAGATAAAGTCGACCCTGATTGGGCCGAAGCATTTATCTTTGGAGCTATGCTACACGACGTAGGAAAACCTGAGACAACCGTCTTTCCCGAGATGGTAAAAACAGGTGACTTTCCTGCGGAACGTCTATGGACGGCGTGGGAGCATGATACGAAGGGTAGGGTACCTGCCGAAAGTTTCCTCAGAAGGCTAACTGATGACAAAAAGCTTATTCAAAGAGCTGTTGACATCGTTGGCTTTCATATGCAGCCATACAATCTCTTTCAAGGCGAAGCTAAAGCAACCGCATACAAGCGGCTACACAATAAACTCAGACTTGATGTCCTTGGTTGGATGTCAAAGTGTGATTGTTGTGGCCGACCTGACCGACACATCTACAAAGGATGGCCTTACGGCGACCCTGACCTAGAACATGATACGTCGGCTCGGTGCTTTGATTACTTCGCTGAGTTTGGAGAGAAGCCAATTCCAAAGATACTACAGGGTAGACATCTTGTGAAAGCAGGACTACAACCTGGACCTATCTTTAAGATTGGTTTGGATGCAGCCTATGAAGCACAGCTTGAAGGGCTTACCGATGAGGATCAACTTCTCAAGGTAGCTCTACGAGCCTGCCAATAGGTGGCGGATCCCCCTATAATGGGGACAGAGTAAACTGTTCAAATCCAAAAGGGATCATGTTAATCTGGCAACAGTGACATGAGGCTTAATTGAGGAAGCTGTCCGGGGTTGGAGCAGCAGTACTCTTGAGCATGGCGAAAGTCCCTCGGTAGGCTGACGAGACCAAGGCCTACATTTTTAACAACTATGGTATGGAGTATCCTACTAACACATCTAGCGGACCATGGTTGCTTCCACTATTTAAACAACCATATAGGAAGGACAATGGAAGGGACAACTACCTATTGCTGGTTCTTAGAAGATACAGCAATAGCACACTACGATGAATTTAAACATGCTAAAGAAGATCTGGAAAATGCTCCAGAACAAATCGAAATTCACATTGGAGACAAGGCAACTTATGTCCCTAAAAAAGACATTTACATTGCCCCAATAGAAGGATAGATTAGCGACGACATTTGCTTGGACGCAGCCAGTTGAAAGCGGTTGTAAAGGTGTGCCTTAGTGCATCGTCCGTCAGTAAATGCGTAACGGAGGGTCAACAAAGTTGGCCCTCCGTTAATTTAATCTTGAAGGATAAAACTATAAATGAAATACAGAACTAAATCAGATAGAAAGCTAGAACTATTCGATAGAATCTCTGGCTTTCTGTGTGGAATTATGGCTATGGGTATCTTTACCTGGATTCTCGTTGAGTGTGTCACTGCAGGTGATCCATTCTACGATGGCCCAGTTAAAGCATACCATGGCTGCATAAACAAAGAAGTTGAAAAGAGTCAGATCTTAAGTGCAACCGAAGCAGAAACACTTAATGATGGACCATGCACATGGGAGGAAATAAAAGAACAAGGCTCTGCTGGTTGCGGGTATCCTACCCTGGCAATTCAGCAAGAAGAAGAAGAAAGAATTGAGAAATATTGCCGTCAGCTCTATCTCGATACGAAGCAGTAAGGTGGGTAGCTAAAAAAAATTAGCGCGCGAAACCCCCAAAGGAGTCAAAAGAATGGACATCGATGAATTTATTGGCTATTTAAGAGCCATAAATGAGCAAAAAGGCAGGCTGGCAACTATAAATACATTGGTTACAACCTGTAGTTTGAATTTGCCTGACGCCGTATTAATTTATGATACATTCGTGAAACTTTAACCCCTACGGGGCACCCCCTTACGGGGGTGAGTTTCACAGAGACTTTCCAACTCACGGTTCGCTTTGGAAACTAAACTATAAACAGCAAGGAGAAATAAGTGGAAATTCGATTTTTGAACAACAACGATAACTTGCCCCAACCCGTGCTCTTCGGAGCAAAAACTATCATGATTGAGACACCAGTTGCTCTTCGTGAAATCAAGAAGGCCAAGCTGGCCGATCAAAATGGCGATGAAATCGCTTACGAGCGTTTTATCAACAACGCAATCAAAGCTGAGCAAGGACAAGAAGTGGAAAATATCGCTTACAATGTTGATAACGATGACACCCCGCTCTTCATTTAGGAGAATTAATGAGCAATCTATACAACCTCTTTTGGTGGGATAAAGATGGCAACCAACATAACGAACTTGAAAGACATCCACTAGATGATACATTCAAGAGCGCTATGGCTCGACTTACACGAGGTCCCGCAGCAATGATGGGGGCTGTGCAAAAAGTAATGGTTACCGATATGGATGACTTTACCAACTACCTCTGGGAAGATGGTCGACTCATCTTTCCAACAGAAGAACAAATGAAATCACGAGGAAAAGGATAAATTATGACTGACTTCATTACCGGATATAATAACGGAACGCTGGTCATCATGCCTCACCCCGAAGGTAAAGCCAAGGTTCTCTGTCAAGAGAATCCTAAGGGAAATCCAAGGGGATGGGTATTTGGTGACTATGGAACCTACAATCACAACGGCCACGAATATATCAATCACATTCGACGTGGTGCATTGATGGGTTCACACGATGATGCTACAGCATTCATCAAGATGCTTAAGGAAGAAGGCTATACGGTAGACAACCAGGGGATGGGGGTATATGTGCCACTATCTAATGGAATGAATCGTTATAGCAATGATAGCGACGGAGAAACCATGCATGATTATGACATGGAAGAGCTGTCCTATT
>PBPC01000055.1 GCA_002724575.1 Gemmatimonadota bacterium | reverse complement strand
CCTCACCAAGGTCCCAAGTAAATGGGGTGTCACCTGGAGGGTCGTAAGGTAAGAAGTGCGTTTGGTAATTATTCACTGATCGATAGCCGAATTGGGTGCGCTCAATCACGCTTCCCAAAAGGTCCTCGCGCACATAAAGAAATCCAAGCCCAAGGTCACCCATTAGCCACTTGAATCCGGAGCAGGCACAGAAGTCTACTCCACTTTCTTTCACATCGATTGGAACAGCTCCTACAGCCTGGATGATATCGGCGTACACGTACGCTCCATTGGAGTGTGCTAAGTCGCATATTGCCTTAAGGTCATGCTGAAATCCGTTATACATGGTTACGAGCGAAATCTCGATTAGCCGAGTATTTCGGTCGACAACACGACTAAAGTCCTCAAGGTCAATCCTTCCCTCACGCGGCATCACGATGCGAAGGTCTAGGCCTGCATTTTTCTCGAGTGACTGCAGATGAATAATCGAACTCTCAAAGTGCAACGCGTCGGTAACCACATTGCCTCCTAAGTGCGGTATACCTAACCCTTGCACTACGAGGATTTCACCCGTTGTCGTGTTAGGTATATAGCTGATCTCAGAGGTATTAGCGTTTATCAAGGCCGCAAACTCAGATTTCACTCTATTATCTAAGTCTGCGTCAGCACTGGTCTGGGTTGTAAAACCACCGCGCCTGTCGTTGTAATCACGCACTGCGTCACGAACTTTATTGGGCATGGGGTGCATGTATGCACCGTTCAAGTACGTAATTCCTTCTGGAATGCTGAAATCCTGCTTACGCGGAAAAGCTTCCTGAGCCGATCCTGCCCAAGCTGGTTCCCTAGATCCTGAGATAGCCTGAGGTACGACTGCAGCGACCGCTAGTCCGCTAGCTCGGGTGATAAGGTCACGGCGGCTAATGCTCTTCTCGCCATCAGAAATAATATGACTCATACCTCGACCCTCCATCTTACTTGCCGGCTTTGCCGGCTGTCCGTCCTATAGATATCCAGCGTTGTCAGGTTCTCACTTTACCGCGCCTCAGCATCGTCCTCAGTACGGCAGGAGGTAGAGCACAATTGCTATGAAGGGCACTAGCAGAAGCATCATGGTGATTGCGTAGCCGAACATGTCCCGAGCCCGAAGCTCAGTGATTGCCAACAGAGGTATTGCCCAGAACGGGTTTAAGAGATTTGTGTGCGCATCCCCCACGGCATAGGCTGCTATAGTCTGTCCGTGAGGGATCCCGAGTTCAGTACCTGCAAGCATCATTGGACCACCGATGATAGCCCATTCACCGCCTGCAGAGGGCACGAATACATTAAGGATACCGCCGGTGATCCAAGCTGTAACAGCAAAAGATTCTGTTGTTGCAATCGAAAGCAGGGATTCAGTCATAGTGTCGACAAGTCCGGTCCCTGTCATGATGCCTATGATACCCGCATAGAAAGGGAATAGCAGGATAACGCCTGCGCTTCCCTTAACTGCGTCCTGGAATTCTTTCAGGTATCGGGATGGGCTGCTGTACAGGATCAGGCCGATCATCAAGAACCCGAAATTGAAAACGTTCAAGTCCAGAGCTCCAAGCCCTTGGGTTAGGAATTCTTCTACGAAGAGATAGACACCAAATAAGGCGATTAATCCACCGAGGACCCTACTGTTGTCGATCCGGTCAGCCAAGGTTGGGTTTGCAGGTAGGTCTGCAGGGGTGGATTCTTTATCCACTTCTCCTTTTAAGTCGACATAGCGAGTAATCCCTCTGCAGTTCTCATCGGGTGGTGAGAGCAGGTAAAGCATGATGGATGCAAAAATGAGAGCTGAGGCTGTCAGGATGAGCGAGTAGGGATGGAAGACCCATTCTGTCGCAGGAATAACTCTGTCTACGATTCCTTGTTGCATAAAGACATTTCCATCCGTTGCCTGAAGCAGTCCTGCAGAACTAGATAGCCCCCATCCCCAGGTTAGACTCATGCCCATATAACCAGCTACTGCCAGAAGGGGATAATGCACAGCCATACCATCTTTGGCCGCAAGTTTGCCCATCTCTCGAGCTAGGATTGCCCCAAAGATTAGACCGAGCCCCCAGGAGACCCACCCGGTCAACATCGATCCAAGACCAACCAATACAACTGCTTGGCGGCCATTTTTAGGAATTCGGATAAGTCGCAGGATGCCTGCTCGCACTCTTGGGTGGTACGCAACCACGCAACCTGTGACTAGGATGAGCACCATTTGCATAGCAAACTGAAGCAGAGACCAAAAGCCACCATACCAGGAGCGTGCGATCTCAGGGACACTTACTCCCTCAGAGATAAGCGCTGCGATCGCAGCTACATATGTGAGCAGAATTGCAAACAGAAATGGGCTTGGCATCCAACGCTCCACTCGGTCAGCAATGACTTCACCAAATCGTTGTACCGGCGTGAGATTGGGCTCAGTCGTCCTACTTGAATGCGATTCTGGATTGCTTTTCATATCGTACCGTCTCTTTGGGTAGGTTTTTACTAACGGCTGTCATCGGTGAGCCAGGTCGAACAAGCCGATGTTCATGAGGGATTCTTACTTGCTAAACAGCTTACGCAATCGTCAACTGATATCGTCCTAGGGGTAGACAAGGACAATACAACTGGAGATTAGCACGAGAACTATAGGAACGAGACTCAGTATCTCGGGGCCCCACCAATCAATGGCTTTCGTTGGTTTGTAGTGCTTCCCCACTCGTCTCTATTGACCCCAGAACCTGGGCAATAATCTCCAGTGTCAAGGAAGTGCGTATGCAGGCACTCAAGCGTTGAGCCAAGACTGATCAAGAGTTCTTCAGTTTCTGGAAATGCGAATCTCGTAAAGAATCCTGCACGGCCTCCTCGGGCCATATCCGCAGTTGACTGTCCGAGGCGGGTTATAGCAGAGACATCTGCTCCCTGTGATACGAGATAGATTATCATCTCGTTGTCCCCTCTCGAAGCTGCATAGTGCAGGGGTGTGTAGCCCCACGAGTCTGCAAGATTTACATCTGCGCCATGTTCCTCAACCAGGTACTTGAGTGTGGGCAGAAACTGGTCGGGTACATTTCTTACACTAAAAGCGCCTAACCCTAGGTACCCGCCGCCAGCCGCAGCATGGATCGGATGTGCATTATCTGATCCATAAGGAATCGAGGGTATCCCAGAATCTTCCTGCTGCCTTCCATCCTCCTGCCTACGTTCACGCATGCCTACTTCGGGCCACCATGTTGGAATGTTTGGGTCTGCTCCGTGGTCAGCTAGGAGCCGGAGTGCCCCAAGATCTTGAGCAAACGCAGCGCGCCAAAACGGAGTAGCCCCCGTAAGGTCTATCCCCATCTTTGTTAAGCCGTACTCCCAATACCATAGATGTGTATTCAGCTGAACATTAGGGTTTGCTCCTGCATCGAGAAGCTTCCTCAGAACATCCAAGTACCCGGATTCCTGAATATCCTGTGCACGAGGTTGTGGATAATTTGATTTGGGTGCCCACTGTGTTTGGAGCACTGCGAAGAGAGGGGTAGCTCCATCAGTGGAAGCTGCAAGATCAGGGTCGGCCTCCCAATCTAGCAGCAAGAGAGCTAAGTCGAATTGCCCATTGAGTACCGCCATCAGTAGCGGACTGGTTCTATCTCCACCGCTTACCTGGTTGACGTCTGCACCTCCTTCCAGGAGTGCTAGTGCTGCTTCCACGTGCCCTTCGCGGGCTGCATGCAGAAGTGCTGTCATACCTCCAGTCATACCGACCAAGGTCTCCCTGTACGGGGGGCGCTTCACATCCGGTCCCCCCGGGTAATCTGGTCTAAGAGATATGAGGTCATCTGGATCCAGGTCCTCTGCGTTCTGATTGGATCTAAGGAATTCCCTTTGAATGCTCACAGCTTCTTGAACCTGGCTAGAGCTTGGTTCCCAATCCCTGTCTGCAGCACTGCTCTCACGGAACAAAGAGACTGCATCTCTGAAACGCCGGTTCGCTTCCCTATCCAATAACAGGCTCTGAATTACATCAACAACTTCCGTTGTAATCGAGGCGTCGGCACCATGATCGAGTAACTTGGTCACTGACGCCGCTCGATTATACGCTGCCGCAAAAATTAGTGGCGTCTGTCCAGAAGACACCTCTGTCGCGTTCGCGTCAGCTCCGTGCTCGAGTAGCGCTGCGACGGCATCTGCACCCCCTATAGCAGCAGCAGCAAGATGCAGAGGTGTCACTCCACTAGTAGTAGTGGTTGCATTCGGGTTGCTTCCTGCCGTAAGAAGCAGACGTGTGGCTTCACCATGCCCACTCCGACTGGCCAAATGGAGTGGTGTGTATTTTCCGATTCTTGTTTTCGCATCTACCACTGCACCAGATGAGATCAATAGCTCGACTACCTTCTGATGACCTCGCTCTGCAGCCCAGTGCAAAGCGGTCATACCATCTCCGGCAGCTATATTCGGGTCTGTTCCCTGTTTGAGTAGGGATTCAACCGCGGCTGCATCCCCTTGTCGTGCCGCGTCAATGAGCGGCACGTCCGACAGGAACGTAGCCCCCGATAACAGACCCACTACAAACAGAGTTCCGGGCAGATTCAATCGGGTACGAGTGCTCATAACCCCTTCTGGCTAGCTTCAGACGTCACTCCCCGCGGGAAAACCAGTGGGAATTCTGCGGTACTGTCTCCGAAGGCCCTCATATCGTCGTGCCCAATCCCCTGCATAAGGCTCAGCAAGACGTTAGCCATTGGTGTGCCTTCGGGTGTTCTCAGATGCAGATTCCCTTCTAGTGCGCCGTTCGCATGACCCATCAGGATGAGTGGGCAGCGCCGATGGTTATGGAGGTTAGGATCTCCCATGGGGGAACCCCAAATGATTGCTGTTTTGTCGAGCAATGAAGCATCGCCTTCCATCGTGTTCTTCATTTTCTCAAGGAAATAGCCAACCTGACTTAGCCGGTAGGCATTGATCTTGTTGAAGTCCATAATGTCTGCAGGGACATTCCCATGATGCGATGCCCCGTGGTGTGACTTCGTTGTCCCACTTGCGGGGAAGCTGCGGTTTGATTGGTCAAAACCTGTCTTGAACGTGATGACTCTGGTTAGGTCAGCTTGCAGGGCAAGAAGCTGGAGGTCGAACATCAACTTCATGTGCTCTTCCCAAGAATCTGGGACTCCAGACGGAGCTTCGGGCATATCCCGTTCTTCCCCGCTGGTATTTCTCTGCTCAACTAGTTGAATCCGACGCTCGATCTCTCGGATGTGATCTAGATATTCATCCATTGCTAAACGATCTGCCGCACCCAACTCCCTCTTAAGCCGGGCAATTTCAGTCGTAATCCAATCAATCATGCTACGATCTGTCCGCCGACGCGCAGCTCGGTCCTCCGGTGTATCACCTGCTCCAAAGAGACGCTCGAAAACTACTCGTGGCTCACGAATCGCAGGGAGCGGCTGGTTGGGTGAGGCCCAAGAAAGGGAGGTTGTGTATGCACAGTGGTAGTTGTACGCACAACCACCACCTCGATCAATTGATTCGGTACAAAGCTCAAGCGATGGTAACGCGGTGTCCCGGCCGAAACGACGAGCATGCAATTGATCTAGTGAGGTTCCGAGATAGATGTCCGAGCCTTGGGTTTGCTTGGGGTGGGCTTGTGTCAGGAATACCGCTGTTGAGCGGTCATGATCTCCTCCGATCTCCTCTGCTCGGTATGGCTCTGCCATGCGACAGTCAGTGTTACTGACGATCGTTAGGTAGTCTCGATACTCTTGTAGAGGTGCCAACTGACTTGTGGGTAAGAAATCAAAATCACGACCCGTTCTAGCTGGGGCGAATAGATGTTGAGCATCTCCCCAGGTGCTGCCACCTGCGCTGCCCATTGATTCTTCGATACAGACCAGTCTTGTGTAACCCGGATCAGCGGCCAGATCTCGCCAGGGTCTCCCGGCTGGAACCATAGCGTCCAAGAAGGGCAGGGCGACTGTCGCGCCCATACCTCGGACGAAAGACCGGCGGGAAATGTGCTTTCCAGTAATGAATTCCATTTTGTTACATCCCCGAGTCGTGTTGTGCTTCGTCTGTCGATTGTGATCTCATCATTTGGAAGGGGAGGCTCTCTACAACACCCCTAATGAATGATGACATGCGATACTCACTAGCTTCAGCTTCCTGGACAATCAACCGAATAGATGGTTGATCGTAGTATTCTACCCTTCGGCCTATCGCATAGGCTAGCAAATTTGAAGCAAAGTTGCGTGCCAACGGGATCGGGCGCTTCAAGAGCACATTCCTAAGTTCGGAAGGCGTGTTTACTGAACTGCCATCGTAAAATGTGCCCCGGGTGTCGAGTGGCATCCCATTCTCACGGATTCTCCATTTGCCTGTGACGTCAAAATTATCCAGTGCTAGCCCTATAGGATCCATAAAACGGTGGCAAGAGTTGCACGTTGGGTTGGCTCGGTGCAGTTCCATACGTTCCCGCGTTGTTAGCTGCCGACCGTCAGATGAACTCTCTGTTTGGTCAAATGCTGGGATATCCGGAGGCGGAGGAGGGGGAGGGGCACCCATGAGCACTTCCATGACCCATTTTCCCCTAAGAACAGGAGAGGTTCGGTCAGACATAGAAGTCAAAAGGAGCACACTCCCGTGTCCCAAAAGGCCCTGACGTGTCTCATCTGGATATCGGATCCGTCGAAACTCTGAACCAGAAATCCCCGGAATTCCATAGTGCCGGGCGAGGCTTTCATTGACAAAGGTATAATCGGCACTCAAAAGCTCGAGAAGACTCCGGTCCTCTCTTACTAAATCATAGAAGAAGAGCTCTGTCTCACGGACCATCGCTTGGCGAAGTTGGCCGTTGAAATCCGGGTAGAAGTACGGTTCTGGTTGATTCTTAGCCGCGTCCTGAAGCCGCAGCCACTGATGGGCGAAGCGTGTAGCGAGGGCTTCGGAGCGAGGGTCAGCTAACATCCTCTCTACTTGTGCAGCCAGAACCGGGGGCTCTGTGAGTTGTCCCTGCGTTGCCAATTCGAGCAGTTGTTGATCCGGAGAAGTTCCCCACAAGAAAAATGATAAGCGTGAAGCCAGGTCGAAATCTCCCAAGCGGTAATTTTCCCCGGAAACGGCCTGATCCGGTTCCCGTTCGAGGCGTAATAGGAAGGCAGGACTGGCTAGTATCGCTTGGAGTGCTATCCGTATACCAAGTTCAAAACCGCCTTCTGAGGCAGCACTAGTGTAAAAAGACATCGGACCCTCTAGGTCCGCTGTTGTAGCGGGTCGTCGGTACGCTTCGCTCGCCAACTTCGAGATTATTGATTCAGCACATGGTTGCTCTTCGGCAGGTGAGGCTGGGTAACAAATGAAGATTTTTTCGCGACTAGGAGTTTCGGATATGCCCCTGGAATTATTAGGTCCCGTAATCATAAGGTCGCTCAGGTGAACCAGAGCTGTGATTCCGTAGTTCGCCCATTGCTGAGCATCTTCACCCCCGACAAATGACCAGGCGTGAGGGCTTAGCCGGTCCTCGTATGGCCCTTCTATCCTGCGAACAAATGCTACTGCGACTCTGTGTTGACCCGCCGGCACGAAGATAGGTTCAGTTTCGATAGGGGCGCTTGAGCCTCCATTATTTTCTAGCCCTAGGAGTGCGACCCCTTCGCCGTTAATCGAGAAATCCAGATCCTCTATCCCTGTGCCCCTACCAAACAGAGTCTGCACTGAGAATACGTATTCACCATCTGCCGGGAAATCATGTGTTAAGACGATTCCACCTCTTGTACCGAATGGAGCTCCCTCAAGTTGATCCCAGGCGTGCTGGGATACTTCTATCGGATTTGTGTATTTCACACTTGAGGACACAGCGTCTGGTGTCCCGATTGCCAGTCGACTGATTTCTGTCGCGGCCCTCAAATATGCCTCGAGCAGGGTAGTCGAAAGTCCTTGTGCGGCCGACATATTATCGAAGCTTCCAAGGTATGTATCCGCTGGTAACCAACGGCCAGCATCTACATTCAGAGCCAACAGGTCCCGGATTACACGTTCATACTCGGGCCGATTCAATCTTTGAAATCTGCGGGCACCTGGATCGGGATGGCCAGCAGCAGCCTCATCGATAACCGTTTCAAGGGTCTGGACGAGCGAAAGGAGCGTGTCACCTTGCGGTCGACGAGCTCCAGGAGGAGGCATCAGCCCTGCTCTAAGCTTCACAATCATCTTCTCTGCGGTTTCTGCTTGCTGGTCAGCAACTTCAACCGCAAAGGCCTCGAGTGAGAGGTTGCCCGTGAGCCTTTCTTCATTGTGACAACGCACACAATACTGCTGCACAACATCGGTCAGTTCCGGATTCGACGGGTGATCAAACGAGTGTTCAGCAGTGGCCTTAGAAGAAGACAGACTGGTAGCATCGGGTTGGCTTCCAACCGTCAGCCAAATACCCAGTGCAGCAGCACTGAGAGCTAGTGTCTTCATGCTCTATCCTCCGGAGGATGGAGGCACCTTAGGATGCCAACCGGCCCTCTCCCACGATCAACACCAAAAAATGTAAGGAACCCGACGGCGCCGAGCCACGGTTTCGTGGATTTAGTAGCGGATAAGCTCAGATCTCAATTTCGAGGCCAGCAGATCAATCCCCGATCAAGCAGGTCATCAATTTCTCCTCGGATCTGCGAACTATAGTATCCTCCAGTAGAGGGCCTTTTGTTGAAGAGTACCACGTAGTTGACCCCATCACCGCGTTGCCGAGCGAGCGTATTTGTACCTGATAGGCTCCCCGTATGGTTTCGCCGCCATGTGGAGCTCTCAGTTCCAGTTCGTAGGGCACCTATGTCGTCTCCTGAAACCTGATAGGTATCTAAGAACTCAAGAATTGCCCTAGTCGATGCCACCAATCCGCCAAACGAAATCATGCCTTCAAGGTCCCAGCCCCCGTATGGGGTCTTTACTTGTGGCCCAGAGGGATCGAATACGTTCTTACTCATGGCATCAGAGTCGTACCAGGGTTCGCGAGAATTTTGATTCTCAGGGAATGTTCTTCCTTGGATCAGTTCTCCACGGGCAACTCCGATTGGATCGAACACATTCTCTAGCACATAGGTTAAGTAATCCATACCAGATATTTCTTCGACGATGAGCCCAAGCATCAGGTAGCCGATATTAGAGTAAGCTCTCTCTGAACCGGGCTGAAGTTGGAGTGGTTGGCCTAACACATATCGAGCAGTATTAAGTCTTCCTGGGGGACTTGGGACCTCCATAGCCTCAGCGATGCGGATTTCTCGAAACGCTAGATCACCGACCACATCGCGGTCCCAGCCACCACGATGAATGAGGAGGTGGCGAACCGTCACTTGTGACAAAAGCGTATCGCCCAAGGATCTGAACGGATCAAGACTCAGAATACCCCCCTCGGGTTGGCCAAGATCAAAGACGTAATCATCTAAGTCCAAGAGTTCTTCATTTTCGAGCTTTCTAATTGCAGCTCCTGTTATGGGCTTAGTGACGCTAGCCAGTCGCATCATTACATCCCGGGGCAGTACTATTTCTTGGGCTTCATCTTTCCAGCCGAAACTCTTTTCGTAGACGATCCTACTGTTCTTCATTACGCCGAGAGCCCCAGCGTGGATACTTCTTGCTGACATGAATTCACCCATGATCGAGTCAAAATGCTCAAAGTTTGGACAAAGATCGGTCGCTGTTGCTGGCGCGGATGTCTCTGTACACCGGCTCAAGGCCAGGACCAAAATCACTGGCAGCAGAATTTTTTGAGAGTTGTGACTCATATGTCGGACTCCCAGAAGTCCGAGATAGGACAAATTTTATCGACTTTAGATTCGTCCAGAACGATTCTTCAGTCCAGATTGAATCCTGGATCTACCAAGGAAACAGAGCTGTGACCAGTTCATTGAAAAAGATCTTATTGGGGGGCTTAATAACTGGGTTCGGTACCGGTCTCGGCTGGTCCGTCTTCGTGTATGTTTCCTCTTATGACCAGGTATTCAATGGCCGAGAGTTAGCGCTATCCCTAATTCTGCCATTACTAGTGGCTCTGGCTACTTGGAAAAGGGTAGGGGTTCAGCGGAGGGTTCTTTTGCCGATTGCTTATCTCACCTTATTCACACCTCTGTTAGGAATTGGAGCAGGTGGTGCCAATATTCTACAAATGACAATTGCTGGTGCGTTCGGGGGTATCTTCTGGGCGAGCCCTTTCGTGCTCTATACTCTTGTGAGGAGGTACCTGTATTAGGTAGCGCGAAGATTTAAGCTTTCTACTGCTAGGGTGCATTAATTCGGAGATCGCATACCCGGAAACGCTTATCTTTCTTAGCTTTTTGGCCACAGGGCGCTTAGCTCAGCCTGGTTAGAGCACCTGCCTTACAAGCAGGGGGTCGCTGGTTCGAGTCCAGCAGCGCCCACTGAAGTAACTGGAAGCCCTGCAAGCACTTACGAGCTTGTGGGGTTTTCATCTTGGTAGACGTGGGCGCAGAAAGTCTACCAAAAGTCTACCATTGTGTCCGTTTTTGAGGGTATTCAAGGGCTGAGAGATTTTGCCACTGATGCCCCCCCCTCGACCAATCGGCAGGGGGCCATGCTCATGTAGGCCGACACACATCGACCTCTGCCAGTGAAGACCCCAGTGGGGGCCACCCCCCTCTTTTGCCGCCGCCGTTCACTGATCTATAGAACAGTATTTTGCTCAGGGGATTTTTTAATTTCAAATCACTTGGGACTCCAAGGGGGCGAGTATTATGTTCAGGGAGCACTACACGACTTAGTGGAGGATCAGATAATGAAGAAGCTGTGGTTCACATTAGCT
>PBPC01000054.1 GCA_002724575.1 Gemmatimonadota bacterium | reverse complement strand
CGCGGTGCAAAAATTCGATGGCAGAAAAGGTTTCAAGTTTTCGACATATGGCACCTTCTGGATCCGACAAGCAATTAACCGCCTGATCGATCAGCACAGCAACCTCATAAGAATCCCCGCCGACACCCACAGCGCTTTGCGTCGCCAATTGCGTGAAGCTGACGTCAATTCCCCTGACCTGTCTAGAGAGATGAGTCGGATTCACGCCCTCACTCAAATGTCGTCATTAGACAGTCCTCTCATGGTTGACGAAGACCGAAACCTCCACTCTCTGATCGCCTCCGACGACCACTCCCCTGAAGACTTGGTCAGGGGTTGGCACGACACCGAGATGGTCCGAGAAATATTGGGACAAATGCCCCCCAAAACAGCAGCCATGTTGCGATACCGATTCGGACTTGATGATGGCATCGAACGGACCTTCCGAGAAATCGGTGATCTAGTCGGTGTTTCGGCCGAAAGCGCTCGTAGAACGGTGTCCAAAGCTCTAGCCGGCCTAGCCGAAAATCGAGCCTTAGATCCTGCTACATAAATGGTCTGCGACCTGATCCATAGCGGTGGCTTCCGCCGCTCTGTAGCCCGCAAGGCGGCTATATGACTTCGTTAATGGTTTTCACAAGAGATCTTCGAGTCGACGACAATCCGGCGCTGTTCGCTGCGGGGAGTCAAGGGCCACTGTCATGCTTGTTCGTGATGGACGACAAGTTTGTCGCTAGCCGTCGCTGGTCACCAAGACGTCAAACTTTTCTTCTTCAATGCCTCACCGACCTTGACGCGTCTCTTAAGCAGCTGGGCGCTTGCCTAGAAGTGGTCCCCGGGTGTTGGTCACAGGAAGTTCAACGTCGAGCGATCGAATTAGACGCTACGAGTATCCACGTGTCGGAGGACTACAGCTTTTATGCCCAGCAACGGCTTAATTCGCTCGAAACCTGGTGCCGAGACAACGACATTGTCTTATGCAAACACCCGGGCACAACAGTTGTTCCGCCCGAACACATACAACCCAGTGGTGGAGGCGAGTACAAAGTATTCACCCCATATTGGCGATCATGGTTACGCGCACCCAAACGAGCTCTTGTAGGTCCACCAACGTCTCTGCCTGGAGCGAGTCCACAACGTCGCAGATGTTCTCTTTCCTCAAATGACCACTCAGCTTCTACGCCAATCGGCGGGGAATCTCACGGTCGCCGCCATTTACAGAACTGGCTAAACAACGAACTAGCAAACTACGTTGACAAACGTGACTATCCGGGAATGGACGTCACGTCGAAGTTGTCGCCGTACCTGCACTTCGGCTGCATCTCACCTCTCCGCCTTGTCGAATTAGCTGGCAATACTCCCGGCTCAGAGCCATTTATTCGCCAAGTCGCCTGGCGCGATTTCTTCGCTCAGATACTTAACGCCCACCCGAAAGCCTCGTGGCAGGATTACAGAGAGCGCGGCGACGTTTGGAACTACGACGATCAGGCATACAAGTCATGGGTTGCAGGAAACACCGGCTTTCCCTTAGTTGATGCCGGTATGCGTCAGTTAAACACCGAGGGGTTCATGCCGAATCGAGTACGCATGGTGACGGCCTCGTTTCTAGTGAAAGACCTTCATCAAGATTGGCGACTCGGCGCCGACTATTTCATGTCTCAACTCATTGACGGCGATATTGCCAGCAATTACCTCAATTGGCAGTGGGTTGCTGGCACAGGTACTGACAGCAACCCCCACCGCACCCTTAACCCAACTACGCAAGCCGAACGCTTTGATCGCGACGGGCGATACATCCAAAGGTGGGTGCCTGAACTCTCTGCACTAACCCCAACACAAACAATTAATCCACCTTTGGCTACGCGACAAAAGATTGGCTACCCATCACCGATTGTGGACCATCATCACCAGGTAGAACTTTTCAAGCAGCGTCGACTGAGCGCAAATCCTTCCGGGAACACGCCCAACAACTCTGCCAACTGATAATCATTTCTTCCATGACCGCTGCATCACAGAGGCCCCAATCGGACTTTGTGTTTTCAGTTGATGAGTCATCTGCATCGGCTAAGTGGATGCGTCGCGGCAAAACAGTTCCCGCCCTCTTTATCGCCTTCTTCTTGACCTGGGCACTTCTGCCGATTCTCTTTGTCTTATCGTTCCTTCACGACCTTGTTCGCGACCGGCAATTCTCCAACACTCGCTTGGTCCTATTCGGTGCCTGGTGGCTAGCAATGGAAGTATTCGGCGTAACAGCAGCGTTCATTTTTTGGTCGAGTTTCTCTCCCTTTCGACAGCTCACGAGTAATCAAAGTCGCCGATGGCACAGTCGTCTCCAATACTTCTGGGCCCGCGGTCTTACCGCCGGAGCAAAGCGCACCATTGGACTTCGATGGAGTACGCAAGGGATTAATTGTTTACGTTCGAAAGGACCTTTGATCATACTGGCTCGCCACGGAAGCCAAGGAGACGCTCTATTAACTGCTGCGCTTGTGGCCAGCGAAGGCCGAAGGCTTCGATTTGTTCTAAAGAAACAGCTCCTAGGAGATCCTTGTCTCGACATAGTCGGCCATCGAATTCCAAACTATTTCGTTGATAGAGATTCGCTGGACAATCGAGACGAGCTAGCAAACATCAGTGTGCTGGCAAGTGACTTAGCCGAC
This sequence comes from Gemmatimonadota bacterium, assembly GCA_002724575.1. GTDB lineage: Bacteria > Gemmatimonadota > Gemmatimonadetes > Longimicrobiales > Gaopeijiaceae > UBA1142. The sequence continues at coordinate 6,850 of PBPC01000054.1, read as the reverse complement.
GACGAAGCTTTAGTGATCTTTCCGGAGGGAACAAGATTTTCCCCATCAAAGTTAGCTAAAGCGGTCGAGGCCGTTGCGACCAAGACGCCTCGACGCGCGGCATCGACGCGGGTTTTACGGTCGGTATTGCCGATACGCACCGCAGGAACTCTCGCAGCGCTCGCCACGTCACAAGCTGACGTCGTATTTTGTAACCACGTCGGCATCAACGACATCGCTTCCCTTAAAGAACTACGCGACGCTGTGCCGCTTCGGAGAGAACTGCAATTCATGCTCACCCGGGTCCCTCGAGAGGATCTTTCCTCCGAGTGGTCTGAAGAAGATCTTGTCGATTGGTTGGACACACAGTGGATTGCCATTGACGACTGGGTCACCAAAAACGAACAACAACAATCACCGTAAGCGTGGAACCAGCATCGGAGTTCTTGATTTGTACTCAACGTAAGAACGTTCGCTACCCCATTTACGTTCGGCCTTTGCCTCCAGCATTGGGACTCCAGAGATTTTTACCAGCAAAGCCCACACGAACAGCGGTGAGGTGAGAGTGAGTAACTGAAATCTGTCCAGCGAAGGGAAGGCGGCTAGCGCAAGGCCGGTCCACAGGACAATCTCGCCGAAATAGTTGGGGTGACGCGACCTGTTCCACAATCCAGTTTGAATAAACGTGTCACTTCCCGAAAGCCTGAATTTCTTCTTTTGGTCGTCGGCAATGATTTCGATCGAAAAGCCCCCAAGCCAAATCAGAAGACCCACTATTTCGATAAGTCCTAGTGGCTGGCTACTTCCATCACCTATAACTGTCACAACCGGAGCAGTTGTCACAACGACCCATGTTCCTTGCAACGTCCACGTCATAAAGAACCAGGAAAAGTCTTGTTTCATCGCGTCAAACCGTCGATCGAAACCCACCATTCGAACTCTGGTTACTAAAAAAGAACCCAGTCTGAGAGCCCATAAAGAAACTGCCACCATCAGTGCAACATCAAACAACCCAAGGTGTGATCGCGAGTACAGCGCAGCGATTAGAACAACAAACACAAAGGTTCCCGAACCAAAAAGGTCAAAGAATCGTTCTGATTTGAACTTCCATGCGAAGCCAAATGCCAACCACTGCACCAAGATCGCGCCCAAAGCAGCTATAAGTACCGGCGGTAGATCAAACTCACCCCAAAGTCCATCAGCCCCGCATATTGAAACGGCGGCTACGAGCACGAGACCCACAAGAGTGCCCGACATCGAAGTTCGTTTACTCACCAACCTGCTCCCTTACCAAAGGCCTTAAGGACAACCTCTCGGCACGATCGACAATGGCCCCAAGCATTCGTTTGAAGATAACGGCGTGTGCAGGCACTAGAGCCAACCAATAGACGCGTCCCCACAGACCACGCGGAACGAAAACCGCCTTTTGCTGCACTGAGCATCCACTCTTTAATTGATTGACTCGCCATTCAAGCCATGCGTGACCGGGGACCTTCATCTCTGCTCGCAACCTAAGTGACTCTGGAGTGACTTCTACAACTTCAAAGAAGTCGACCGGATCGCCAACTCTTAGTTCTGTGGGGTGTCGCCTACCGCGACGAAGCCCAACTCCACCGAGGAGTTTGTCAACGAACCCTCGTAGCGCCCAAAGCCAATCAAAACCTAACCAGCCTGTACTACCTCCTAAAGAGCGAACCACTGTCATCACCGATTCAGAAGCACATTTAGAGACCATTTGACGTTCATCGACGAACATGCGTCCTCCAGCCCAAAAGGGATCACTTGGGTCCGGTATCGCTGCGCCTAATTGGTCGCTGGAGCGGCGATCGTTGCTCCAGCGAGTCGGCAACTCCTGTCCTTGAACTGAAGAAACTGCGTACCCAATCGATTCTTCCAAACTTGTGTTCAGTGTTCCTCGCACACAACCTTGTCCCCCATCAGCTACGACAACATCACTCGTAAGTGAGTCGATCAATGGTCGAGCGAGTTGAATCGGCAGGGGGCTCACCAAGTTGACCCAATGAGAGGACAGGCGCGGAGTCAAAACCGGTACCGGCAATACCCAACGCCGGCGCAAACCAGCGACGCGAGCATACGCATGCATCATGTCCTGATAGGTCACGACATCGGGGCCGCCGATGTCGATCGTGCGGTCGTAAAACTCAGAGCGATTTAGTACATGGACTAAGTCGTCGAGTACATCGGTAATTGCGACCGGCTGACACAAGGTCTGCGACACCCATTTGGGGACAACCATGAAAGGTAGTACCTCAACCAAGGATCGAAGCATCTCAAACGATGCGCTACCAGAACCGATAATCACCGCTGCTCTTAATTCCGTGACCGGCGTTGTTCCAGAGGCAAGCAGGCGACCAACCCTGTGTCTGCTTGACAAGTGATCAGATTTATTAGTCCCGTCGTGTCCTAAGCCGCCCAAATATACGATCTGTTTCAGCCCTTGATCTTCAGCTGCCGTCGCGAACTGCTCCGCCATGTTCGACTCAAGTTGGGCAAAGTCGTTGGATGACGACATTGAATGGAGCAGGTAATAGGCAGCCGCTGCTCCTTCGAGCGCTCGCGCGATCTCTTCGGGCTGCGACAAGTCTGCTCGAACAATACTGACTTGGTCTTTCCACCAACGGTCATCTAACTCTTCAGGTCGGCGAGCTACGCAGCGGACAGAGTACCCAGCAGCAAGCAGCCGCGGCACTAGACGCCCTCCTACGTATCCAGTGGCGCCGGTAACAACTATTGGCAAATCATTAGGAACCACTTAACTGTTCCAAGTGATTCAGCATTGAAGGGAACCCATCAAGCGACAACACGTTGTCCGGCAAACCTGCCCATACTCCGCCGACCATTACAGGTATTTTCGGCAGCGACCCAAGTATCGCTGCGACGGTTTCGACGATCACACTTGCGGATGTAGAACTGACAGTACTCAAAACGATGGCGGTTAGTTCATCGGTTGAACGAGCTGCTTGGATAATGGTGTCAATTGGGCTGTCAGGGCCAAGATTCACAGGGTGGTATCCACGACTTCGGACTAACTCGGCGCATATAGCAGCCGGTAGTCCATGAGTTTCCTGAGGCGGACAGGCGATGAGGACACTTCCAAGCTTTTTGCCCCGTCGCTGAGGTAGGCCTTGCATTCGTCCCAATATCGCAAGAACAACGCTTGATGCCCTGTGTTCTTCATAGACCTCAAGACGGCCGTGAGCCCATTCATCGCCTACTGCTCTGAGCGCCGGTACGACAACCTCACATATAACGTCTTCAACGCTGGCACCACTATCGAAAGCGCTTTGCGCTATTAGCCAAGAACCAGCTGCGTCTCCCGCAAGCAAGGCCTGGAGAAACGGTCCAGTTTTGCTTTCTAGCGACCGGTGGCCTCGACCCGACGGAGCCCGCTCGATAGACGACATGGAAGCCAAATCGTCAGCTGAGACTTCCCAACTACCACCACTTTTTCGGGCGGGTAGCTTTCCAGAACGCACATATTTGTAGACAGTCATGTAGTGAAGTCCGAGACGTTCGGCCGCCTCATTCAAACTGAGCATTTCAATCGCTTCGTTCATTACGTCGCGCCCTCAAGGTCAGACAGGCCCGCTTTGTCAGCGTTGAGAAGGCGACGCTGCATGACTTCTCTGCGATTAGACAAGTCTCGCCACGTCAGCACTTCAACATCATCTCTAATCCCTGCTGCGCGTCGGAACGATGATTCGGAGACTTCCAAATCTTGAACTGCGAGTCCAAGTTCGGCTGAGACTCGAAAACCGTGCTTAGTTAGGAAACCGGCGCTGATCGCGGAGAACTCTCCCAACAGGTCCATCTCAGGATCGAGTTTCTGAACAAAAGACGCTAGGTACGCGAAGTTCTTCACAAAGAGCATGAGTTCTTTGGGAATTCGCGCTCCACTGGCCAGCAATTCTTTGAGTAAGGTCTGAAATTCGTTAACGAACTGTTCTTCGGTCAGTTGCAGTGGATCAAAGTCAACTCGATCTAACTGCAGATTTTGAATCAGGTCTTCGACATCAGCATCAGGTGGGAAAGCACCTAAGTCGCGCACCGCAAGAACTTGGGTACGGACATCACCTGACATCAATCCTGTGATGTATCGAAGAAACGAAATGCGCCGCTCATGATCAAGTCTTCCAACCATTCCGAAATCCACTAGCCCGATGACTCCGTCATCGTCAACAAACAGGTTTCCGGCATGGAAATCTCCATGAAAGATCCCGTGCAACGCGGCGCCCTCTAAGAGACCGTCGACCATGCTTCTGAACAGAGTTCGTGTTTCCTGGTCACTGATTTGGTCAGAGTCAAGGCGGGTCAGAGGAACGCCCGATACTCGGGACATGACAATGACCCGAGTTGTCGTCATATCGAGCACTGGTTCAGGGGTAGCCCACCTTCCACGCTCTCCAGTGGCTAGGGCCCTACGGATCTCATAGAGATTCGCGACCTCCAATCGGAAATCCAACTCTTCGGAGATAGTTTCGGCAAACAGCTGCACCAATGCTGGCGGGTTAGCGAGCGCAGATACTGGGATACGTCCAACTAGGCGAGGCGCTACCCATGCAAGCACTCGCAGATCACGCACCACTTTCTTGTGGATTGATGGGCGCTGAACTTTGACGACGACTTCAGAGCCGTCCTGAAGTTCAGCTTTATGGACTTGAGCAATCGAGGCGGCTGCTAACGGTTGTTGTTCGAACGACGCGAATGATCTCTCTAACGAACCTAGGTCGCGCCGAAGGATCCGGCGTATTTTCCGCCACCTTGAGGGCTTCGCTTGATCTCTACACCGCGAGCATTCATCTACAAGGGCTTGCGGGAACACGCCCTCAGCCGCAGAAATGAGCTGCGCCAGCTTTATATAGGTTGGCCCCAACCGCTCAGCGGCGACCCGAAGCCTTCGATATAACGATTCAGTTCGCGACTGCTGATCGAGCCGTCGGTCGAATATCTTCCAACTGACAAGAGCCCACCCAAAACGAAGCGTGGTATGCGCAAGTCGTATAACTGGCGGGAATGACGGTTCGTTGACTAAACGAGGGACTCCAGCAACGATTGCGCTTCGAACCGCGTGAGCGTCTTGAATCCAAAGGTTTTCAGAGTCAGGTGCTGCCGTCGCTGTAAGAGGCGCTAATTCGTTCTCGAAACTCCTACCAATTTGGTCGTTCAAGACACCTGATTGGGATTCAAGAATCTCAAATTCGAGCTTCTCGGGACCCCATATTCCCATCGACAGTGGCTTCCACGTGACCGGGGCTGCGAGCCGGTATGCGGGGACAACGTCCAAGAAGGCATTGAGTGCTTCTTGTAACTCTGCTCGAGCTAGCGCCGCGCCTAAACAGTGATGAGCCCCCAATCCAAAAGCTAAGTGAGGTGCCCGATCATCTCGATCTATATCGAAGCGAAATCCATCATCGGGTTGACCTAAACCTGCCGCGTGTAGCCCTAGCAGCACTGTGGTTCCCGCTGGGAAAAACATCCCGTCAACTATGCGGTCTTCGCTCGCCACTCGTGCCGTAGTTCGAACAGCGCCTATGTAACGCAACGATTCTTCCACGACCGCGGGTACTAGCGATCTGTCCTCGCGGACACGCTGATACTGCTCTGGCTGCGTGGACAAAACCGCCAGAAGAGACCCCAACTGGTTTCGGGTCGTATCAGTACCCGCCAACAGGATGGCCTCAATCATGGCCACCAACTCATCCACACTGAGCCGATCCTCTTCGTAAGAGGCTTGGACCAAGTCAGTGACTAAATCCGCGTGCGGGCACCCTTTTCGTTCAGCCACCAGCCCAGTGGCGTAACTATCAAGCTCTCGTTGCGCTCTAGTTATTTCTTCAAGGCGACCTAGTACCGCGTCAGCGTCAGCATCGAGTCCAGAAAAAATCGTGTCCGCCCATCTTCCGAACCGCTCATGGTCATCGTCATCGATGCCCAAAAGCTCGCAGATCACTGGTATTGGATAGGGCCTGCAGAAGTCAGCAACAAAATCGCCGCCACCTCTTTCAACTAAGGGTTCAAGGAGACGATCCGCATGCATCCGCATGAACGGTCGCAACGCTTCGCTACTTGCTGGCGTAAACGAAGCGCTTACGAGGCGTCGTAACCGCCGATGGTCGTCGCCTTCTACAGACAACAAATTCGGTCGCATCTGTACCTGATCCCCGGCGCCGGGCAACATGTCGCGTGCACGATCGATAAGACTCTCAAAATTGATGTCGCCACGTTCCTCAGATTGGAGCGAACTAACTCCCGAGAGCACCGTTATCCAAGCAGAGTCGCGGAGAATCTCACGAGTTTGGTCATAACCAAAAACCAATGGTCCCGCCGGGGTTCGCACAGCCCAATGACCCGTTGTTTGCAGTTGTTGTGTAGCTGCTACTAGTTCGGCGAAATCCGAAATGGCAAAGTCAACGAAGGGCAAAGATCCCGGAGCTGTGCTGTCAACGAGTTCAGTTTGATTTTGATGACTCACTCCATCGACCTCCGCCGGGGACAGTGAGTTTAGCGCTAAATAATGGGAAACCCCGGCGTCCAGGTCGTTATCCGTCACTAATTGCTATTTCGGCGGCAATTCGACCAGACACCATGGCGCCTTGTATCGACGGAGTGGTTCGATGATCACCAGCGATCACTATCTCTTCGGTGTGTCGAACGTGCCTACGAAAGGCTGCCCCAGGAACAAACACCGGCTGAGCGTGCTCAACGATCCCATGTTTGACGAGTTCCCATGATTCACTTTGACTTCCGAACACTCGAGCCAACTGTTGTTGTGCTTCCGCGAGAGGCGGGTCGCTGCGTGTGGTCGGACCCGCAGCGACAATCAACACCGAACCTTGAGGCGCATACTCTG
>PBPC01000053.1 GCA_002724575.1 Gemmatimonadota bacterium | reverse complement strand
GTTAGGTGGCCCAGCATTCGCTGGAGACGCATATCCTGTGGCTCACTCGATGCCTGCACTTTCCCGGCGTTGTGGTAGTTCCGGATACCGCCGCCTAAATCAGATACGGCCATCGACGAGTTCATGCCCTCACCCACATAGACCCAATCGAAATACTCTGCACTTTGTTGGTACGTGGCTGCGTAACGGCCATAACCCACCAGCAGGTCCGGTACCGGAGCGACCGTCCAAGCCAAAACAAACGTGCTTATAAGAATACCGGCACCTCTTAAGACACTTTTGCTCTGTATCCTGATCACACCCGAATAATTCCTATTTGTAACCAGAAGAATGAACGCTCCGAATGCCGCGCTCACGAGCATTATGCGCTGTGTCGTTTGGGTGCCCAGTGATCCAATCAGCACCAGGGAAGTCAGAAGTGCGCCAACAATCGCCCCTACTGTGTTGGCTGCGTAAACCCTTCCAACGAGGCGACCGGGATCCTGGCCTTTTTTCGCAACCGCTGCAAGAGCCAAAGGAAAGCTTGCGCCCCACAAGGCCGCCGCTGGTAGAGCGGTAAGCACGGCGCGCATAAAGTCAAACTGGAAATTGAACCAAGGCCTAATAGCAAGGTCGGGGCTAACCGGCCAATAAGGTAGAGCTCGAGTGAGTAAGTACGCCGCCCATGCCAAGCCGACCACGACAAGAAACTGCGTCCATCCGAGGGCATAACGAGCGTTTTGTACAAAGCGTGCCAGAATAGACCCTACCGCACTCCCAATCCCTATCCCAAACAGGAAAGAAGCCAGTATCAGTGAGAAGGTATAAGTGGTACCACCGAAGTTCAGTGTCATGAGTCGAGTCCAGACGACCTCAGCTCCGAGAGCTGTTGCCCCGGATAATCCGATTACAAAGAGGACTGACTTCGCGCCCGGCGACATCTGCACCGTGTCCGCGCTCTCACTTTGCTCTCCGGACTCATAGGCAGTGCGTTCCGCAAGGAATAAAGCGAGTACGGTCACCAGCACATTGAGCCCCACCGCAGCATAAGTGGCAATACTCACATCATGAAGCCGGAGCAAGTAAAAACCAGCCAATAGACACCCCAGGACAGCACCGAAGGTGTTGCCCCCGTAAAAGAACCCGAGCCACGACACACCTTTCGGTGTGGTCTCGACCCATCGGGAGATCGCGGGAAGGGTGGCCCCCATCATGATCGTGGGAGGAAGCAGGAAAAGAGCACAAAACGATGCCCGCACCATAAGGCCGGCCATTCCCGGACCACCAATCGAAGTATACAGACCGCCTACGTACGGCAGTAGCCACAGAACGAGCAGTCCGAAAATGCCGATTCCGACTTCGAGCATGGCGTAGACTCGGAGCGGATGCCGATGCGTCCCGATCACCTTTGAGAGGCCAATGCTTCCTATGCACATCCCGCCCATGAAGGTGCCCAGCAAGACGCCCAGTGATATGGCAGACGAACCAACGATAAGTGAGAGCATCTGAAACCAGACGATCTCGTAGATTAGAGCCGCACAGCCACTACCAATGAAAAGAATGACCATCAATGGTAAGTAACGGTCTGATGGGGACGTTGACCGCACAGAGTCAATTTTTTCGGTTGTCATGTGGTTCTTATGCCTCCTGCTGCAATCCGCAGCCTACGGTCGGAGCGGCTTGAAGACAACGTCTGCCTGGAAGGCGTTAGTTTTAAGAGGAACAGAGAGTCAGCGTATGGGAGGGGCCCTGCAGGACCGTCTTAGATAATGTGCAATCCTAGAAGGTGTAGAGAGCAAACATGGAAGAATTAGAAAGTTCGTTCGTTAGGATCTTGCTCCCAAAAGATCTCATGAGCCTATAATGATCGGAATTATCGAGTTCCTAGTCGAGAACCCAATCTTACTAATCCCCTTATTACTGATCGTGGCAGTCTTTCTTTTTGCGGTAATCAAGAAACTCTTGAAGCTCTTGGCGATCGCAACGATCGCTGGCGTCCTCTACGTCCTGCTCGTCGACTACTTGGGATAGCTTTGAAGAAACCGAATAACTGGACACTAGGACCAATCAAAAGGTGAGCAACCTCGTAACGTTGAAGCCCAGCCTCCAATACCTCGGCTTGAACTGATAAGGTGTGCCGCCAAGAACCTGAGTCGGATTCATCCTATACTGATTCGTGAGTACGATCTTAAAGAAGTGACCACCGGTCTCGAGTTCGATCCCGAGGGTTCCACTATCGTGCTCTAGGTCGGGCTGGCGCCTACTGATAATCCACTCTCCCAGCAGACTCACCTGCTCTGAGATGTACGCCTGCCCGTGGACCCCTAAAGCAAAAGTGGTCTCTGGCTCGGCATCCTGAATGCGAGGGTTTCTTAGCACTGTCGGCACAAGACCAACCCCTAAGCGATCTCCGATTAGAGCATTGAGTATTACTTGGGCATAGGCCTGGGATTCATTGTCGCCCGCCCCACTCTCACCGGGATCCGACATATTCCAAGCAAAACCTCCCTTTACACCGATCATCACTGGGATGGATTCAGTGCCCCCGTCTAAGAGGCGAGCCTTAGCGTTTAATTCGAGGTTGTCGTCAATATTGGTGCGTACGACACCAACCATGGCACGATCAGAAACCGCATAGGCGAGTCCAAGACGGTTCGCTACTGGACCATCCAGGCCCCACAGGGCCTGGAATCCGTCTGCTACCGGAGGAAAAAATCTGTGAGATATCTCAAAAAGCCATGCGCCCTTGGAGAGCGTCTGTGCCGTGGGAAGATTCGCGCTTTGTTGTGAGTGAAAGACCGTGGGAGGCACGATTACTGGTTGCTCACGTCTCTCAAAACGATCCGGCCGTTGTTGCGCTGAACCGAGCATTGGGAGAGAGGCGACGTAAATCATGGCAATACTGATCGTCCTGCGGGCGCACTCAGTTCTCACTATCAAGCTCTACAGGTTCCAAAATAAAATTGAGTTCCATACGGATTTCATTATTCAATTTCAGGAACATGAGTTTAGGAATTTCAATGTCATGATCCGATAAAAATACTGGGAACACGCAGTTGACCCGATACCCCTCATTTACCGTAGCCAAATTGCAGGTCAATGCCCGCTCTTGTTCTACACCATGGATCCCCAGTATGCCCTGGGTCGTCACCTGAAACATCTCCCCCGGAAGAGAGACCACCTGTTCGATCGTGCCTCCGAATGCCGCGTAAGGGTATCGGTCAACTTCGAGGTAGCTATTCCGCATCTGGCGATCACGCATCCCGATTCCTGTATCCAGACCCGCTAAATCCACCTCGAAGTATATTTCAGATTCAGCCCCGCCCGTGCGATCCGTTAGTTCATCGGTATTGAGTAAAACCAATCCGTCTAACCGTTCCGTAGTGCCCTCAAACTCATCTATCGCAGTGCTCGAAGTAAAACGCACAAGTCGATCAGATTCGAGAGCAACTTGATAGGCTTGTTGGCCCGACAAAACAGTAGTCCCGAAAAATATCCCGACAAGCGTGAGGCTTATCACATGGACTGTCCGGGTTGATAACTGAAAGCTCAAGCTAATCCAAGTATCCAGTCTCTCTAGAACGTCAGTTATTCGGCGCACCCGTATTAATCCAGTTCTTGATATTTGTCAGGTCGACATTATCGAGAGCACTACCGCTTACGGGCATTCTCGTGCCGTTACCGCTTCCTTGGCGGTTTTCTAACTTCTTCACGAGATAGCTGTTCTGAGCATCATTGGGGATAACATAGACCTCGCCTGACATTGGTGAAGTCACGTTAACAAGGCGAGCGTGATTTGCGGCTGCAGACGTGCTTATCGTCAAGCCACCCGCACCGTTGCCGTGACAGTTGCTATCTGCACAACCCCGTCGCGTAAATATTTCAGTAATGTCATCAGCAAATGATGGGTTGGCCTTGATAGTTCTGGTGCCGGACGGGGTTCCGCCTTCGCCGGGATCTGTCGGGCTATCACCCGCGGAACAGGCAGCCAATACAACACAGATGAGAACAGGATGGAGCACCCGGTGTAAGATTTTCATGGCTCTACTCCCTTGCCGCTGGTCGTTACTGGCGGACATGTTCGCCAGTAAGCCAGCTTGTTCCTAGCTACCACCGAACGCCACAGGCGCTAAATGGAAACCTTGAAGTCCTACAACCCTGCCACGGGAGAGATCCTCGGTGAAGTGGAAATCACTCCTGCAGTGGAGGTCCCTAATATCGTCGCAAGAGCCAAGGCCGCTCAACCTGCCTGGGGTGACCTTGGCCTCGAGGGTCGAGCGGAACTAATCAAGGCTACAGCAGAAATCTTCGTCGATCGAGTTCACGAGCATGGTGAACTTATGACGAAAGAAATGGGTAAGCCTCTCAAGGAAGCAATTGGTGAAGCCAAATCACTCGGATGGGGGATCGAAGAAGAGTTAACTGAGATTATTGAGGCACTGAAACCGGAGGTCGTCGAAGATGGACGCCTCAGGTCAACCGTCTATCATGACCCACTCGGGGTGGTCGGTGCGATCACACCGTGGAATTTCCCGATGTCGATGCCAGCCTGGATGATCCTTCCTTCCCTGGCGGCTGGTAACACAGTGGTATTCAAGCCGTCCGAGGAAACGCCACTCTGTGGTCAAGCGTATGCAGCTGTACTCAATGAGGTTTTACCTAATGACGTACTGATTGTTGTCCATGGTGCCGATGACCAAGGCAAGGCAATCGTTCAATCCGATGTCGATATGATCGCATTCACGGGCTCACGAGAGGCTGGTAAGCATATCATGCGCGAAGCAAGTGGAACGTTGAAGAGGGTCGTACTGGAGCTAGGCGGCAAAGACCCTATGATCGTTCTCGGAGACGCCGACATTGCGAGAGCAGCTAAATTTGCGGCGTCAAACTCTTTCCGGAATGCTGGGCAGGTGTGCATCTCAACAGAACGAATCTTTGTGATGGATTCTGTTGCACAAGAGTTTGAGCAAGCGGTCACCGAGATCGCTTCTGCGATGACCGTCGGTAGTGGGATGGGGGATGTGGATATGGGCCCAATGGTGAATGGTCAGCAACGCGACCACGTGCTCGGGCAGGTAGAGTCAGCGATTGCAGGTGGCGCTATAGTCCTGGCCGGAGGTGATGGGCACTATGACAATTTCGTCGTTCCAACCGTACTGGGAAATGTCACTGACGAAATGGATATCGCCAACGCAGAGACATTCGGACCAGTGGCCTGTGTCACACGCGTATCTTCCGTAGACGAAGCTGTAACGAAAGCGAATGACACCCACTTTGGTCTGGGTGCGGTCGTCTTTGGTGGAGACTCAGAAGAAACCGCAGAAGTAGCGCGCCGTCTCACAGCAGGAATGATTGGTATCAATTCAGCACCTGGTGGTGCAGTCGGTACTCCTTGGGTTGGTGCTAGACAAAGTGGGTTTGGCTTCCACAAATCAGCGGATGGACACAAACAGTTTACCCAAACCCGTGTCGTGACTACCCGAGCATAGATCCCTAATGAATCAGCAAACAGCGAAATACTTCTTGCTCATTACGCTCGTTATAGGTCTCACTAACTGCGGTTCAGATGGCACGGGGCCAGATGCCGGTGGTAACTCAGTATCAATCTCCAGAACGTCTGTCGCCTTAACCTTCCTGGGAGAAACGACTCAGCTGACGGCGACAGTGCGCAATAGCAAGAATGAACCTGTCAGCGGGCAGGTAGCTTGGTCTAGTGATGCCCCGACTGTGGCAACTGTGAGTTCCAACGGACTGGTCACAGCAATCGGCAACGGTCAAGCGACACTAACGGCGACCGCCGGAGGCCTATCTGCAACCGCATCAGCGACAGTGCAACAAGTCCCCACCAGCTTATCGATCCTATCGGGAAACACCCAGACCGATACGGTTGGCCAACTACTTGTCGAACCGCTGGTTGTTCGTGCTGAAGACCAAGGGGGTACTGCGGTATCAGCAGTAGGTATCACTTTCTCAGTCCACCAAGGGGGTGGATCACTAAGCGAAACAAGTGCAACAAGTGATGGTGACGGAGAGGCATCAACGAGTTGGACCTTAGGGACAACATCTGGCACCCAAAACGTGACCGCGCTAATCGAAGGAAGCGAGAGCGCGACAGCTAATTTCTCTGCGACGGCGACACCCGGACCAGCGACTGCATTCAGCAAGGAGTCTGGAGATCAGCAGATTGGGAAAAATAATCGGGCCCTACCTGAACCTGTCGTAGCTGCAGTGAAAGACGAATTTGGAAATGGTATCGCAGGTATTCCAGTCACTTTTTCTGTGACCGATGGTGGTGGATCGATTAGTCCTGCAGATAGCGTAACGGGAGAGACAGGCACAACCGAAGGCGTCTGGACCATGGGTGTTGTTGGTGCCAATACACTCACTGCGAGCACGGCTGGGTTCCCTGACCTCGAGTTCACAGCTACGGCGGAACTCTATGTGGCGAGGGCCGATCTCACTGTCAGTAGTATGACCGTCAGCCCTGCAAACGCGACTGCCTTTCAGGACCTCACCGTTACCGCGACCATCACGAATTCAGGTGATTTTACCACTGGCGGAGCCTTTGATGTCCAGCTTCTGCTCGACAACGTGCAGGCCGGAAATACAACCGTTTCCGAGCTTGCGGACAGCGCAGAGACCCAAGTCAGTTTCGACGTTGGCAGGCTCGCCTCTGGCCCACATATATTTCAGGTGGTCATCGATCCTAACAACGATATCGATGAACACGATGAGGCTAACAACTCTGCAGGACGAAATGCCCCGATTCTAGCTGCAACCGAATTAGTCGCGGGAACTCCTGTCAGAGGCCTTTCACTTCCCGACAGCATGGAACTCCTCTTTAATCTTGAACTACCCTCATCAAGCAATCTCTTGATTTCGACGTCTGGTGGCTCGGGTGACCTTGATCTCTACGTCCACCAAGGCCAACGACCAGCGCACCGAGATGATTACAAATGCCAGTCGGGAAGCCCGATTTCCACCGAATCATGCACCTTTAATGACGCCGAGCCAGGGATCTACCATATCCTACTCTTCGCGTGGGATCAGTTCTCAGGTGTGACACTCGAGGCAAGAGTTGGAGGTGATCCCGAGCCCTTCAATATTGAGCTTGTCTTCCTAAGCGGGGGGACCACGGAACAGGACGATGCTTTCCGGACCTCAGCTGAACAATGGGAGAGCATCTTAAAAGACGATATTTACGACTTTGATTTTTCAGGCAATCCTGCATCAGCAAACGAATGTGTTTCTGGGCAACCTATGATCAGTGATGTTGTCGATGACGTGAGGATCTATGTCAGTATCAGAGACATCGATGGCCCACAGCCTATATTGGGTCGAGCCGGGCCGTGCTACATACGAGGCCTTTCGGACCATCCTATTGTCGGCATGATGGAATTCGATATTTACGATTTCGATCGTATAACCGACCAGGGACTTCTCATACCGGTTGTGCTCCATGAAATGGGTCATGTGCTGGGTATTGGAACAATTTGGGATAATAGAGAGCTGCTGATAAACCCATCTGCTGTGACCCCATCCGCAGATACACACTTCATAGGGCCACTCGCGATCACTGCCTTCGATGATGCAGGAGGAGTGAGCTATACAGGTGGACAAAAGGTGCCAGTGGAGAATGAGGCTGGCCCAGGTTCACAGGATTCACACTGGAGAGAGGCCGTGTTCGGACCCGAGCTCATGAGTCCCTTTCTTAACAACGGAGTCCAGAATCCACTAAGCCGTATTACGATTCAGTCGTTAGCAGACCTTGGTTACGGGGTTGATGTGAGTCAGGGCGAACCCTACTCCCTACCCCTTGCGGCAGACCTTGTGAGCCCGGACCGCGGACCAGGTATCGACCTCCGTGATGATATTCGCAGAGGATCAGTCTTGGTTGTCGGGCCGAAGAAACGATGACGCCGATATCCGCCCCTAGCTAAGCTTAGCTCAATCGGACTCCCTCTCTAGCGTCCGGGTCAAACACGTCGGGCCTCCAAATCCCTTCCTGCTAATCTCGGTTCCGAAATAGGTATGCACCTCAACACCCGCTGCCTCTAAACGCCGCCTCGTCTCGCTATTCCCTTCAACGGCCAAAACAACACCTGGGGCAATGGTGAGGACGTTACATCCCATTGAGGGTTCATACTCTTCATGTGGCACTTCAATCAATTGGTAACCACGTTCTAGAAGTTCTCGGTGGAAAAACGCCGGAAGTAGTGGCGGGTAAACGAGCAACAAATCCTCAGCGACCGGACTCACAACGGACATAAG
>PBPC01000052.1 GCA_002724575.1 Gemmatimonadota bacterium | reverse complement strand
TCGAACGTGGGAGCATCACCCCACATCTTTTCTGTCCTATTCTCGTCTTCATGACCCTCAGGCACTTCGTCGAGTGGTGTATTGGGGATTGCGAGCAAAAGATCTTGAAGTTCTTGGTCGATGGTCCGGATTTTGTCATCGATCTTAGAGATCCGGTCACCCGTGACCCTCATTGCTGTAACTAGTTCTTCGGCATCCTCACCCTTTCGCTTTAGTTCGCCAACTTTTTTCGATGCTGTATTTCGCTCAGCCTTGAGTCCATTTACAACCATCAACGCTTCGCGACGCTCCTTATCCAACAAAAGTACATGTTCAAGAATCGGAGCCAGCTCAGGGTCCCTCTTCATTAATGCATTTCTTACAGCTTCCGGCGCTAGGCGGATACGTCGGATATCAAGCATCAGTCCCTCGGTATCAGGCGACGGCTGTTACAGACTGGGCTCGCGTCATAAACGAAAGTCAAACTCCCGTTTTCTACGTCTATCACTGTGGGCTCAAATCTGGCATAGTAGAAACAGCGACTTCCGAATGCACCCGGGGCCCGATCCGTGCGAATCACATACACAGTTCCAGATCGCACAGATACAGGCTGATCCGCAGAGTAAAGGGTGGTGTCCGCCGGGGCCTCAACCACCTCTTCACGACGCTTACCCGGTATAGCGGCCAACCGAGCTGCTGAGGACACACCAAGTGCACTAGGCGGCAAAAGGACTAGCTCACCGCCACGTGTATCCAAAGCAATATCCCAGGTACCCGTAGCCGTTGCTGCCTCAATACGGACCGGACCAAGCGTTCCTGGTCTGAAATTGAAACCTGAGTCCATATTCATCTCTGGACGGGCAAGAGAATAGAGCAGTACGGTATCTGCCTGAAGATCCCACCTGATCTCAAAAGGATCATCATTGCAAGCAGTCGTAGTAAGGAGTAGCAGAACCAGGACAATTGTCACTACAGAAGCTTGCACAAACTTTATCGCACGAAGGAACTGATGCTGCTGTAGCACGTTATTGGTCCTTAGCTCGGGTAAAAAAGCTGCGGCAAGTTGCCAGAAATCCAACAGTGGTGTCAACCCCGCAAATCCCTTTAATTACTTGACTTTACCCCCTACGGCAGGCAGGTTTTCAACTCGTCCTTACGAGCCGCATTGCACCCGCTAAAAACCAAGAAGTCAGAGGCACCGAGACGGTGGCAAATAGTACTAGACCTCTCAGCTCATCCATCTGGTAAACATATGCCAGTGATCTATGAAAGGCCCCCTGGTCCGGATGACATCGTGTACTACTCATCGGAGTAACAGCAAAGAAAGTCTCCGACCACTATCTTACCTGACCCCCAAACTGATAGAAATAAATTGCCTGAATCCAAGGTATCCTCAAAGCGTTCCGATGACGACTCATTCGTTGTCATCCTTGCCGGGGGGATTGGTTCTCGCTTTTGGCCAGCAAGCACTCCAAAGCGCCCCAAACAACTCTTGGCGCTCGCAACCGAGTCTCCCTTAATCACGGATACCGTTCAGCGTGGTAAAGAAATTGTACCAACAAACAAAGTCCGAGTATTAGCCAATGCCCGATTGACTGAAGCCTTTCAATCGCTCCCTAGAGATTTGGAAGACGACGTCTATTTGATAGAGCCGCGAGCTAGGGGTACATGCCCTGCTCTTGTGTGGGCAGCTTGGTCAATAAATAGAGAGTGCCCTGATGGCGTAATGATCTCACTCCACTCGGATCATTTGATAGAGCCGCTTGACGATTTTCAGCAGACAATCGCTGCCGCGGCAGAGCTTGCCCGAGCTAAGGAAATCCTGGTCTGCATAGGAGTTCAGCCGGACCGGATTGAAACCGGATATGGTCACATACAACCCGGAGAAGCCATCAACTTAGAGAGTGAGCTAGACGCGTTTACAGTTTCAGCATTCCATGAAAAGCCAAACGCGCCTAATGCGGAACGGTACCTGCAGGAAGGTTATTTGTGGAACACTGGAATGTTCGTATGGAAAGCCTCGACATTCCTCAATGAAGTAAGAGTCAATGCCCCAGAGGTCGGTGACTGCCTACCACTTCTAGAGGAGAGCCCAGAAGCCTTCTTTGATGCAGTGCCGGAAGGCCCAGTAGATACGATGGTCCTCGAACGATCCGCACATGTCGGGGTCGTTCAGGCAACGTTCTCTTGGGATGATATGGGAAGCTGGGAGTCCTTGGCTCGCAATAGGGTCCCAGATGAGGATCACAACGTGGTGGTTGGTAATAGCCTGGTGAGAGAGGGGTCAAACAATATCGTCTTCTCAGAAGACGGGCAGGTCGTTCTCTTCGGAGTCGATGATCTTGTTGTTGTTCAAACGGATGAAGCCACATTGGTTATGCCACGGAACCGGGCTTCTGACCTCAAGACTCTGCTCAAGAAGCTTGAAGAGTGATGCCATGACTCAGACCAATCTTTACCTCTTTGAAGACAGACGTGCCCGTCGATGGGCGCCCTTCTCACTTACCCGGCCCGCCGGGGAACTCTTATTCGGTTGCCTGACTCTTCGTGAGCGAGCTGAGCACATCTTCGGAATGAAATGTCAGGGA
This sequence comes from Gemmatimonadota bacterium, assembly GCA_002724575.1. GTDB lineage: Bacteria > Gemmatimonadota > Gemmatimonadetes > Longimicrobiales > Gaopeijiaceae > UBA1142. The sequence goes on along the minus strand of PBPC01000052.1, from coordinate 6,812 downwards.
CATTTGTCACGTCATGCATTGGTTGGATTCGATGAGCCAGATAGTGCCCCCACTATTTCCTTAGATGAAATATCTGAGGGCACTAGACAAATCATTATATCAAGCCGGGTAGCGCCAGAGTTCCAAGATATAGAGTTACCAGATGAGCCAGCCTGGATCACGGTAAACGGAATACCCGCGGGATGGGTCCTGCCACCAGGAACAGAACCTCCATCCGAACTTGCACTGAGAGACCCTTCGATTAATCCAGGCTATTCGAAAGTGCTCGAACTCCAAGGGGAAATTATTGAGTACCCCTGGACTCTATTAGCCCAGAACCCTGCTCGAATCCAGACAGATATAGAGACTTTGTGGCCCCAACACTCTGTGCCTGATGGATCAGTTCTCATCGGGGATGGGCCCGTGTCCCTGGGTTCGGGAGCTAAGGTGGAGCCAGGTGTAGTATTTGATACTAGACACGGCCCTATCCGTTTGGCTGAAAATACCCGAGTCGAAGGACCCGCCCGGCTTACTGGCCCACTTTTTATCGGCCCTGAAAGTGTCATTTATGGAGGCAGAGTTGGGACTTCATCCATCGGCCCCGTGTGCCACCTACATGGTGAAGTCAGCGACAGTGTATTTCTTGGTTTTTCTAGTAAATCTCATAGCGGGTACATAGGCCACTCACTCGTTGGCCGCTGGGTCAACTTGGGTGCATACACTACTAATTCCGATCTCAAGAACAACTACGGTCCCGTTAGGGTTTGGACACCCGAGGGTTACATCGATACAGGACAAATAAAGGTGGGTTGTTTCTTAGGTGATCATGTCAAAACCGGTATCGGAATGACCTTGAATACCGGGACCGTGGTTGGAGCTGGAAGTAATCTTTTCGGTAATACAATGCCCTCTTCCAAGGTACCCGCCTTCAGTTGGGGCTCTGGAGATCATCTGGCACGGCATCGCTTACCTGAATTCTTAGCAACCGCAAAACAGGTCATGGCACGAAGGAAAATCGAGCTAACTCCAGGAGTAGTTAAGGTCCTAGAGAAAGCCTGGAAAAGGACAGCGGAGCGGCTAGCCGAGTAACTGATCTCTATGGTGAATCCTTATGCTAACCGAGTAGGACATCAGACTAGCACATGAAGGTAGCTGTGCTTGGGAGCGGGAGTAGAGGGAACGCCACTTTGGTCTGGTGTGGGAACACCCGCCTACTCGTTGATGCCGGGTTTAGTGCTCGTGATCTAGCTCGACGTCTGTTGTCAGTAGATGTAGAGCCAGACTCGATTGATGGTATCATCGTGACCCACGACCATGGGGATCACACGAAGGGTATCGGAGTCTTCGCTCGACGCCATGGCTCGCCAATTTACATGACTTCGTCTACTCACAGCGTCTGCTTTCAATTGTTACGTGGTAAAGAAACAGTGGTCAAATATGATCCCGCAGAGACCTTTACTGTAGGCGATATCTATGTTGAGCCATTCGTGACAATACATGACGCGGCGGACCCGGTAGGACTAGCATTGACTGATGAATCAAGCGGATCACGTCTTGGAATCGCTACAGATCTAGGTCGGCCGACGACTCAACTCCGGCAGAAGCTGTCAGCATGCGACTTCCTGATCTTGGAAGCAAACCATGACGAACTAATGTTACACAATGGTCCTTATCCCGCATCGGTAAGAGAGCGTATCGCTTCAAGCCACGGCCATCTCTCCAATCAAGCAGCCGCCCGTCTCGCTACCGAACTAATGCATCCCCGACTGGCCGGTATCGTGCTCGCTCACTTGTCGAGCGAATGTAACCGTCCAGATCTTGCCAGGAGTGTTGTTGGGGACGCGCTGGAGAAGGCTGGCTGGAAAGGCCATCTAGAGGTTGCTCTACAGGATCAGTCCACAGCGCTTCTAGATGTGGAAGACCTACGAGTCCGATCGGGTACAAGGCAGCTTAGCTTTCTCTAGCAGACTCCCAACACCACCCGACTCTCAGATAGACGATCCCTGTGATGGCAAGCGAGCTTCCTCAGTCTCAGAAGCCAAGTAGCCGCGCAAAATCATTTGAAAGCGCGAGCACCATAATCCCCATGATGATCAGGAAGCCAACTTGGTTCCAGCGCATTTTTGTCTCGAAGCTGAGTGCTTTCCCTCGAACCCCTTCGATGAGTAGAAAGGCCAAATGACCTCCGTCTAGGACCGGAATCGGTAGGAGATTTAGGATCGCTAAGTTCACACTGAACAGCGCCATGAAACGGAGGAACGAGTCTACTCCAGCGGCCGCAGCTTGTCCTGACGCTTCACCGATCGTAACGATACTCCCGAGCGAACGCGGTGAAATACCTCCCGTCACAAGATCTCTCAGAAAACCTAGGATCATACCTGTTACTGCGACGGTTTCGCGGTACCCGTAGACCATGGCTTCAGTCAGTGGCACCGGTGCATAACTCAGCGCCCCAACCGGCTGGTAGACACCCATCCTCCCCACCTGAGCACCCTGCTCTTCCTCTGCGTCAATCGTGATAGCACGAATGAGTTCACGCCCCTCACGGACAATCGTGACTTCGACTCTCTCTCCTGGCCGACTTCTGATTTCGTTAGTGAATTCAAACCACCCTTCGACGTTAATGCCTGCAACAGCAGTAACTCGGTCCCCAGGCTCTAGCCCGCCCTCATCGGCCGGTGAGCCGGGCACTACTGAGCCAACTCCTGCTTCCACCCAGCCCTCCACGGATCGGACCAAAGCGCGACGTTCAGCCTCAGTGACTGGAATCCGTATCTCTACTGATTGATCAGGTTCTGCAAAATCAAGCTGGATAGGACCCGGAGGAGCCTCAAAGAGACCCCGCTCGACATCACCCCAACTACCAACCTCTGTGTCTCCAATCCGAACGAAGCGACTGCCTGTAGAGATCCCTATGAGACTCTCGGTCCCTGGGGGAAGGATCTCATCATACACGGTACCTACCCGAGTCGTACTTAACTCGGGAACACCCCATTCCGCGATGACATAGGTGTAGGCACCAAACGCGAAAAGCATGTTGAAGATCACACCAGCAGAAAGTATGAGTGCACGCGCCCAAATGGGCTTCGCATCGAAGTCCCGAGCCCCAGGAGTGCGAGGACTATCATCCCCACCACCTTCGAGCTTTTCGAGCATCTCGTCCTCTCCCATACCGCCGAACTTGACGTAGCCCCCAAGAGGAATCCAACTGAAGACATATTCCGTCTCTCCATACTTAAAACCGAACATTTTTGGGCCGAATCCGATGGAGAAACGCTGGATCTCTGCATCCACAGCTCTACCCGCAAGGAAATGTCCTAGCTCATGTATGAAGATCAACACGCCAAGGACGACTAGAGTTGCTAGAGCAGTGCTCATCGACTTACTCCGACCCTGGTCTTACTAAGGCTATGAGCGACCTCAGTAGCGAGGGACCTGGCGGACCGATCAATCTCCAGAACATCCTCTACTCCGGTCACTGCACTATTCCCAATTCGGTCTATCGTTCCCGAAACCAAATCGGCCATCTCTGGGAAGCGGATGGTACCTTCGAGAAAGGCCTGAACCGCAATCTCATTCGCTGCATTATATACTGCTGGCGCACATTCTCCTGTCCGGCCTGCGTTTACGCCAACCTTAAACAGTGGAAATGCCGCATCGTCAATCGGTTCGAATGTTAGCGGAGATGAACGAACGGGATCATAGGTTTGCAGGGCTATATCCTCAATTCTATTGGGATACGTGAGTGCGTACAGGATAGGTAGTTCCATGGTCGGGAAACCAAGCTGAGCGAGTACGGATCCATCCACAAACTCAACTAGTGAGTGGATCACTGATTGCGGGTGAACAATCGCATCAAGCCTCTTATATGCAATCCCATAAAGGAAATGTGCCTCAATAATCTCGAGCGCTTTGTTTGCGAGTGTCGCTGAATCGATCGTGATCTTGGCACCCATGCTCCAAGTGGGGTGCTTCAGAGCATCCTCTGGAGTTACATCCCACAGTGTTTCTTGTTCTCGTCCCCGGAACGGGCCACCTGACGCGGTAAGCACCAGACGCTGAACATCTGATGGACTATAACCCTGAAGGCACTGTAGGATTGCACTGTGCTCAGAATCTATCGGTACGATCTCACCGGACCCTTGCTCCGCTGCGGACAAAACAAGATGGCCGCCAGCAACGAGCGATTCCTTGTTGGCTAATGCCAGACGATGACCGGCCTCTAATGCAGTGAGAGTGGGTTGAAGGCCTGCGGCACCAACAAGAGCATTGAGGACCACGTCGGTCTCCGGATCTGCTGATGCTTCTAATACGGCCTCCCATCCACTAGCCCAGCGGGTTATTCCATCCCCATCTGGTAGTGGAACTGTCTTGTCCGCCAAGACTGCTAGACGTGGATTAAACAAGGCCACTTGGGCTGCTAGAGCATCACTACTCTTTTCGGCGACCAAGCAAGTCACCTTGAATTGGCCAGGATGACGCTGGATAACCTCAAGTGCACTACGGCCGATCGAACCCGTAGAACCCAGAACTGCTATACGAATCATTGAATCTTCGCGAGCAAGGCTATAACCGCATATGAGATAGGAACTGTAAATGCTATGGAGTCGATACGGTCTAAGATCCCGCCATGTCCAGGAAAAATTGTCCCAGTATCCTTTACGCCTGCCTCTCGTTTGAAAACCGAGATTACAAGATCACCAACCTGAGCGCTCATTCCCAGCACGGCACCAACCAATCCAGCCATCAAGAAACTGTCGATGGGCATACCAACCAAATATGGCGATGTCACAAAGTACCATAGAATGCCTAAAGCTATGGCAGCTCCAAGTCCCGACCATGATCCAAGCCAGGTTTTTTTAGGACTGATTGAAGGCGCAAGCTTGTGTTCCCCCCACTTGCTACCCGCAAAGAAAGCGACCGCATCCCCGATCCATGTGATCGCTAGAGGAAGAGCAATCACTGCGACACCAAGCCAAGGCGCTCCCGTGGTTTCCCCCCAACCCTCAGCAGCGGGAAACATGAGAGTGAGAGGCACAAACGAAAGCGAAAAACCACAGTAAAGACAGCCGGCCATCGTCACAGACATAGCCCCCAAGGGACCACCATTAGCTCCTCGATTCGAGACTGCTAGTATAAGTGAAATAAGCATAACAGTTCCGACAATGATGAGTGCCCAAGGAGCAAAGGCTACAAACGTTCCCTGCCAGGTACCCGCTAAAACCAGAGCTGCAGCTCCAGTTGCTCCCGTGAACCGGAAAGGATCCACCCCCGTGTGCGCTGCTAGGCGATAGACTTCCTGCGTGCCCATCGCAGCTAATGCAGATAAAGGAACCCCTAGAATCCAATTACCAGAGTAAAGGAGCACCAATATGATAGGTATGTAGATGATCGCGACCAACCATCTCCGTGAAAGATTAGTCATGGGCATTATGAAGTCTCGATAAGCCCGAACCGCCTGTCCCTACGCTGGTAATCTAGTACAGCCTCAAAGAGATGGTCTCGGGTAAAATCAGGCCATAATACAGGAGTGATGTGCAACTCTGCATAAGCAATCTGCCATAGCATGAAGTTGCTAATCCGGTACTCACCAGAGGTCCTGATCAAGAGATCTGGATCTGGCATGTTCCCTGTTAGAAGTGTCTGGCGGAGCGCCTCCTCATCTATGTCATCCACTGCGAGCCCGCCTTGATCTACTCGCTCCGCCAAAACCTTTACAGAACGAAGAATCTCCTCTCTACCACCATAAGAGATCATGAGATTCAACCTTAAAGTTCGCCCGCCTTTAGTGCCTTTAACGATCAAATCCACTGCTTCTTGAGTACTGTCGTCAAAACGTTCGATTTCCCCAAGAACATGGACTTCGACACCCTGGCGTTTGAGGCTGTCACGTTCTTTTCGAGAGTAGTGCCGCAGGAGCGATATTAAGGAGGCAACTTCTTTACGCGGACGATTCCAGTTTTCAGTTGAGAATGCAAAGAGAGTCAAAATCTTAATTCCCGCCTCAATCGCCCCTTCAATCGTCTCACGGACAGACTTCATGCCTTCCCGATGTCCGACCTGGCGAGGTAACCCTTTCTGTTTTGCCCATCGACCATTGCCATCCATAATGATCGCAACATGATTCGGCACGGCACTGGTCAGACGAATCTTATCTAGGCTCTCGGAGGCCATGAGCTTTCAGGCTGAGGCCGCTAGATGGCCATCACCTCTGCTTCCTTACTTTTAAGAAGTTCGTCCACCTTCTCTACGTAGTCCTTGGTCAATTTCTCAAGCTGATCCCCTTGGCGGCGGCTCTCGTCCTCACTGAGTTCATGATCTCGGACAAGCTGATGGAGTTCATCTCTTACTGTCCGACGCGCGTGGCGAATCGAAATTCTTCCTTCCTCAGTCATTCTATGTAAAAGCTTTACATATTCCTGTCGACGCTCCTCATTCAAGGGAGGAATCGGAATACGGATAATGTTCCCATCATTAGCTGGATTCAGACCTAGATCTGCGGTCATGATGGCACGCTCTACATCAGGTAAGAGGGTCTTATCAAATGGCTGCACGACCAACAAGCTAGACTCCGGAGTACTAATTGTGGCTAGCTGGTCCAAGGGCATCTGCGATCCATAGGCCTCGACACGGACCGTGTCCAAGAGCGCGGGAGTAGCTTTTCCCGTTCGAACGGTCGCGAATTCGCGCCGAAGTGCTTCGAGTGCCGCCTCCATCTGCGTTTTAGCATCCTCAACGGTCGGCATAATTCCTCCACTAAGCTCAGGTCAAAGAGCACAGGCTCCAGTAGTATTTAACTAATCGCCTTTGACAACGACTACTAGGATACTAGG
>PBPC01000037.1 GCA_002724575.1 Gemmatimonadota bacterium | reverse complement strand
CTTCTTCGAGATCAACGCAGCCGGCCTCATGGGTGACGGCATCTTACGCTCCAGTGGTGGTGGTGGTGGTGGACGTTTCGGTGGAGGGTCCGGTGGTGGCGGTACGAACAAGGCGTGGGACGGGATCTGGGAGGCACGTACCGCGATGCGTCCCGATGGCTGGTCCGCAGAGATCCGGATCCCGTTTCGTACCCTAAACTTCGATCCCGATAACGATACCTGGGGCATCAATTTCCAACGCACGATCCGCCGCCGTAACGAAGAGATCCTGTGGCGGGGCTGGCGGCGGACCGAGGGGCTACGCAGACCGATCTACGCCGGGCGCATGACGGGTCTCCAGAATTTGTCGCAGGGCCTGGGCCTCGAGGCGGTACCGTCGACGATCGTAGGCTGGCGTAGCATTCCCGCGAACGCAGAGCCGACCACAGTACCGCGTGATCTCAGCTTGGACGTCAATTACAGCGTGACATCGAGTCTACGTGCTTCGTTGTCCGTGAACACGGACTTCGCTGAGGTGGAGAGTGATCAACGTCGTGTGAACCTCACACGTTTCCCGATCCGCTTCCCCGAACGCAGGAATTTCTTCCTCGAAGGCTCTAACGTCTTCTCGTTCGCTCCCAGAAGTGGTCCTTCGCCCTTCTACTCACGCAATATCGGACTGAGGAGTGGTCAGCAGATTCCGATCAACTACGGTGGACGTGTCACTGGTCAGGTTGGTGAGTACGAGGTTGGCTTCTATCAGCTAGGGACAAGCGACCATACGTACCTGGACGGTACAGGGACGGACAGATTCATCCCTTCCGAACAGTTCACGGTCGGACGTATCAAGAGACAGATCTTCGAACAATCGACGATCGGAGCCGTCTATACTCGGCGTGCTCAATCACCCGATGCTCTCGGGGAATCCCCTCTCAATGCGTACACTGCGGGTGCCGACTTGCTCTTCAGGACACGCAACTTCGCTGGCCGTTACAACATGGACGTAGAGGCGACCGTTGTCTGGAACTCGAATCCTGATCCGGCAAAGGATCTGGAGTTTAAGGATCTCGCTGGCCACGGTCTTAAATTCACATTTCCGAACGATACCTGGTCCGGGTCTATCGGTTACCGGGAGCTCGGCATCGGTTACCAGCCTGCTCTAGGCTTCATCCCTCGTAATGATTTCCGGGCGTTCAACCAGCAGATTGGCTGGTCACCACGACCGAACATCGACTGGATACGCAGACTTCGGTTTTCTGCGCAATTCAGGCACCAAAAAGGGGTCAGTACGGGCATCACTGACGAGGGCAGATGGGAGTTCGGCCTACTAGGGTTGGACTTGGAGAGTGGCGACGGGTTCGACATCAACGCCACGCGGAAGTTCGAATACCTTGACCGCGCTTTCTTTGTGAGCGAAGGGGTTAAGGTCATGCCCGGGGAATACACCACACTCGGATACCGCCTCAGTGTTCGGACGACAGGCCGCAGGCCTGTTTCCGTCTACGGTAACGCCTCATTGGGTGACTTTTGGAATGGTGAGCGGCTCAATTTTGGAGGACGTGTCACGTTCCGGCCCAACCCCGGTGTCAGCATCTCGACGAATATCCAGCACAATCGGGTCACTCTACCGCAGGGTGACTTCGTTGCGGACGTCTACGAGGTCGAAGGCCAGTGGAACCCGACGCCCTGGGTTAGTGCAATGAGTCAGGTCCAGTTCGATGACGTGAGTGAACTTGTCGGGCTCTTTGCGAGGCTGCGCTGGATCGTGAAACCAGGGAATGATATCTACTTCGTGTATACCCATAACTGGCAGAACCTGGGTGTTGGTATCCTGGATAACCCAGATCTGATCACGCTGTCGCGGGGTGGGTCGATCAAGGCCAACTACACCTACCGGTTCTAGCAGCCTACCAGGCCGAGAGGCACTCTGGTGGAAAGGAGAACTCATTTCTCTTTGGGTCGTTTCTTGGGTCGAGATATCCTGTCTGGTGCAGGGTAGCGGGTGATGATAGGATGCGGTCATTATGAGCCAAAAAGTTAAACGAGCCGCCCTGGGAATCGCGTTAGCGGTCGTATTGTTTGGTGTTGGATCGTTCTTGCTACAGTCTCGAACCCCGATCGATATGCAGTCTCGAACCCCGATTGACGTTGCGTCCCTAGGTCCGCAGGTAGGTGAACAGGTGCCAGAATTCAGTTTGCCTGACCAAGATGGGGAAATGCGGACCCTTGAATCTATTTCGGGGCCGAGGGGCGCGATGCTGCTTTTTCACCGATCGGCTGATTGGTGACCTTACTGCAAAGCGCAACTCGTGGAGTTGCAAGACCGGCTAGAAGAGCTAGAGGCTCAAGGCCTCGGTGTGGCGGCGATCAGCTACGACTCCGAGGAAGTACTCGCTGACTTCAGCCAACGTCGTGGTATCACATTCCCATTACTATCTGACGACGATTCGGAGGCCATCACCGACTTCGGTATCCTGAATACCGTAGCGGCTGAAGGGCTGGGCCCGAACGGGGATGATCCAGCAGTTGTGGCTGATGTCGCGAAGTACGTTTCTGTATTCGGAGCCAGCGAGATGACGGTCGGTACACCGTACCCGGGCACGTTCATGGTAGATAGTAGAGGGCGTGTGACGTCTCGTTTCTTCGAGGAGTTTTACCGGGAACGCAACACCACAGCGAATGTCATGCTGAAGCTTGGCACTGGGCTGTCACCGATCGCAGCCGTCGAGGGAGAGACTGAGCATCTAAAATTTACAGCCTACCCGAGTAACTCCAGCGTCACTGTAGGTACCCGATTCTCGATCGCCGTTCATCTCGACCCCAACCCTAAAATCCATGTCTATGCGCCGGGTGCGGAGGATTTGGGGTATAAGGTGATTGCTCTCAACCTGAATCCAGTGCCCCACGTTAGGTTCGAGCCTGTGGAGTTCCCTGAATCAGAGATCTACCACTTCGAACCTCTCGACGAACGAGTCCCCGTGTATCAGAGGCCCTTCACTCTGCTACAGGAGGCGGTCGTGGCGGGCACTCCAGAAACTGAAGAGGCGTTGGCCCAGTTGGATGCACTCACCGTGAGTGGCACTCTCGACTACCAAGCTTGCGACGACCGGCTTTGCTTCACGCCAGTCTCGGTACCTCTGTCGTTCACGCTTGATCTTGATCTACTCGATCGTCAGCGAGCGAACCGCTAAGACAAACCGGCTAGCTTTCAGTCTCACACTACTGAAAAAGTTCGTACCTTAGGGGTGTTGGAGGGGGCTACAGGTCAGGACTGCTCGAGCCTACCGAGGCTTATCCGATGAAAAAGATACTTCTGTTGGCGTTTGGTCTTGGTGTGGCTATTTGGCTCAACTATCAGAAGAGTGTGGATCGTGCTCTCCAAAAAGCCTGTGATGTTGGTACGATGGAGGCCTGCCTAGACCTCGGAAACAGGTACAGGGACAGGTATCGAGATGGTGAGGGCATTCCTCAAGATTTTGCTCGTGTAGTTAGCCTCTACGAGCAAGCTTGCAAAGGCGGCGAGATGCTGGCCTGTAACAACCTTGGTGTGAGGTACCACCGTGGAGAGGGAGTTGTCCGGGACATGGACCGAGCTGTAAGCCTCTACCAACAAGCTTGCGACGGCGGAGCAATGCCGGGATGCATCAATTTGGCGAATAGATACGTGTCCGGTGGGACGCGAAACCTTGCCCGTGCAGCTGAGTTTCACGAGCAAGTATGCAACGGAGGAGTAATGCGTGGCTGTACTAGCCTTGGGAGCATGTACCGAGTTGGTGGCGGCGTTTCCCAGGACTTCAGCCGGGCGGCGGATCTTTATGAGCAAGCGTGTGATGGCGGGGATATGCGCGGCTGCACCAACCTCGGGAATATGTATCAGGCTGGTGAAGGCATTACTCGAGACCTTAGTCGCGCGTCCAGCCTATACGAGCGAGCCTGTGACAGTGGATGGGAGCCAGCATGCATAAGGTAGTAGCCACTACAACTGCTGTAGCTTTTGTCTTGGCGGTACTTCTTTTTGCGCTCACAAGTTGGATGGGCTGGTCGCTCGGTTGGGTCTATGTGTGGCTCTACGTTGCAGCGGTGATTATCAACCTGTTTTGCTTGTTACGTTGGAATCCTGTGCTTATTGGACGACGTATGGGTTTCGCTAAGGGGACGAAATCATGGGATCTAGTATGGTTTGTGCTGTGGACGCCCCTGGTGATTACACTCTATGCCTTAGCGATAACGGAATCGGGCTGGGTATCGATGACACCGGATGGGGCTTGGCTGCTAGGTCTGATGATGTTTATCACAGGATCGGTGTTACTCATCTGGTGCCACATCGTGAATCCGTTCTTGGAGAAGACGGTGCGTATCCAGACCGATCACGGACATCACGTGATTGAGACAGGTCCCTACGCCTATGTGCGCCACCCTTTTTACGTTGGCATCATACTGTGGTTGTTTTCGGCACCACTAATGCTGATGTCAAATTGGGCGTTTATCCCAGCCATACTCGCCTCGATCGGCCTGGTAATTCGCACCATACTGGAGGATCGTACCCTCTATCGGGAACTCCCTGGTTACGCCGACTACAGCACCCGAGTTCGAGCCCGCCTAATCCCGGGTATCTGGTAGGTCAGATTTAGATTCGTCTCGCCTCTAGCGTCTTTCCTGCCAAGCAGTGGTTTGCTCTCGCACGATCCCAACGAGATCTCCCATCGCCAGATTGACGTCAACCAGATGGAGTCCCCACTGGGGAGTGATGTCGCCAACGATGTCATCCACGCGATCGTCAGACGGATCGCCATGAACGGTTATCTCGAGGTATGTCGCGTGTTCGTTTGAGGTGCATTCAGCACTCAACAGTCCAGGAACGGAGACNAACGGCGTTTCGATCGCTGCTCCCGANGAGACCCANGGACTGGTNCGNCTNTGTCCCGCGATTGTCGCACCACCCGANGATAAGTAGGCATGGGTNTCACTGTTCCCACCTCTGAGTGCTGCTGGATTCGTGCATGCTGCGCTCAGTGCTGGATCCAGTGCCTGCCCGAACAACGTGTTCTGGGGTGGAGGTGCGGTGGATCGAAATGATACGTATGTGATTATGCAGCCCGTTTGGCCCGCGGCGCGGCAGAGTGGGATGTCCTCAAATGATCCACCAGTATCTTGTCCTGCCGCGACAGTCACAGTAGAGCCAAGAAGAAATGCTGAAATCATCTGGTCCTGGACCGGATGTCCTTCGATCTCGTCACGGATCAAGCGTGTAAGGATGTAAGAACCCTGAGAGTGGCCGATAAGCACAAAGCCTCGCCCGTCGTTGTCGTATTCTAGGTAGTGCTCAAAGGCGTCTTTCACGTCGTTGTAGGCCAAGCCCTGGGCAAGATCTCTCGCATCCCCTCCCGAGAATCTTGCCATCAAGCCGGCAAGGGTGATTTGTCGGTAGCTTGGTGCATAGGGTCGGCATACCGATGCAAAGCGTGCGAATTGCTGCTCTATGACGCGGAGTTCAGCCGCATCAGGTGTCATGTCACTGTTTGTATTTTGATCAGTGGAGACAGTCGGGTATATATAGAAGCAATCGATCGGTGCAGAGGGATCACTGCTCCAGCCCTCGACAGACAGAGAGCCGTCAGCACCGACGACCGTGGTACTGAGATCCACCGCGCAGGCATCCTGTTGCCCTGGACGACACAGCCATGTCGAGGCGTCCGCATAGTCGTTGGGTGCCGCCTCCTGGGCATTTACGCTGCTGGCTATGAATAGGGATGCAGAGGCTATCAAAAGGGTGCCGAGAGACTTTCTGGTTTTCATTATCGGTCCGCGATGGAGGGACGTGCATCCACGGTACCAGATGTGGGCTCACAGAGATCGTTGGTCAAGCGCCATGACTGGATGTGTTGCTTCTTAAGTTGCGGTCCACAGTAGGGCAGGGGCAGAATGATGGTCCCAGCCTTCACACCGGAAAGGAGGACACCATGAAGGGCGCAGCTGCCACCGTTCTCATCGCGCTCGTTGCGTTGTCGAGCATCGGCCCAGAGCAGGCCGTAGCCCAATCATCCTCGCCGGCGGTCGCACGCCTCTCTCTCGCTGGGCCAGCCAAGCGGTACTGCTCCGGAATCTGGGTTTCTGAACGCGACCGGCAGGAAGCGCTCTATAACAGTGTTCTGTTGGGAGACGCATTAGTGGAGGATTATGAGGACGGCAACCTGGCTTTCTATATCGATGATAGCAGACGGATTGTCACCGCAACTCGCGATGGCGTCTCCGCGAGTGCACGCCACTTCGGTGACCAAGGTTGTGTGATTCTACGCCCAGAGACAGACAAGCCGATCTTCACACCCAGAGAGGTCGTGAGCGGTCTACCTAACGCGGAATCGATGCCGTGGCCGATGGGGGACCAACTGCCCGACAGCCCGCTGCCTGCCGACGTCAATGAGGCGCTCCTAGACCAGGCCGCGAACACATTCTTCTCAAACGATCTGGACCGGAGGGCTGCGTTCATTGTCGTGCATCGTGGCCGAATCATTAAGGAGGAGTACGGCTCAGGGGCACACGCTGATATGCAGCTAGAGAGTTGGTCGATGGGAAAGAGCATGACAGCCACGTTCATCGGAAGATTAATCCAGATGGGTCATCTGGAACTGTGGCAGCCAGCGCCGTTGCCGGAATGGCAGTATGTACCAGACGATCCGCGAGCAGAGATCCGGATCGCGGACCTCCTCCGTATGTCTAGTGGTTTACGGTTCAGCGGTGGTGGGTCGACGCGCGAGCAGATGGCTGCCTCGTACATACCGGGAGAGCCAGACCACGGTCTTGGTTATTCCGCACCGATCGATGTCTTTCAATTCTCGGTCAGCAGGGACGCCGAGCATCCCCCCAATACTGTGGGCCGATACAGGAACTCCGACCCATGGACATTGGGCTACATCGTGCGGCGTACTGTAGAGAACGAACTCGGTGAAGAGTACCTCACTTGGCCGCAGCGAGAGGTCTTCGACAAGATCGGCATACGCCGTTTTGTAGCAGAGACCGACATCTATGGAAATTTCATTCTCACCGGCTATAACTACGGCACAGCACGCCACTGGGCGCGACTCGGCCAACTATATCTCCAGAGAGGTATGTGGGATGGAGAACGCTTGCTGCCCGAGGAATTTGTGGATTTCGTTCAGACTCCCGCACCGGGATGGGATGAGCCCATCTACGGTGGCCAGTTTTGGCTGAATACAGCTGACGAGTCGGGCCGAGGTAGGCGCGTTCCTTCGCTACCTACCGACGCCTATAACGCAGCCGGTGCAGGTGATCAGTACACGTATGTCATACCGTCACGTGATCTTGTCATTATCGTGATGAGCCATCGTGGCGGCGGGAATATGGCCCCCGATCGAAGGACCCGTGAACACGAGGCGCTAGGCTTGGCCGTGAAGGCTGTGGACCCAGGCTGGAATTGGCGTTAATCGCCAAAACTCTGGCTACGACAGCACCGTTACCAAGATCTAGCATATAAGTTGCATTTATGCGGTTACAGCAAGTAGGATAGCGCTGGCCGTTTTACTGTTCTGAATGAGATCCACATGACACGCTACCGCATCCGTGCCGTTCTACTGCTTTTCCTTATGCTA
>PBPC01000036.1 GCA_002724575.1 Gemmatimonadota bacterium | reverse complement strand
GAGATAATTAACATTGCTCAAATCGACACGCTTTGATTGAGCATGGTCTATAAAGCGTCCGGGGGTTGCAACAATCACCTCGAATCCTGACTCCAGAGCCTTGATCTGGGGCCCATACCCTACCCCCCCGAAGATTGCGGCAGTCCTGATATTCGTCCCGGTGGCCAGAAAAACAGTATCATCGGCAACTTGCTGTGCTAATTCACGTGTTGGACACAGAACAAGTACCTGCAGGCCAGCTCCCGCTCGCAGCCGCTCCAAAGCCGGTATCATGAACGCCCCTGTCTTACCGGTTCCTGTCTGGGCAATCCCCACTACATCCGTACCCGCCAGACCCGGTGGAATTGCTTCTGCTTGAATCGGAGTAGGAACCGTCCATCCGAGTGCCTCGATCGCACCAAGACGTTGTTCTGAAAGATCTAGGTCCGTGAAGGTATTAACACCCAATATTTTGGTCTCGCTGTCTATCCAAGGGTCTGGTCACTGAATGGTTCTTACTAGAAAACCCGATTGGGAGAAAAGTAACGAGCTTCCTTGCCAAGGGTGTAGCACAACAACAAGTTGGCCGCGCCATAAGCTAGGTTATGATGACCCGCACTTTCGCAAACACTGATCTAGTAACCCTACGGATACAAGCTTGAACGAAACTCCCAAAACCTCTGTACTTTTTGTCTGCCTTGGAAATATCTGCCGTTCCCCACTGGCTGAAGGAATCTTCAGAGATCTCGTAGAAGAGGAGGGACTAGGCGGTCACTTTTCGATTGATTCTGCGGGGACAGGAGCATGGCATGTCGGAGAAAAGCCCGATGGCAGAGCTTCGCTCGTAGCTCAACAACACGGGATCAACCTGGATTCTCGGGCCCGACAAGTTCACAAGGAAGACTTTGAGCGCTTTGATTATATGATCGCTATGGATCGTGAGAACCTCAGGGCGTTGGAGGAATTGCGGTCAGAAACCAACAGCGATACCCAAATCACACTTCTGTGCTCCCACAATCCTGACGGTGGCAACGAAGACGAAATTCCCGATCCTTACTACGGTGGAGCCAGCGGGTTCGAAAATGTCTACCAACTAGTGCACCAATCTTGTAAGGGACTACTTCGACAGCTTCACGCCGCTTGATAACTCGCTAGACTGGAGCTCCAGTCTTGACCATCGCTGCGATCCTCTCAAATGCCTCTCTAATTAGAGCGTCCGCAGCTGCAAAGCTGAGTCTCACCCACCGGTCATCACCAAACGCGGCACCCGGTACAAGTGCCACACCCTGCTCTTCCAGGAGGCGCGAACACCAGGTCGTAGCATCATTTTCATCAGCTTCAAAAAGTCCATCCACACGAAAATAGAGGTAAAAAGCCCCCTCAGGTCGGATGTAAGGGACACCAGGGAGAAGTTGATCCATCAGGGTTATTACTAGATCACGCCGACGCCGAAAAGCGATCCCCATTTCAGCAATCGCAGAAGAAGCCTCTTCCACATTACGAAACGCTTCCAGGGCTGCTACTTGAGAAGGAGTAGCTGTATTGGATGTGATCTGACTCTGAAGCGCAGTGAACTTCTGAGCGACTTCAACGCTCGAGTATGAGAAACCGACCCTCCATCCTGTCATCGCATAGCTTTTCGAAGCACCATCGACCAGAATGACATTGCCAACATCCGACTCGGGCAAATCAAGGACACCAGGGGCTGCACCGCCGTCTTCACCGAAGTACACATTACGATAGATCTCATCGCTCACTATCCAGATTCCGTGGCTCTTAGCCCAAGCAGATAGTTCCTTGAGTTCCGCGAGGGAGTAAATGGCGCCGGTGGGATTGCACGGAGTATTCAACACAAGCCCCTTAGTCTTCTCGGAAACAACACGTTCCAGGTCTGATGGCACAACTCTGAAACTGTTGGCTTCGGCTCCGAAAACTGTGAGAGGTTCAGCACGCGCGAGCATGACCAGGTCCGGATACGTCGTCCAGTATGGGGCAGCAACCAATACTTCATCACCAGGGCCACAAAGAGAGAAAAACGTGTTGAATAACGCTTGCTTAACACCGGCGCTGACTACAACCCCCTGCCAATTGATTTCGCGATCTGCACGCGTGCTGAGGTGACCTGCAATCGCTTGACGAAGTTCGGGGAGGCCCGCAGGCGGTGTGTAGCGTGTGTGGCCTGACCTGACACCGTGGATTGCCGCGTCCGCTATGAATGAAGGTGTATCAAAATCAGGCTCACCCGCTCCGAGATTGACGATGTCGCGGCCCTCATCTACCAGGCTTCTTGCCAAAGTGCTAACCGCAATTGTCGCCGAAGGTTTAAGTCTCTCGATATTGGCACTGAAGGACATGACACTCCTTTGAATTGCAATCTAAGAAAGAAATATGGCTGGACCCCAAGGTCGGAGGAAGCACCCAATACTCTGGCCGCCGAAAGCAGGTTCGGCCACCTTCCCATCCCATGACGAACAAGTCTCCGTGCTTACTAATAGACGTAGTTGATCCGCTCTCTTTCTTGGCTCACCTACATGTAAGGTCAGTCGAACAAACAACCGGAATTCTTGTAGAGCGCATCCCAGTTGAACTTCGTCCTCCGCCAACAGAGCTGATCGGCGTTGGCCACCCCTTCTGGCTTCAGCGCTGGGAACAAGCAGAACCTCGAGCGGAAGAATTCAACCTATCCCTCAGAAAGCCACGCCTAGTGCCTTGGTCTCGTAAGGCTCACGAGCTCTTATGCCATGCCCGTGCAGCTGAACTAGATGAGACCGGCGAACTACTTGATTTGATCTTCGAAGCCTTCCTGCTCAAAGGAAAAGATATAGGTCGAGTCGATGTACTCGTCGGTATCGGGCAGTCTGTGGGATTAGAGTTAAGTGAAACCAAGGCAGTCTTAGACATCGACCGGTATGAAGCAGAAGTCACTGATGCCCTTGATTATGCTCGCTCACAAAAAGCTGAAGTGCCACCAGTACTGATCAGGGGTCATAAGCACTTAAGGGGCTTCCACAACCGCGAAGCGATCGGCACCTTTCTAGCCACTACTTGAATGGAGTTCGGGCCCCAACCGCATCCAAGTCTCTTAAACATACAGAACACAATCACAAATATGGCCGGCTATCAGCGTAAGACAGCGCTCTCACCCAGTGAAGTTCTTTCGGAAGCTGAGGACTTCCTTCAGCAGATTCTTGGGCTCACCCGCTCACACAACTCGAGCCATAGTGCTACATATCACGGTGCTGAAGGAACGGTCACGCTCAGTGCTCATCCGCATGGGCCCTACACCGATGTCGTGGCCGATACCGACCAACTTCGAACATCAAGAATGGATTATGAGGTGCAGAAACTCTTGAATCAGCTTCCGTATGAACCTGGTGACCTAGGTGGCCCAGGTTCTGGCGACCCTACCTGAAGTAGCAATCAAAGTGGATTCATTTGAAGAACTCGGGCTAAGCCCCGAGTTAGTTGAAGCGCTCGCTGCCGACGGGATCGAACAGCCGACATCGATACAGAAATCAGTGACTCCTTTTGTGTATCGTGGGAATAATGTGATCATAGCAGCCGGTCCCGGGAGTGGTGTAACTATGTCCTGGGCAGCAGGATTACTAAATCGCCTTGAGATCCTACAGGAGGGTAAACCCAGAGTTCTGGTGCTCACACCCTCACGTGACCGCGCGAATGATTTAGCCGAGTCGATGAGCTCGCTCGCCAGTCACGTCGGACAGGTTGTGGGGGCTCTAGGATCTCAATGGGCACAACCGGAACAAGCAACATTGCTCTTCTCAACACCGGGCGATGCCCTAGCAAGCTGCAACGCCCATGAACTTGTACTCGAGTCTGCAGAGGCAATAGTTCTGGACCAAGCAAACCAAATCGATGAGTTCGATGGCCTGGAAGGAGTCGAACTCATCCTAAGCTACGTAGGCAGTGCAACACAGCGAATCGTCACTTCTCTCCCTGTTACAACTACTGTTGCAGACTTCTGCCAACGGCACTTGAAGCGTGCAATCAGTTTGCCCCCTGAGGATACATCGGTAGCTGATGGGCCAAAACGTGGTAGACTGCGATTCCGGATTACAACCGAGCCACGTGAATACGAAGCACTCACAATTGTAGAGAATGTCATAGCCTCCGGGACACCCCATGTGCTGCTCTACTGCCGCAATGACGACCGTGCGGCCGATATCGGGGACTATTTAACCCTCCACGGCTACCTCTCAGGCGCCCCCGGTGATACCGAAGTTCCTGTGTGGCTGGGTGTCAATCCTCTCGAAGTACGGAGCGCTATCGCTGGGAACACCCACATACCTATCATCAGTTGCGACGTACCAGCAGACGTGGACAATCTTGATCGGCGCCATGGCAGTTCCAATCAGGGCTTCGTGGTAATCCTGCCCCGAGAGATACCGCACTTCCGTGCAACCGCTCGACAAGCAGGCTACGAAGTCGTTCCATTCCCGCCCGAAACCAAAAAAAGTGCTGGTCCGATCGCCGCACTACATGATTCAATTCGAAGTGTGATAGAGAAGGAAGACATTGCACCGTACTTGTTCACTCTCGAATCGCTGTTCGAAGAATATGACTCCGCTGAAGTAGCTGCAGCGCTTGCTCTCTTAAGTAAACGCTCAACCACAACCGAAGTTGCTGCCTCTGAAAACATCCCAACGAATGTGCCCGCATGGGCCAAACTCTTCGTCGGAGTTGGTACCCGAGATGGACTAAAGCCTGGTGACCTTCTGGGTGCAATCACAGGAGAAGCAAACGTATCGGGAGATACGGTCGGCCGCATTGATATCAAGGAAAGCCATACACTCGTGGAAGTTCATGATTCAGTGGCACAGGATGTCATCGCAGCACTTAATGGAAAAACCATCTGTGAGCGTGCTGTGCGTGCTGATTTCGACAGACCGCAACGAGGCGGCGGCGGACATCGTCTAGATAAGCCTAGGAGTAGCTGACTCAGGCGAAATACAATGAGGCCGTGTCACCTAGAAAGTGACACGGCCTCATTCTCTCGCAGGTCATACCTGACCGCTGCGGCTTCGATCAGGGCCCCAGCTCTTAACTTCGGGAGGGCTTACTACCCTTTGACTGCGTCTTTTAAACCCTTACCTGCTCGGAATCCCGGTGTCTTCGTGGCTCCGATATAAATCGACTGGCCAGTCCGGGGGTTACGGCCCATACGGGCTTTCCGATGCTTGGCTTCAAACGTACCAAAGCCGGTGATTTGAACCTTGCGATCTCCTCTGAGCGCAGAGGAGATGATCCCGCCACTTGGGCCAAAGAGTGCATCCACACAACGTGATGCATCAGCCTTGGTCATGCCGGCCGCACTCGCGAGGGCGTCCACTAGGTCGGACTTGTTCATCTGGCTGCTCCTGTCACTTAGATGGGTAAGTTGTCGCGGCCAAAGCCGCCATTCTTGCAGGCCTGGAGAACTCTCTCCCATCTAGCTTTGGATCACTCGAAAAGCCGCATGAAATCGAGTGTTTCCGAGCCTTGCAGGTCACAGTTAAGTAACTGTAAGGCAGACTCGGGAGAGCGTCAAGGCAAAAAACAGCCTAAAGTCCGCATGATTCCTGGCTTCCTGGCTGATTAGACGTTCGCATACCACTCGATAAATCGGGCTAACACCCCAGTTATATGAGTCTTGAGTCTAAATTATCGTGTACTACGAGTGATAGTATGGTTTATGATTTCACCTACTATATGCAGGGTTACCAAATATATTCGGCATGGATATGACGACGTCATATCTTTGTGGGACGAGCAAGACTTATATATCCCCTATCTGCCGACCTCAGGAAATGGCCAAATTAAGAGGCTATACAGCCCAACAGAAACAAGATCTAGCAAACAGCTTTTACGAGCAGAAAACGCTAACATGTCCAGAGTGTGACATCCTCATGGATCACCTCAATATCCCTCCGCGCTCAGATGTTGCCTACGTGCGGGATCGGACTCTGCTTACCTGCCCATCTTGTCAGCGGACACTAATCGTCGACCATACCCAGCGTGACTAAGAGCTAGAAAATCTTGCACGAACACCTGAAACTATCTGCAAATGCTACCCTGAAGCATCATCAGAATCTGGCTGATATTCACCAGCACCATTTACTCTTAGTGGTCCCAGCTATTGCCGGCGTTACCCATCGGGCTCGAGCTTCCATGACCGTTCCCACAACCCGAACTGGTTGCTCATGATTCGGATAGCAGTACTTGTCAGCGCTCTTGTGGTCATATGCTCCACAAAACTGTCTGCACAAATGTACCACACGCTGCCGCGTGTTCTGGAGCTCCCAGCTTCAACAAGAGCCATGGCTCTTGGTGGAGCATATATGACAAACTCTCCTCAAGCTGACGTCCTATTCTATAACCCAGCCCTCTTGGTGGGAGTTCAGAGCTTCGGNCTGGATNTNCAACAATGGGGNGCAGCGAGCTGGACATCNACAGCGGTAGCAGCNAGGCAGTGGNTTGGAGGNGGGATCGGCATAGGCCTTCAGGTACTNCAATATGGAGCACCTGGCCCAGGCGGATACACTGCACCGAGNGGACAAAGCCACCTCTTCGATNTNGGCTCACTNCCNGTTTCAGAAAGAGTGGCCACTATTGGCTACGCGCGTGAAATCANGGGAATCAACTTAGGCTTAGCGATTAAGTTGATTGAAGAGCGGGTGGCACTTAACAAGTTTGTCGACAGCAATGCTCGGGCACGCGATGGTGCAGTTTGGTTTGACGCCGGTATTTCAAAAGATCTAGGGCGTTTCACCACGAGTCTTTCATACCAAAACAACGGGAACAGACTGTTTGCAGGGGAATACCTAGGAGATTATCACGTTGCCGACCGAATCACTCTCGGCGTCAGCTCATCGGGGATGCAGTTCGGTATTTTTGACTATGGTATCACCGCAGCCATAACTCAGGTCAGGACCTTCAAGGAGGATTCTGCAACCATCCCCGCTGCTGGACTAGAGATCAGTTACTGGCCGATACGCGGAAGAACATTTGTCGCCAGGGCTGGCGTGCAACGGACCCCAAATTACGAAGATGCAAGCCCATTCACCTTCGGCCTCGCGTACTGGGGTGATAACCTCGTGCTTGAGTGGTCCTTCCAGGGTATGGAGGAAAGCGGGCTTCGAACACACCGGCTTGGCGTGAGTTGGCGATAGGAGTTAGCTCAATAGGTTCCTTCAACTCGAGCACTAAGAAACGCGGAATCAAGATCAGAGAAACCTATCTGATCAATAGAAACCTCCCCCGCATGAACACGATCAAAAACGAACCGGATCGTCATGAGTTGCCCAAGATCTAATTCCTGATTCTTAGCTTTGAAATCTCCTAGCGGAATAGAGTACGTCTGAAGGATGAGTTCCCAGTGATCGGCAAAACGCGCGCGCTCTTGATCAGCTCTGCGCAGTATCCATGTATCTAAGGGACGACGGATTGCCCCGTAGTCACTGAGGGTGACCCTGGCAACCCTACCCGTAGCATCCTCTAACTCTACACTGAGATCTACCTCCGGCTCCGCTTCATCACTTGCACCGCCATCACGAGGCCCTTCTTCGTTACGACCGTCCGACTCTTCATCCGACGATGCCTTGTCTGGATCACCTCGCTCACTTGGTACCGAGTTTGTGGGCCCCAACATGAAATCGAGTGTATGTCCTTCACTGAGCTGCCACCGGTCAGACAACCCTTCCGGTAGTTCCACAGAGTACTGAGCAGGAGGGCCGTGACGAGTAGTGTCAGGTCCTGAGATGCGGTTGTTCCAACCGATAGTAACTGCCTGATTTTCCTGACTTGCCGATGTGTTGCTACGGTTACTGGAACGGAGTGCGAGCAACTCCTCCTTCCAAGTCTCTAAGGAGTCCCCTTTCAGAAAAACTCCTGGCTCCGTGCCAACCGTAATATCGATGTCCTCTTCGAACGTAGCGAGTGGCCGAAAGCCACTAGTCTCAAACCGTGTGATGTACATCGTGGACGGCAGCCATCCACCTATTACCCGATGGTCACGAAAGATCGGCAAGTACTGCTTGTCACCCTTCAACACAACGTCAAGAAACGCTGAGACATAGATCTCAGAAAACCGCCTTTGATCTTCCGCGTCGATCAATCCACGAAGGTCGAGTGACCGCCCGCTTCTTGGACCACCATCATGAGAGCCCCAAACCGTGTTCCACTGACCGTGGTTCGCTCGGTAAACGTAGATCGCGGATTTGAAATTGAAGAGATCTGACTTATTGAACTTCAAGCGATCGTAGATTCTTAAACCATGGAAACTGGTAACGTCACCATCGTGAGAACCATGAAAGGTCAGGTAACTGACATCCTCAACTACCACCTTACGGCCTGTAGGCAGGTACTGCCCATCGACCGGTGCAATTGAGATGATCCCCTTGATACCATAATCGAAGCTGAATTCGAGGGATGCATCATCCGGATAGTAAGCCAGCCTGTTGAAAGCAGCTGCGTTAGCCACAGCCTCTCCACCCCGTGAGTGGCCGATAAGCGCAATATTATCCATATCGATCTTGCCCTCGAAGGGGTTGCCCGCTTCCTGATTAAAGCCCTCAAAGGTTTCTAGATGCTTGAGTAAGAACCAACCGCGAGCATCATTTTCTCCTCGGATACCACCATTGATGAAGTTTTCATCAACACTAGCCAAGATGTATCCTCTGGTCGCTAAAAGTTCACCGAGGTAATCATACCCGGGGTCTGAGAAGTCCTTCATGTTGTGGTTTCCATGAACGACTAAGACCAAGGGGAATGGCCCAGCTCCATCCGGATACCAAACCCGAGCGTTGATAGGCATCTCTTTTGGACTGAACCCCCAGTAGCGATTTCGACTACCTGCATCACCACCCAGGTCTACAAGTTTCGACGCATCCACTACATCCGTGGTAAGCGAAACCGAATCCCTATATTCAAGTCGATTCTTGTCTGTCCCGCTTCCATAGTAGAGCGTCAAAACCTCGTAGGGCCCCTTGAGGCCAGGGTCTGGTGCTGGCAAGGTCAGGTTCGAAAGTACTCTTCCGGCGTCACTCGGGGTGAGCTTTAGAGGCGGCATACAGGCTGTCGCCGAGATCGCCATCACCATAGCTGTGCATGAGGCAAGCACGTTTCTAGTTGTTCCGCTCATGGTCTCACTTTACTGACATACACGGACGGATGGCAATCACTCGCTCCTCCACTTCGCTGCGAGCAGTATACGAACATAGAACTCACTTCCAGGTTAGCAGCCGTGTAGTTACCGTAAGCACTATTCTAACCCCAGAGACAACATGGCCAATCCAACCATCACATTCGCGACCACACTAGGCACCTTCTCCGCTGAAATGTTTGAGGACGTTGCCCCCAAAACTGCAGGCAACTTCATGAAGCTGGTTCGTGATGGCTACTACGACGGAGTCATCTTTCATCGGGTGATCGACGGATTCATGATCCAAGGGGGAGATCCAACAGGAACGGGAACAGGAGGTCCGGGCTATACGATCGAAGATGAGTTTGCCCCAGGCTTGAGTCACACATCAGAGGGTATCTTTTCGATGGCTAATGCAGGGCCAAATTCAGGTGGTTCACAGTTCTTCATTACATTGGCCGCGACACCATGGCTGGATGGCAAACATGCGATCTTCGGTAAGGTCATCTCGGGGATGGATGTTGTATCGGAGATCGGCCGGGTGTCGACCAACCCGGCTGACCGGCCACTTGAGGATGTCGTAATGGAAAGCGTGACGGTGTCGGACGAGGCATAGTTAGCACCCCGATTCCTGAACAGTGCGAAACCTAGCCGATAGGCCTCGTGACCTCACCGATCTGGTAGCCAGCAGGAGGTTCGGCATCAAGTAGATGTCGCACGAAATAGTCCCAGCGCCTCCGCATCATATATGGCTCGTTACCGAAACCATGCCTTCGATTCGGCATTAAGATTAAATCAAAATCCTTATTCGCTGCGATCAGGGCATTCACTACAAGCATAGTGTTCGAGGGAGGTACGTTCGAATCCAGCGTACCGTGTGCGATCAAAAGCTTGCCCTCCAGGTTCTCCGCTAATAGCTGG
>PBPC01000035.1 GCA_002724575.1 Gemmatimonadota bacterium | reverse complement strand
CGAAGCTGCAGGCGGTCTCGAGGATATTGCTGCACACGATGGTATTGTCATCATCATGGGAGATGAACTTTCAGATCAAGCAGAAGATTTTGGGCGAGACGCTCAGTTATTTTTGTATTTAGGCAATCAAGAAAGTGTCGCAGCATCGAATGCTCACTTTGTATTTCCATTGACTAACTTCGCAGAGCAGGAAGGGAGTTTTACAAACATAGCAGGCAGGGTTCAGCGATTTTCCCCCGCACTAGAACCACCTGGAAT
The DNA here is from genome assembly GCA_002724575.1 of Gemmatimonadota bacterium. Taxonomy (GTDB): domain Bacteria; phylum Gemmatimonadota; class Gemmatimonadetes; order Longimicrobiales; family Gaopeijiaceae; genus UBA1142. The sequence continues at coordinate 8,863 of PBPC01000035.1, read as the reverse complement.
GGCTAGGCCGGGTTGGTTTATCCTGGGTGCGCTTTTAGCGGAATTGAACAATAGGGATGCTCCTCTTAATGCAGCTGAGTCATTTTCCGGACTTGCGAGCCGGATTGAGGCATTCGCCGGGCTTACCTACCAGGATATAGGAGACCGGGGAGCTGTTTTGAATGAAACCTTAGTGCTTTCGGAGACCTGAAGCGATGGAATCCCTCCAGCCGATCTCAGGTCTGTGGTTACTGATTACGATGTCCCTGAAAGTGACGATCATCTTTGGGCTAGTGGTCTTGGTAGTCGCTTATAGCACGCTAGCAGAACGAAGGGTGTCAGCCTGGATTCAGGACCGCAGAGGCCCCAATAGGGTTGGGCCATTCGGTTTGCTTCAACCAGTAGCCGATGGGATCAAGAACTTGCTTAAGGAGGAAACGCTCCCCTCAACAGCTTCTAGGGCTTTTTTCGTTTTGGCACCGATGTTCGTTCTTGTTCCTTCCCTGGTAACGTTCGCTGTAATCCCGATTGCTGCTCCCTTGCCAACACCGGTTGGGGTCGTAGACATGATCATCGCTGATGTTCCGATAGGCATACTCTATGTGTTGGCCTTCAGTTCACTGGCCGTGTACGGTGTGGTGTTAGGTGGCTGGGCCTCTAACAACAAGTATGCCTTTCTCGGAGGGCTAAGAGCCTCAGCGCAAATGGTAAGTTACGAAGTTGCTCTAGGACTCTCGCTCATCACCGTACTCATGATGTCGGGCAATGTCACATTGACCGAGGTGGTTTGGCAGCAACAGCAACTTGGTATGTGGTTTGCGTTTCCGCTTTCACTCGCCTTCATTCTTTTTGTGATCTCGGCATTTGCGGAAACCAACCGACTTCCGTTCGATATGCCAGAGGCTGAGTCAGAGCTCGTGACTGGTTATCACACTGAGTACTCAGCTATGAAATTTTCGGCTTTTATGATTTCCGAATTTGGCCATATGGTGACGGCCTCTGCACTTATGGCAACGCTCTTTCTTGGGGGTTGGGATCTTCCGGGTACCTGGGATGACGCATTCTGGCATGAGGGGCAACTCATTAAAGGTTTTTCTCAGGATGGAGTGGCAGTTCTTGCGAACCCGGCTTGGTGGAAAACAGTTCTTACATTTTGTGGTTTTGCAGCTAAGACATCATTCTTCATGCTCCTGTATATCTGGATTCGCTGGACTCTTCCGCGTTTTCGTTATGACCAGGTCATGGCGTTAGGCTGGAAAGTTATGCTCCCAACAGCGCTTGCTTATGCAATGTTAATAGGGAGTGTAATTCTAGTGCTCGACGAAGTGGGGATTCGTTGGGGGTTTTCCTACGGACTCGCTTTGACCGCTGTCAGTGGGGCCGCAACCGCAGGATTTATTTTTTTCCTGGATCGCGGGCGAACAATTATCGGTGCTGCGGGCCAAAGCCGGCAAAAGGTCTCGATTTCAGGCATCTCTCAGCCCGCTACGGCGGGGGACTAGAGGTACGTTACGTATGGCGATTTCAATAAAACTTATGAACCGGCCAGAGCCGGAACACACATCGTATTTGAGGGCGGCCCTAAGCGGGATGGCCCTGACTTTCAGGCACTTAGTGAACCCATCGAAGGTCACCCAACAATACCCGGAAGAACCAACTGACCTGAGTCCTAGGTGGCGTGGCACACACCGTATGGAGGTGCATGCTGATGGACGCCCTAAATGTGTAGCCTGTGGCTTGTGTCCCACGGTTTGTCCTGCCAACTGTATCCGCCTGGTGGGTGGTGAAGATGATCAGGGAAATCGTTATCCGATTGTGTACGAGATCGATGAATTCCGCTGCATTTTCTGCGGGATGTGCCAGGAGGTTTGTCCCGTCGAGGCAATCCATGTAGGGCAGCATTTCGAGAATGCCGAGTATACTCGGAGCCGGTTCGTATACGACCTGGATCGTTTGATGGAGCAAGATCACCCTACGACACTGCTCTGGGATCCATCCGATCCTAGCTCAGAGTAACCCAGCCATGATTGAGGTTCTTTTTTATGTTTTCGCTGCGGTTGCCCTCGGGGGTGCCCTCGGGGTTGTGTGGGCTAAGAGTCCAGTAGGAAGCCTTCTATTCATGGTCGCAACCCTGGGAAGCTTGGCGGGCATTTTCGTGCTGCTTGAGGCGCATTTTCTCGCAGCGATTCAAGTGATTGTCTATGCCGGGGCGATCATGGTTCTTTTCCTGTTTGTCATTATGCTCCTCAATCTTGGCCATGACTACCAGAGGGATCTGAAAGGAGGCGCATTCGCACTACTGTCGTTTGTGGTTGTTGGCTTAATGGCAGGAGTGTTAGCGAGGCAGGTCGGGAGAGACTCAATCCCAGAGCTAGCAGCAGGTGGGCAAGCAATTGATGCAGCGCTTGAACAGCACGGTGTTGTTGGGGCGATCGCTCAACCACTATACACGACGTATGTGGTCCCTTTTGAGATTACTGGGATCCTTCTCCTAGTGGCAATTGTGGGTGCGCTTGTGCTCGCTAAGAAGGGTAGTTGATGATTACTGAAGCACTTGTGCTCAGCGCAATGATCTTTGTGCTTGGAACGTTCGGTGTCCTCGTGCGCCGGAATGCCATCATCATGTTTCTCTGCATTGAACTCCAGCTCAATGCAGTAAATCTAGCCTTCATAGCTTTCTCACGTCTCATGGGGATCGATGGCCAAGTGTTTGTATTCTTTGTGATGACCGTGGCGGCTGCAGAGGCTGCAGTTGGTCTGGCAATCATCATCTCGGTCTTTCGCCACTATGAGACGGTTAATGTGGACCGCTTCAAACTCCTGAGGTGGTAGGCCCGATGTATAACGCTCTAGGTGTTAGTAGCGTAGAGGGCGGACAGGCAACGGTTGATGCTGCAGCACAGTTTCATCCATTCTTTCCTGGCCTCATCATTCTGCTTCCACTGATTGGCTTTCTTATCAATGGGGCGTTGGCCTTAAGCCACGCTCAGGCTTCTGCAGGTGCAGTGCGATTAGGCGGTGAGCTGAACCTGGGTGAGGGTGATCATTTACCCGTGACACATAAGCTGCCTAGCTATGTGGCCCCCGGTGTAATGCTTATAGCATTCCTTATCGCTTGCGTGAATTTCGCACGGATGCTTGGTGTTGAGCTACATGATCCACACGTCATTAAGTACTGGACGTGGATAGCAACTGGTGCGTTCACGGTTGATGCGGCAATCCAACTCGATCAGTTGTCGATTTTGATGACCATGATCGTCACGGGTGTCGGTTTCTTAATACACGTATTTAGCGTTGGCTACATGCGTGCCGATGCTGGGTACCCTCGTTACTTCTCCTATCTGAATTTATTCATCTTCTTCATGCTCGTACTCGTCATGGGTGCGAGCTACCCACTTATGTTTGTCGGGTGGGAAGGTGTGGGGCTCTGCTCGTATCTGCTGATCGGTTTCTGGTTTAGTGATCGTGAGAAATCGGATGCGGGTAAAAAAGCGTTTATCGTCAACCGAATAGGGGATTTTGGTTTCCTAATTGCGATGTTTCTGCTATTCGGAATGTTCGGCACCCTAGACTTCGTTCCGTTATTCTCACAGGCAGATGACTTAGAATATGGTAGTGGGTTGGTAACAGCTGTGACCCTCTTCCTGTTCCTGGGTGCTGCTGGTAAGAGTGCGCAAATCCCCCTCTATGTGTGGCTTCCAGATGCTATGGCGGGACCAACGCCTGTCTCAGCTCTAATCCATGCTGCCACGATGGTCACTGCGGGTGTATATCTTGTTGCGCGTTCGTCAGTGCTCTATGCGTTGTCACCGATTGCTAGTGCCACCGTTGCTGGAGTAGGGGTCCTGACTGCTTTATTCGCGGCCACGATTGCTCTCAAGCAGAATGATATCAAGAAGGTTCTGGCTTATTCCACGGTATCACAACTGGGATACATGTTCGTGGGTGTCGGTGTCGGGGCGTACGCTGCAGGGATTTTCCACCTTATGACCCATGCCTTCTTTAAGGCCCTGCTATTCCTCGGTGCTGGTTCAGTGATTCATTCAATGCATCACTCTTTACACCGAACGAATAACCATCAAGACCCACAGGATATGCGGAACATGGGAGGGTTGAGGGCCTTTATGCCGATCACCTGGGCCACGATGTGGGTGGCCACTTTTGCGATCTCAGGCATTTGGCCTTTTGCTGGGTTTTTCTCTAAAGACGAGATCATTTGGCAGACTGCGGCTTTCGGAGGAGCCACTGAGGCCCCATACCCCGGACTTTACCAGATATATTGGGCCATCGCTCTGGTAGCAGCGATCTTAACTGCCTTTTATATGACCCGAATGATGGTCATGACTTTTCACGGATCGAGTCGAACGGGTGTTGAAGAAGTGAAGCACCTGCATGAATCTCCGCCAGTAATGTGGATACCGCTTATAGCCCTAGCGCTCTTCTCGGTGGTGGCTGGTTGGATCAACGTGCCAGAAGCACTTCGAGAGACTTTTGTAGGACTTGGCCCCCTGACCAGTGAGTGGCTCCACCACTGGCTCGAACCGATAACGGAACAAGCTCATCATATTCAGGAACTAAATCTCGGCGAGGTTGCAGAACAGGCACCATTGGGTGGGGGAGAAGTAACTTGGGCATTGGTCTCGACGACACTCGCACTCGTTACAGTGCTGGCATCCTTCCAATTCTTGAGACGGCAGAACGTTAAGGTGGCGGCCGAAGATACTGAGCCGAGTGGTTTTTCCAAGCTCCTGTACAATAAGTGGTACATCGATGAAATCTATGACCGCCTCATCGTCCAGCCCCTGATACAAGCCTCTCGTTTTTGCTGGAGAGTGATCGATGCCAGAGTCATTGATGGAGTAGTCAATAGTGTCGGTTGGGCTGCTCGAGGCCTCGGCTTCATAGTGAGCATGTTTCAGACTGGAACAGTAAACATGTATGCTTTCGTATTAACGATTGGAGCACTCATCATTCTAGGTGTTTCNGTCTTCTGATGACNGCCTTACTCGACTTCGTCAGTTACTCCGACTGGGTGCTCCACACACTTATCTGGATGCCAATTCTTGGNATCGTACCGGTGCTCTTGTCTAATGAGCAACGGGTGAAACATGTGGCATTCTGGTGGTCAGCCGTTGTTCTTATCCTCAGCCTTGGGCTTTGGTGGGCATTCGACCCCACAGTCGGTGGTATGCAGATGGAAAGCGCAACTCCCTGGATTGAGTCTTGGGGTGTGAACTACTCCCTAGGGATAGACGGCATCAGCCTTTTCATGGTGATGCTTACAACATTCAGTGCTTCGATATCAATCCTCGCATCCTTCAATTATATCCAGGATAGGCAACGACCCTTTTATGCTCTGATGCTGATCCTTGAAGCGGGTGTTGTTGGAGTTTTCCTGGCTACAGACCTCTTCCTGTTCTATGTCTTCTTCGAACTTACGCTCGTACCGATGTATTTCATCGTCGGTATCTGGGGTGGTGCACGACGCATATATGCCGCGATCAAGTTTTTCTTGTACACGGCACTAGGATCCCTCCTGATGCTCGTGGGAATTCTGTACCTCGTATATCGGGCAAAGATGTTCATAGGTGTTCCAACATTCGCGTACAGTGATCTTCTCCAAATACCTCTTAGCGGTGTAGAACAACTCTGGCTCTTTAGTGCCTTTGCGGTTGCATTTTCGGTAAAAGTTCCGGTATTCCCGCTTCATACATGGCTTCCTGACGCTCACGTAGAAGCTCCGACGCCTGGTTCTGTTATCCTAGCTGCTGTGCTGCTCAAGATGGGCACATACGGTTTTCTGCGGTTTCTGCTTCCACTCTTCCCGATTGCTGCCCAACATCCGGTAGTTGTTACTACGATGCTGTTTCTTGCCGTGATTGGAATTATCTACACAGCATGCGTAGCTGCAGTACAGTCCGATGCCAAGAAGCTTGTCGCCTATACTTCAGTTGCTCACATGGGATTCGTTGTTTTAGGAGTTTTTGCGTTGAATTTAAATGGCCTACAGGGTGGGCTTATTGTCATGATTTCACATGGGATCAGTACTGGTGCACTCTTCCTCTTGTTAGGCATGCTTTATGAGCGCCGCCACACACGGCAGATCAAAGAATTCGGAGGAATCGCTAGGGTGGCACCGTGGCTTGCGACCGCGTTCGTCATTACTGCTCTTGCATCGATTGGGGTACCAGGTACAAGTGGTTTCATTGGGGAATTTCTCGCTCTACTTGGGGCCTTTGAAGACCATAAAGTATTGACTGTGATCGCTACACTCGGGGTGATTTTCGCAGCGTACTACATGCTCCCTATGGTCCAGCGGGTCTTCTTTAATCCGCTGGAGAAGCAGGAGAACAGGGAAATTGAAGATCTATCCAAACGTGAACTCGCAATCCTCGCGCCTCTTTGTGCACTTATGATTTGGATAGGTTGGAATCCGACACCCTTACTGGACCGGATGGAACCCAGCGTTCAGGTGGTTCTTGAGCGTTTAAATGAGGCAACTCTTGATGGGCAAGTTAGAGTCGAAGATGAGGTGAATGAGCCTCAAGTCATTAACGGTGGTCAGGAATAGAAATGGTCATCGATTTTAGTAGACAACTCCACTATGTATGGGCCCTCCTTCCAGAGATCATTTTGTGCGTTTCCGGGATGATCATTCTGGTTGTGGGTGTCACTGGGAGGTACAGAGAGGCCCATCTGGCGGTAGAGGGCGAACTCGAGCCTGGTAGGTCTGACGATCTGGGATGGTTGGCACTCCTGAGCCTTTCGCTAGCGGCTGTAGCGAATGCATGGCTCTATGGTGTCACAGAAGTTGGTGTGAACTCGATGATCGCTGTCGATCAGTTCCGTCTCTTCTCCAACTGGATCTTTCTGTTGGCAGCAGTGCTGGGAATCCTGATCTCGTTTGCTTATGTCTACAGGCAGCGACTTCAGGCCGGTGAGTTTTATGCCCTGATTCTTTTCGCAACTTCTGGGATGATGTTCATGGCTGGTGCGCGTGACCTCATCGTAGTCTTTCTAGGTCTCGAGGTGATGTCGATCGCGGTTTATGCTTTAACCGCTTTCAATAGGCGAGATAGAAAATCTGCAGAAGCCGGATTGAAGTACTTCCTCTTGGGCGCTTTTTCTACCGGGTTTTTACTTTATGGAATTGCGCTGGTTTATGGAGCTACGGGGAGCACGAATGTAGCGGTTATAGGGGAAATTATATCGAGTGGAGAAGGCTCTCGGAATCTTCTTTCTGCTGCTATTGCTTTGTTGACTATCGGCTTTGCATTCAAAGTATCGGCCATTCCATTCCATATGTGGACTCCGGACGTTTACGAGGGTGCTCCTGCCCCAGTTACCGCTTGGATGTCTGCGGCGGTCAAGGCTGCTGGATTCGTCGCATTCCTCCGAGTATTGATGGTCGGTTTTGACAGCATGTACCCACTCTGGTACCCGATCCTATGGTGGCTTGCAGCGATCACAATGGTTGGGGCGAATCTTATTGCCTTAGTGCAAACCAACATCAAACGAATGCTTGCATATTCAAGCATCGCGCACGCCGGATATTTGCTTGTGGCAATTGCCGCAGCCAATGAGACGGCATCGGCCGGGATGCTTTTCTACCTTCTTGTCTACACACTCATGAACATGGGTGCGTTCGCGATTGTTATGAGCGTGTCTCATCACTCCGAAAAACGACTCTACATTGATAATTACGTAGGCTTTGGCTGGGCTCAGCCCCTGCTCGGTATTTTTCTCACGATCTTTCTGCTGTCGTTGGCTGGATTTCCAGGTACCGGTGGTTTCATGGGAAAAATCTACCTCCTATTGGGGGCTGCAGAATCAGACCTCTGGGCGCTGTCGGTGATTCTGGTGCTGACCACAGTGCTATCCTACTGGTATTATCTGCGTGTTGCCTGGGTCATGTGGATGAAAAATCCAGAAGTTGAAGGTCAATATGACCGCATAACTGTGCCGCTCCCGATGCGCCTTGCGTTACTAATGAGTGTAGGCCTCATTCTGTACGTCGGCATACTCCCGAGCGGAACTCTAGAGTTTGCGAGAGCGAGCATTGAGGGACTCGGAAATTTTGGAGGTGGCCTGCTAGGCCAAGGCCCCTAATGAAATCGCACATTTTTCGACAATATGACATCCGGGGTATCGTCGGAGAGGATTTGGATCCTGAGGTCACCGAAGCGGTCGGTCGAGCCTTTGGGTCACGTATACGACGTGATGCCAACTCGTCTTCACCTTCGGTCACGGTGGGGTATGACAATCGCGCTACATCACCGGCCTTAGCTGAAGGCCTAATCTCAGGTATACGTTCTGCGGGTGTTGATGTACTTGATGTCGGTACTGTTCCTACTCCAGTGCTGTACTGGTCAGAGGTGTCACTCGGTGCGGATGCGGGTGTCCAAATTACGGGTTCACACAATCCGCCAGAATGGAATGGGATCAAGATGACCTGTGGTGGTAGCTCACTTTACGGAGATGCTATCCAAGACCTGCTTCGTTCTATTCAGGCATCAAACTTCACTAGCGGCTCAGGTGGGTGTGAGAGGCTCACAGTGCTCGACCGTTATGTGGAGGATATAGCTGGCCGGTTTAGTTTGGATCAACCGATGAGGGTAGCGGTTGACTGTGGAAACGGTACAGGATCGATCCTAGCAGTTCGTTTGCTGGAGGCGATTGGGGTTGAAGTGACACCTCTTTTTTGTGAATCGGATCCCACTTTCCCAAATCACCACCCGGATCCGACAGTTGATGAAAATCTCATCGACCTAATTCGTACTATTGAATCAGGCAATCATGACCTCGGGGTAGCTTTCGATGGTGATGCGGACCGAATCGGCGCTATTGATGACCAAGGCAAGATCATCAGAGGTGATATTCTCCT
>PBPC01000034.1 GCA_002724575.1 Gemmatimonadota bacterium | reverse complement strand
CTAGAGCGCCTTAAGGTAAAGAAGCTCAAGATCTACACGACAGATCGCCAGACCCCCCGGGGCGACAGCCCTATGATCAAGAACACGATCAAGAAGGATCCAACTGAATCTGAAGAAGAAGCATTACATGCAATCTATTCGCTTTTACGTCCTGGTGATGCACCCAATGTCCAGACGGCTCGTCTAGCACTCGAAGATGTCTTCTTCAGTCCGAAGAGATATGATCTTGGTCGGGTAGGGCGCTATAAGATGAACCAACGTCTTGGTGTTGAATTGCCCAAGACGCAAACTATCCTAACCAACGAAGATTTCGTGTCCATTGTCCGGCACCTCATCGAACTCAATGAAGGCCGAGGGTACACGGACGATATCGATCACCTTGGAAACCGCCGGGTTCGCACGGTTGGTGAGCTTATTGCGAACCAGTTCAGTGTTGGCCTGAGTCGGATGGCCAGGCTTGTCAAAGAGCGGATGTCCATTAACACCGATCCATCAAAGATCACCATTGATGAACTGGTAAACGCACGAACAGTCTCCGCTGTGATCCAGGCTTTCTTCGGCTCGAGTCAGTTAAGCCAGTTTATGGATCAAACTAATCCACTTGCAGAAATGACCCACAAGCGTCGTCTCTCAGCTCTTGGCCCGGGTGGATTAACTAGAGAACGTGCTGGTTTTGAAGTGCGTGATGTACACTACTCGCACTATGGCCGGATGTGCCCGATCGAGACGCCTGAGGGTCCGAATATCGGTTTGATTACTTCTCTGACGACCTATTCCAGGATCAACGACCTTGGCTTTGTGGAGACACCCTACAGACGTGTCAAGAATGGTAAGGTCACAAGAAAGATTGAATGGTTGTCAGCGAACGAGGAAGAAGAGGTGCGCATTGCTCAGGCAAATGCCCCCTTGGGGCCTAAGGGCAACTTCGAAAATGAGTTCGTGCTTTGCCGCGAGCGGGGAGATTTCCCACTACTTCGCCCTGCCGATATCGACTATATGGATGTTGCACCAGACCAGCTTGTGTCTGCCGCGGCAGCACTGATTCCCTTCTTGGAGCATGATGATGCCAACCGGGCACTCATGGGCTCAAATATGCAGCGCCAAGCCGTCCCACTTTTGTATACGGATGCTCCACTTGTTGGAACGGGCTTGGAGGCGAAGCTCGCATCTGATTCAGGGGCAGTCGTTACCGCTGACCGTGCTGGGAAAGTGGTAGAAGTTACGGCAAAAGAGGTAGTGATTGACACAGGAACAATAAAACCCGGAACTGCTGGCCAGCCCCTTGCAAAACTTACTCAGTTCGACCGGTATCCACTCAAAAAGTTTTGGCGCACCAATCAGGATACAGCGATCAATCAACGGCCCCTGGTACAGGTAGGTGAAGAGCTTGGGGAAGACGATCTTATTGCCGACGGACCAAGTACTGATTCTGGTGAGTTGGCACTTGGCCGAAATGTTTTGGTTGCATTTATGCCTTGGTACGGATCGAACTTTGAAGACGCGATCTTGATTAGCGAAAAATTAGTCAAAGATGACGTTTTCACTTCAATCCATATCCAAGAGCTTGAGTTGCACGTAAGAGATACAAAGCGAGGCATGGAGGAGATAACGCTTGAGATCCCAAACGTCGCTGAGGAAAATCTTACTGATCTCGATGAACGAGGGATCATACGTGAAGGAGCACGGGTTCAGGCAGGGGATATTCTTGTTGGAAAAATCACACCAAAGGGAGAGACCGAACTCTCACCCGAAGAGAAACTTCTGACCGCGATTTTTGGTGAGAAAGCAAAGGATGTTAAGGATTCATCTCTACGGGTTCCTCCGGGCATGACCGGAACGATAATCGATGTGAAAATTTTCTCACGCCGGGTCGACGATCCGCTGCTTGAAGAAGACCACGGGTTGAAGATTGGAGATCTTAGGGATCGGGAACGGTACGAGATTAAGCGAATCCAACAGGCCCGTGACGAGGAAATTCGTGAGATTTTGGTTCGCCAAACGGTCAGCTTGATGTTGAAGAGGGGCACCGTTGATCCATTTATGGAAGAGGGTGCGAAGTTCACAAAAGAAGTCCTTCAAGAGATCAATTTCCAACAGGTTGATCTAGGGACTTTCAAGGTCAAAAATAAGTCCGCAAGTGAACGCCTCCGGAGCGTGCTGGATGAAGCCGAGAGTCGGATAGCACAGATAAAGGGGAGCACGGAAGAACAAATCGATAAAGTCTTTCAGCCCGACGAACTCCCTCCCGGTGTGGTCCAACTAGTTAAGGTCTATGTAGCTGAGAAGCGAAAAATCTCAGTGGGTGACAAGATGGCTGGACGGCATGGCAATAAAGGGATCATTGCACGGATTGCACCTGAAGAGGACATGCCATTTCTCCCGGATGGAACACCAGTTGAAATCGTGCTCAACCCACTAGGTGTGCCATCTCGAATGAATGTCGGTCAGATCCTAGAAACCCATTTGGGGTGGGCAGGAAAAGTCCTGGGTTTTGAGGCCAAAACCCCTGTATTCCAAGGTGCGACGGAAAATGAGGTCGGAGGATTGCTTAAATTGGCCGGCCTTAAGTGGGTTCAGGAGGCTTACAACCTAAAGGCTTCTCCTCCGGCAGGGCTAACGGAGATCGAAACACTTGTAGCGGCGACAGGGCAACTGCCCGTCGCAATGGCTGGTCGAGGAGATGGAAATGGCAATGGTTCGGCCTCGGATGATGAGGTACATGGAATCGGACAATCATTAGATGCTTACCTGTCGCTTGATACAAGTAAGAAGCACAGGAGGTTTTTTGGCCAGCTGGGTGCATTTCTTGTGGAAGCCGGAGATGAACTCGCTACACGTAAGGGAGAGAAAATTACAACCCTCTTCCCGGCGATCCAGAAACTAAAGGGTCGTCCCGTGATTAAGTCCGGACTTGATGACGCAGTCAATGAGTTAATGGAACACTGCGAGATCTTACCCAACGGAAAGATTTGGCTCAGGGATGGACGTAGTGGTCGCCGCTTCGATCACCCTGTTACAGTTGGCGCGATCTATATGCTGAAGTTAAGCCATCTCGTAGATGATAAAATCCACGCGCGGTCCATTGGGCCATACTCTTTGGTCACTCAGCAGCCCCTGGCGGGTAAGGCGCAGTTTGGTGGTCAGCGCTTCGGTGAAATGGAGGTTTGGGCGCTTGAGGCGTACGGGGCCGCGCACACACTTCAGGAAATTTTGACCGTCAAGTCAGATGATGTACTAGGCCGCTCGAAGGTTTACGAAGCAATTGTCAAAGGTGACAACCTTCCGAAGCCTGGCATACCAGAGTCATTCAACGTGCTTGTTAAGGAACTACAAGCCCTCGGTCTCAGCGTTACCTTGGGTGAGGAGGAATAAATGATTGATTTTCCTAAGACTAGGGATCAGGAAAGCTCGGACTTCGAATACATCCGGGTACGACTTGCTTCACCTGATGAGATACAGAATTGGTCCTTTGGCGAGGTAGTTAAGCCAGAGACGATTAACTATCGCTCATTTAAACCAGAGCGAGATGGTCTATTTTGCGAGCGGATTTTTGGACCTGTGAAAGATTGGGAGTGTCACTGCGGTAAGTTCAAGAGAATTCGGTTTCGTGGGCATGTATGTGACCGTTGCGGTGTCGAGGTGACGTTGTCGAAGGTGCGCCGAGAGCGTATGGGCCATATCGAACTTGCGGTCCCGGTGGCCCACATATGGTTCTTTAAAACTCTGCCGAGCCAACTTGGTTATCTGCTTGGCATGTCGTTACGTGACCTAGAGAAAGTGATCTACTTCGCATCGTATGTCGTTACTCATCCAGGTAAACAGGACATTGATGGGGTAGCTGTGGAGTTTCAACAGCTCCTGGATGAAGACGAATATTATGACTTGCGCGTTAAAGCACGCGATGAAGGGGATGAGGCGTTCAAAGCGGAAATCGGCGCGGAAGCTGCACGGACGTTACTGGGGCTACTCGATACACCTGATAAGAGAATCAAGGATCGAAATACCGATGGCAAGGGCCTCGACCGGCTTGCCGAATGGCTTCGACATGAAATTGCGACAGAGACTTCTCAGCACCGTAAGAAAAAGAAATTAAAGAGACTCAAGGTCGTTGATGCTCTCCGTAACTCTGGTAACACGCCTGAGAGTAGGAATCGNCCAGAGTGGATGATCCTNGNCGTNATTCCAGTTATCCCNCCNGACCTTCGACCACTNGTTCCACTCGATGGTGGGAGGTTTGCAACTTCNGACCTNAANGACCTNTACCGGNGAGTTATCAACCGTAATAACCGACTCAANAAGCTGATCGATATGAAGGCTCCGGAGGTNATTCTNCGGAATGAGAAGCGGATGCTCCAGGANTCTGTNGATGCTCTGTTCGATAATGGTCGGCGCTCAAAGGCTATACGGGGNCGTGGCAAGCGGCCGCTCAAGTCACTCAGTGACATGTTGAAGGGCAAACAGGGACGTTTTCGGCAAAACTTACTNGGTAAGCGAGTGGACTACTCGGGCCGCTCAGTCATCGTAGTTGGGCCTGAGCTCAAGCTCCACCAATGCGGACTTCCAAAAGCGATGGCAGTTGAGTTATTTAAGCCTTTCATCATACATGAGCTTGAGAAGCGTGGTGAGGCGGAGACTGTCAAGCGTGCAAAGAAGATTGTTGAGCAGAATGATCCAAAGGTTTATGAGGTTCTTGAGGATATAATTAAAGACCATCCTGTTTTATTAAATCGGGCTCCGACTCTACATCGTTTGGGTATCCAAGCTTTCGAACCGGTCCTTGTCGAAGGTAAGGCAATCCGGATTCATCCTCTCGTGTGTGCGGCATTCAATGCCGACTTTGATGGTGATCAGATGGCTGTTCATGTGCCTCTCTCGTTTGAGGCGCAGCTTGAGGCCAGAGTTCTTATGTTGGCCTCAAATAATATCCTCCTGCCATCTAATGGACGTCCCGTGGCCTCACCGACACAGGATATGGTGATTGGGTCATACTATCTCACTAATCCCGGAATCCGTATCACGGATCTTGAGCGGGTGGCAGAAGACCCAAAAGTGCCAAAAGACCGTCGCGATAAGGCGGATGCAGAACTCGATGAGCTCTACAAGGGTGCACCTCGATTCTCTACATACGGAGAGATCGAGATGGCCCTTGCTCAGGAGGACCTGGTATTTGAGTCACCAGTTTGGTATTGGGTTGGTGAGCAGCATGGCGAAGAGAATGGTTACTGGGTTAGGACTGCAGCAGGACGGGTGCTGTTCAACTCGATTGTACCTGATGAAGTCGGCTTTTTGAATAAAACATTCGGTAAAAAAGAACTAGGGGACCTTGTGTTTGATTGTTTTGAGAACACGGGTCTTGGAAAGACAACTGAATTTCTCGATCACTTAAAGAATTTCGGATTTGGTTACGCGACGATGGGCGGGATCAGCGTCGGAATTTCGGATCTCGAAGTGCCGCATGAGAAAGCAGAGATTTTGAAAGAGGCAGAGGAACAAGTTGCGCGGTTCCAGAAGGCCTATGGAAGTGGGTTTATCTCAAATGGCGAGCGCTACAACAAGGTCATTGATACGTGGACGCACGCCAACAACGATGTTGCGGACGCGATGGTGCAACATCTTGAACGCTCCAAGGATGGTTTCAATCCAGTCTACATGATGATGGAGTCGGGTGCTCGTGGTAATAGGGACCAAATGCGCCAGCTGGCGGGCATGCGAGGTCTCATGGCAAAGCCACAAAAGAAGTTGACGGGTGGGATTGGTGAAATCATTGAAAGCCCGATTAAGGCCAATTTCCGTGAAGGGCTGTCTGTGGTTGAATATTTCATCTCCACCCACGGCGCCCGGAAAGGTTTGGCGGATACTGCCCTGAAGACTGCTGATGCGGGGTACTTAACAAGACGTCTAGTCGACGTTGCTCAAGATGTAACGATTGCAGCAGAAGATTGTGGCACAATCCTCGGACTTGAGATGACCGCGCTGAAGGAAGGCGAGGATATCATAGAACCTTTGGCTGACCGGATTGTCGGTAATGCGGCCCTTGAAGATGTCTATGACCCGATAGATGGCGAGCTGCTTGTTGAAGCTGGCGCTTTGATCGACGAGGCCGTAGCGATTCTGATCGAGGATGCAGGTTTGCAGATGGTCCGAATTCGATCAGTCCTAACGTGTGAATCAAAGCGCGGAATCTGCAGGATGTGTTACGGGAGAAACCTTGCGACAATGAAGCCTGTAGATATTGGCGAAGCTGTGGGTATCCTTGCCGCACAATCGATCGGAGAGCCTGGTACACAGTTAACACTACGGACTTTCCATATTGGTGGGACAGCTGCGCGTATTGCTGCACAGACACAGAGAAAGTCTAAAATAGATGGAATTGTGGAGCTTGAGCGCGTTACCACGGTGAAGACACCTGATAAGAATCAAATCATCAGCTCACGTGAGGGACAGATTCTCCTCAAGACTGAAGACGGCGGTATTCGGAGTCGTCTGTCAGTTCCGTATGGAGCAACCCTAGCGGTTCAAGAAGGTCAGGTGATCGAATCTGGTGATTTGTTGTTCAGCTGGGACCCCTACTCAGAGCCGATTGTTGCGGATGTGAAGGGTGTTGTGAGGTTCATTGACATCGTTGATGAGCAAACGATGCGTGAAGAGCTTGATGAATCCACTGGTCGCCGACAGATGACCATTATTGAGGATCGCGAGAAAAAGCTCCACCCAACGATCCAGGTCCAGAAGAAGACGAAAAAGGCTGAGAAACAAAGAGAGTTTATTGTCCCGGTTGGTGCTCAGCTCACAGTACGCGACGGCGATGAGATAAATCCCGGTGACATCATTGCCAAGATTAGCCGTGAAGTGTACAAAACCCGCGATATTACTGGCGGCCTACCGCGGGTCGCGGAACTCTTTGAGGCACGTAGACCGAAGGACCCCGCTGTCATCACGGAGATCGATGGTGAAGTATCTTTCGGGGGGATAAAGAGAGGAAAGCGCGAGGTTCACGTGACTCCAGAGTTAGGCGATCATCGGACCTACGCTGTTCCTGTGGGCAAGCACATGCGAGTACACGAGGAGGACCGTGTTCGAGCAGGTGACCGGTTAAGTGAGGGCCCGATCAACCCGCATGACATCCTCGCCATCAAAGGTCCCAGAGCAGTTCAAGAGTATCTGCTAAATGAAATCCAGGAGGTGTATAGACTTCAGGGTGTCAAGATCAATGACAAACACATCGGTGTAATTGTTAGGCAGATGCTCCAAAAGGTGCGTGTGACAAACTCAGGTGACACGAATCTCCTTGAGGGCGAGAACGTTGATCGATCAGAGTTCCGGGCTGTGAATGAAAACGCGATTCAAGAGGGCTTGAAGCCAGCGCGTTCCGAGCCACTACTACTAGGAATCACGAAAGCTAGTCTTACGACTGAATCGTTCATTTCTGCAGCATCCTTCCAGGAGACGACCCGAGTACTTACCGATGCCGCGGTGCGGGGCGCTAATGATGAGCTCAAGGGCTTAAAAGAGAACATCATAATCGGGCATCTTATACCGGCAGGTACTGGTGCGCATCGCTATCGATCAGTGGAGTTCATGGTTGAACAGTCCTATTATGATGAAGAGATCATCCCGCTCACGGAGGCTGGAGAATTGGTGTCGGGGTTGAGCGCTGTAGAGTAGGGTTACGTCATGTACTTGGCTGGAGGGCTCTTCGGTTATTACCAGAGCCAACTCCAGGCTTGAAGTAGTAGAGCGGGGCCGATCTAGAAAGCTAGAGAGGCCCCGCTTCTATTTTTTTTAGTAGGACCCAAGAATTTCTAATCGGTAGTGTGGCACAAATCTGGACACAGTTCTTCTTTCAGAAATTGACAAATGAGTGTTGCCAGGACCCCTGAAACACCGCTCAATGAAGCGGAATTCCCCGTTGACACCATCTTGGCCCTTTTCTATTTTTTTCTGCTGTAGTTGAAACGGGCACTCTCAATAAAAGTGAGTCACCCTTCGATGCGCCGAGAGGCGCGTTTTTTATCAAGATCATGAGGTTACGAACTACCATCTGATGCCGACGATCAATCAGTTAGTTAGGAAGGGCCGAAGGGCAGTTCAGAAAAAGAACAAAGCTCCGGCCTTGCAACGGAACCCGCAGAAGCGGGGGGTATGCACGCGTGTATATACTACAACTCCAAAAAAGCCGAATTCCGCATTGCGGAAAGTAGCAAGAGTGCGCCTTACTAATGGGTTTGAGGTGACCGCATACATTGGTGGGGAAGGTCACAATCTTCAGGAGCACTCCATTGTGCTTATCCGAGGTGGTCGCGTGAAGGATCTCCCAGGTGTTCGGTATCACATCGTCAGGGGCACGCTCGACACATCCGGAGTAAGTGATCGAAGGCAAGGTCGTTCCAAGTACGGCGCTAAGCGGCCAGGGTAAGGCTGATTTCCGATGAGTCGCCGTTCACAAGCTGAAAAAAGGGAGACCCCTCCCGACCCTCGGTTTCAATCTTCCACCGTTACGAAATTCATTAACAATCTGATGCTTGACGGTAAGAAATCAGTGGCGGAAAGAATCTTCTATACTGCGATTGAAATACTCGAAAAGCGTTCAGGTGAGTCAGGCCTAGAAGCTTTCGAAAAAGCGTTGAATAATGCTAAACCTGCTCTCGAAGTGAAAAGTCGTAGGGTGGGTGGGGCAACATACCAGGTTCCGATTGAGGTTCGACCAGATCGGCGAACGGCCTTGGCTACACGCTGGCTCATAGGATTCGCACGGGCTCGATCTGAAAAAAGTATGGCAGAACGACTAGCAGGAGAGTTTCTAGCTGCTAGTCGGGGTGAGGGTAACACCATAAAGAAGAAAGAAGACACACACCGGATGGCAGAGGCAAACAAGGCGTTTGCCCACTACCGCTGGTAGGAGTTAAGGCAAGGATTCAAAGACAAAAAATTTGGGACGCGATGGCCTCTCTCTTATGGCGGAGGCCCTCTCCGATCACAGGAGCGCGGATGACTGTTGACCCGCAAGAGGGTCACAGCGGCGAATGCCGTGCTCTTTTTTCGTTTCTAAAGGCGATCATGGACTTAATACTCAAGATAGAAAGGGTTAGGAGAGAAGGACGTAGATAGATGCCTAGGATTACCCCGCTACCGCAACTTCGAAATATTGGCATTATGGCGCACATTGATGCCGGTAAGACGACGACTACCGAACGTATCTTGTTCTATACAGGACGAGTACATCGGGTAGGTGAGGTGCATGATGGCGCGGCGACTATGGACTGGATGGAGCAAGAACAAGAGCGTGGAATCACCATCACATCCGCAGCGACTACCTGCTATTGGCATCGCTTAGATACTGATTATCGGATCAATATCATCGACACCCCCGGTCACGTAGACTTTACGGCTGAAGTTGAGCGTTCTCTGCGTGTACTAGATGGTGCAGTCGCTGTTTTCTGTGCTGTGGGTGGTGTTGAGCCACAGTCTGAAACTGTTTGGAGACAGGCAGACCGCTACACGGTGCCGAGGATTGCCTTGGTAAACAAGATGGACAGAATCGGGGCGAACTTTGGGAATGTTGTAGAGATGATGAAGGATCGACTAGGTGCTAACGCCTATCCTGTGCAGTACCCCCTTGGCGAGGGGGAGTTGTTCACGGGGGTAGTGGATATAGTAGAGCGCAAATCCATCGTTTACGAAGATCAAATGGGCTCACAGTTTGCAGAGAGTGAGATCCCAAGCGGCCTTCAAGATAAGGTCGAAGAGTTGCGTCAAGAGTTACTTGAGGCCGCGATTGAGCACGATGATGACTTGCTTGAGAAGTACCTGAGCGGAGAAGAGCTTACGAATGATGAATTCCGGCACGCAATTAGGGCAGCAACCATCAAAGGAGTTCTTTTCCCTGTCTTCTGTGGCTCTGCTTTCAAGAACAAAGGCGTTCAGGCCCTTCTTGATGGCGTAATTGACTACTTGCCATCACCAGTTGACGTTCCAGCAATTCAGGGGCACCTACCCCAGCATGACGAGACTTTTGAGAGTCGTGAAGCGAATGATGATGCTCCTTTCTCAGCTTTGGCTTTCAAGATTGCCACTGATCCATATGTTGGAAAACTGACTTTTTTCCGTGTTTATTCCGGCTCGCTTCCTTCAGGTAGCTACGTGTATAACGCAACCAAAGGCAAAAGAGAGCGTGTTGGCCGGATTCTTCAGATGCATGCCAACAAGCGAGAAGAGCGCGATGAGGTTTTTGCTGGCGATATTGCGGCAGCAATTGGTCTCAAGGCCGTGAAAACTGGAGATACACTCTGCCTTGAAACGGACCAAATTATTTTGGAGGCGATGAAATTCCCGGAGCCAGTCATAGCGGTTGCGATTGAGCCCAAGACGAGGGCTGATCAAGACAAGCTAGGTAATGGTCTCGGGAAGCTTGCTGAGGAAGACCCAACCTTCCGTGTTCATACAGATTCAGAGACAAACCAGACGATCATCTCCGGCATGGGTGAACTTCATCTCGAGATCATCGTAGACCGTCTCAAGCGAGAGTTTGATGTCGAAGCGAATGTCGGTAGGCCGCAGGTAGCTTATCGAGAGACAATTCGAAGCCGGGCAGAAAAAATCGAAGGGAAATTTGTGCGCCAGAGTGGGGGACGTGGACAGTACGGACACGTAGTAATCAACGTTGAACCTGGTAAGCCGGGAACAGGCTTCATTTTTGAGGATAAGGTGGTTGGTGGATCTATACCACGTGAGTATATCAGCTCTGTCGAGGCAGGTATTCGCGAATCGCTTGATTCAGGCGTGCTAGCTGGTTACCCAATCATAGATGTGAAAGTTGAGCTTATTGATGGGTCGTATCACGATGTGGACTCAAGTGAGATGGCATTCAAGATCGCCGGATCCCTGGCAATTAAGAATGGGATTAAAAAGGCAGCCCCTGTTCTTCTGGAACCTGTAATGGATGTTGAAGTTGTGACGCCAGCTGACTATATGGGTGATATCATCGGAGACTTGTCAGCGCGTAGAGGAAAGGTTGGTGGTATGACTGAGCGGGCCGGTGCACGAGTCATTGGAGCGTCAGTGCCCTTGGGCGAGATGTTCGGTTATTCAACCACGCTTCGATCACTAAGCCAGGGCCGGGCAGTATTCACTATGCAGTTTGCGCACTATGAAGAAGTGCCTGGTTCAAAGGTGAGTGAGATTATGGCTACCAATGGTAGCGGACATTAACTAACTAACAACGCATAACCTGAAGCAGAGGGATGAGTGATGGCTAAGCAAACATTTGAGCGTACAAAGCCACACGTGAACGTGGGAACGATTGGTCACGTGGATCATGGCAAGACGACGTTAACTGCAGCGATCACGGTAACGCAGTCGAAGAAGTGGGGTGGGGACGTGATTGCGTTTGATGAGATCGATAAGGCTCCGGAAGAACGGGAGCGAGGGATCACGATCGCGACTGCTCATGTGGAGTATGAGACGGAGAATCGTCACTACGCACACGTAGATTGTCCTGGTCACGCTGACTACGTGAAGAACATGATCACGGGAGCAGCGCAGATGGATGGGGCGATTGTGGTAGTGAGTGCCGCTGATGGCCCCATGCCGCAGACACGTGAGCATATTTTGTTAGCTCGGCAGGTGAATGTGCCGTACATCGTCGTGTTCATGAACAAGGTCGACATGGTAGACGACGATGAACTTCTAGAGCTCGTCGAATTAGAGGTTCGGGAATTGCTGAGCGAATATGATTTCCCTGGTGACGACATACCTGTGGTTCAGGGTTCGGCACTGAAGGCTCTGGAGGCTGGGGGTGAAGGTCCGGAGGCCGAGTGTATACAGGAGCTCATGGATGCGATCGACAGCTATATACCAGAACCTGAGCGTGATATCGACAAGCCGTTCTTGATGCCGGTGGAGGATGTATTCAGCATCACGGGACGGGGTACGGTGGCGACGGGTCGGATCGAGCGTGGAGTGGTTAACCAGGGTGAGGAAGTTGAGCTGGTGGGGATGACCGACGAGAGCCGCAAGACGGTAGTAACCGGAGTTGAGATGTTCCGGAAGCTGCTAGAACAAGGGCAGGCAGGTGACAATGCAGGCTTGCTGCTTCGTGGTGTAGGTAAGGATGAGATTGAGCGTGGTCAGGTATTAGCAAAGCCAGGTTCGATTACACCCCATACGAAGTTCAAGGCGGAGGTGTATGTGCTAACGAAGGATGAGGGGGGGCGTCACACGCCCTTCTTCAATGGGTACCGGCCACAGTTTTACTTCCGTACGACAGATGTGACCGGTGCGACGGAATTGCCCGAGGGCGTAGAGATGGTGATGCCTGGTGATAACGTGCAGATGGAAGTGGAACTCATTACACCGATTGCGATGGATCCTGAACTTCGGTTCGCGATCCGTGAGGGCGGGCGTACTGTCGGTGCTGGTGTCGTAACCGAAATCCTCAAATAAAG
>PBPC01000033.1 GCA_002724575.1 Gemmatimonadota bacterium | reverse complement strand
AACTCCGGTAACACCGCCTGCACGCTCTCTGACGTGAGTCGGTCGATTCGAAGTCCCGATGCGACCGCGGTGTCGTAACTTGATTGCGTTCGTGCGAGCAGGTCAGCGAAAGTGAATTCTCCGGTATCGGGGATATGTAATCCGACAGTTTCAAACGAGGCTGTTACTTCGAAACCGTGATCAAGGAAGTGATACTGATGCTCTGCCGGAGCCGTGGGCTCCCAACTGAATGGATCTGGCCGGAAAGCCCCTTCCTCGGGATAGAGCATGGCTCGGTATTTGAACCAAGTGTTTACATCTACTGGGGCGAAGAGCTCTTCGAGGTCGTGAGCGACCGCCCATTCCACGGCAGCTTCCATGAGTAACTCCGCTGCGTGACCACCTTCGGGGTCAGGCGCCGCATCGTACAGACCGATTACGCCAGAGCGTGTCCTCACGGATCCTTGGAAGGCAGCTGCCCGCGCTAGGGCGCCGTCGGGTCCCTCAACGACGAATAGGGCTGCCGGTCGACTGAGTCCGATACTCAGCACCATAGAGAGATAGTTGGAGGACTGGGCAGTACCTTGTGGGTGGTGCGCTTGGAGCTCGGTGCCGACTGACTCAAATCGGTTGATGAAGTCGGCGGGTGCCGGATCTTTCTTCGTAGAATAGCAATGGGTCAGAGAGAGATTCAAAGGATCCTCACCTCGCCCTTACCCGCATCAAGGTGGACTATCTGGCCATTCTCCAGCTTCTTGAGTGGGTCACCGTCTACACCGACCACGGTAGGTATACCGAGCTCGCGAGCGACCACTGCCGAGTGAGACAACAAGCTGCCTCGCTCGATGATCAGGCCTGAGCATGCTGGGAAAGCGGGTACCCAGCCTGGGTCGGTCCGCTCGGTGACTAGGATTTCCCCGTCCAGCCCTTCCGTGTCCTCAAAGCTGTGCGCAACCCGAACGGGACCCTCCACGACGCCTGGGCAGCACGATGTACCGTGCAAGACGTTCGGGTCGTCGGATCCGAGGTCTTTTAGCAAGTCTAGGCTTTGGAGGAGGCCAGGATGTCTGAGGGCCGCACCGACTGCACCTCGCGTGAGGAAGCGGTTCGGTGGTGCAACGGAACCACGATACTCCTCGTACTCGCGTTGGCGGGTGTTGGCCAGCTTCGAGAGCTCGAGAGTTGTCGCTCGTCCATCGGTGAAGGCGATGATCTCCTCGATAGTGAGGTAGAAGACATCATCCGCGGCGTCTAGTGCCCCGAGAGCCTCCAGGTTCCGCCCAACGCCGCGGAATATCTGTCGCACAACGCCGAACGTACGTGTGCGTTCGAATCGGAGACGTTCCCGATCGCTAACTGCCCGACGTGTCCAACGCAGTACGGCAAAGTAGTAGGCTCGGCGAACACCGCTCAGTCGTTCTCGGACGATTGCTTCTGCGCCCTCACGTATCTCCTGCTTCCGCTCTTCTATTTCCTCAGCTGGCGGAACTCCGTGGCGTACGTAGCCCTGAACGCTGGCCACCACCATATGTGGACGATCGTGGTAGTCGAGTGTCTCGAGCTTCAGTTCATCGACGCAGCGGTAGCCGTACTCAGCGATGTACGACTCGAAGCGTGTCTTGAGATGTGGCGCGAACCCGTCCTGCAGTGCTCTCCAGAACTCTTCTGGGCTCTCATCGAGCAGGCGCCTTCGGATCTCGGGATCGCCGTCAATTTCTGCAGCGATCTCCAATAGCAGGCGCATAGGCTCAGTGCTCTTGAGATCTCCACTTCCGCACAGGAGGTCATTTTGCAGGGACGCGGCGTCCTCTGCCCCACCCCCAGCAATCCATTTTTCAGTCAGGGTTTTAAGTATCCCGAAAGCAATCATGCAGCGAGTATCGTTGACGATTGGCGCCTTCCAATGCTTGAGTGCCTCATCGAGCAGTTGGTGGTAGAGGTCCACCTGATGGGGAAGGCTGAGGTTCGCGAGGTTGGCCTCTTCCATGGGACGACAGACTCGGTCCACTCTCGCGAGGAAGAGTTCGTTCGCTCGCGCTCCGCCGAGCATGTGTACTGCGAGCCGGATCATCAATCTCACTCGTTTGAAAAGCCCGTACTCGGGCGCTTCGTCTACGACGGCGTCGAAAAGTGACTGGAGGTCGGTTTCGAGTGATTGCTTCACCCCCATCATGGTTTCCATGAATGACCCGCTCTTTCCGAGGAGGGGGAAGAGCGAAAGAAGGCGGTACCAGTTCAGTAGGTTGTAATAGATACGTCCTCGGATGAGCCCGAGCATGTTTAGGAACGTGCCCTCGTGCTCTTCGATCACACTCTGCGGTACACCCAGTAGCCCACACGTCTGGAAGTAGACCTCTCGGTAGGCGTGATTCACATGAGAGAACGTTAGGGGAGTCGTCACGCCCGAGTAGCTCTCAACGATGTTAGAGTTGTCCCAGATGACTGCCGCACTTCCAGCGATATCCTCGTCGAATACAGCATCAGGCGGCAACGTTGTTATAGGCCTCGTTTGAAGCGCGAATAGTCGTCCATCGGCTGTGGCCCACTCAAGGTCCTGAGGTACTCCGAGTTCGTTCTCGAGGCGGAGGACCAAGTCCGCTATTTCACGAACTTGGTTGGAAGTGAGAGATGCCTCGTGCGCCCGGACATCATCGAGCGTGACCTGATGTATGCCACCCTCCGGGTGCTGGACGATCGCCGTCACCTTGTTTGCTACCGTAACATCGTATTCGCGTGTACTGCGATTCACGATGAAATGGTCACTATCCAACTTGCCGCTTACAATTCCTTCGCCCTGACCCCAAACACTCTCTACAATGAGTGCGTCACGATCTCCGGGAGCCAGTGGGTTCCTTGAGAAGGCTACACCAGCTGACTCTGAATCGATCATCTGTTGTATGATCACACCCATGCGAGGCACAGAGTCGGGTTTTCCGATCGCCTGACGATAAGCCACGTTGCGCTCGGAGAAGGCCGATGCCCAGCAGCGCCCTATGGCTTCCACGATTGCGTCCGCGCCCCGCCGGTAGAGGTACGATTCGAACTGTCCAGCGAATGAGTGTTCCGTGCCGTCTTCGTCGAGTCCGCTTGACCGGATTGCCACGAACTCATCGCTCAGACTGTATTGCGCGAGCGCTTCAGGTATTAGTTCCACAACCTTATTCGGCACGGGCAACGACGACATGCCAGCCGGAACGGTGTCTGCCATTCCACCGAGCTGTTCCCTGGCCTCGGCAAAGGCGGCGTCGAAGCCCTCTACCGAAATACAGAACCAACTTGGCACGGAGCAGCCAAGTCGGCCGAGGATTGCTAGTTGAGCCGCCTTGCCACCAGCACGAGTTGCCAGTTCTTCCGCCGGGGAGTCGGGGCCGAGAGGTTGGAGCGTCATGGTAACGTGCCGGTGAAGTGACCGATCGTGGGGGCGAAGATCTGAGCGAGCACGAAAAGGCCGGCTAATCCAGCTGTCCATTTAAAGCTGGCGGGGCGCACGATGGTCAGGCCTAGGCTTGCCAGTAGAACCAGCGCGACAGGCCATAGGATGATGTGAACACCTATTTGGTATGCGGCGTATGTTGCCAATCCCACCGAGGCGAGCACGGCTACGGCGGTACGACCCTGACCCGCAACGTTCAGATAAGTCCCGAGAACCGGGTGCGCGTCCGGGTCTAGCTTTCGGCAGACTTCCAGAGCAAAAGAGGCTCCTAGGCCGGTCGCAGCGAACCAAAGAACCGGCTGGGTGAAAGCTGCTTCAGGCAGCGCTGTGGCGGTCGCAAATGCATAGATCGGAACGATGATGATTTGATGCGTGACCGCGTATGAGAAGGGCCGCGCCCCGAGNAGATCCGGTGCGAAGAATTCTCGATACATCAGCAACGAGTATCCTACGCTTAGNCTGAGAAGGACGCCGGCAATAGGGTTCCGCAGTAGTCCGATGAAGACGGATGCAACGAGNAGNAGTCCGATCGCGATCCGGAGTCCGGACCGCACTTCTTCAGGTGAAATCAGTCCTCTCGGTAACGGTCGAGTGGGGTGGGCAATCCGATCCTTGTCGAGGTCCTTGAGCTCGTCCATCATGCGCATAATGACCAGCAAGACAGAGATTCCTGCGACGGAGATCGCCAGTCCCAACCAATCCAAAGTAGACGATACGACGTACTGAGCTGAGGTAGACTGTGCCATACCGAAGATCAGGACAGCGGGGATCTGGAAGCGCTCACGAGCGAATGTGGCCCAGGCAGCAGGCCGAGAGAGCGTCCCTGACGGAGAGGTGGTCTTAGCTGACATCGGATCAGGTCCTCTGAACTGTGCTCTTCGCCAGCGTGCGCTTTCGGTCAATCCTCGCACGGTGACGTCGATCCCTGACGATCGATACGTCCTCTAGCCCCTCGATCTCGGGGAAGAGGGAGCTGAAGCGGTCGGCGTCGGCCACCCGTCGACTGACGTCGTCACCGAAGAGCACGAGACGACCGCTGGATACACGGCTGACGAAGCAGGCGCTCGTTCCGAGGCACGAGTAGATGCGTTGTTCTAGGTGGAACTCATCCTCGGGTTGAGCTACCCGCCCGGCATACCACCAACCCTCTTCGTCGGCAAGAATCCGGTCGCCCATGTTGTGCCAATGCTTTTCGGTCTCATCGAGCGGTGCCTCTCCCTCCTGTGCATCGAGTTGTTTCGCGACATTCGCACCAGACACGCGAAGTCCGTCCGGCTCGGGTCGTGCATCGACCATTGGAACCGGAGCGCCGACGAAGAGTGCCTGAAAGCGATCTCGTCCCCGGCTTTTTGCGACCGCTTCGCGAGCGTCCACACATGCGACAGGTTCGACCTCGGAACCACCGTACACGTGGGTCCAGCGCGCTTCCGGCCACCGATCGAAGCCGTGTTCGAGGGTCCAACAGTCAGTCTGAGCTCCGCCAATCATAATTGCCTTGAGAGCACTGAAGCCGCCGTGTACATCCGTGAAGCGCAGCAGATGCATTAGAAAGGCTGGTCCGGTGGCGAGGCTCGCTGTCTTCAGCGCAGCAGCCTGTTGGCTAAGGCGTTTGAGGACTCGAGGACTCCAGCTCTTCGGCACGACGAGCGCTCCTCGTCCTGTCCCGAGATGTAGGAGAGCCATATTTGGGAACACACACAAAGCGGGTTCCTCGAAATGACCAAAGCGATCAGGATCGGTAAGCCCGTCGTGCACCGCCGACATACAGGAGTGACTCCGCACGATTCCCTTTGGTGCACCTGTGGTTCCGGAAGAGAAGGTGATCGTTGCGGGGGATGACGGATCCAGGTCGACACAATCGAAGTCGCTGCGGCCAGCGTGGCGCCTCAAAGCGCCTATATGAATCCATCGCGGAATCCGCCGGGCTGCAGCGATACGCGCAGCCCATAGTTGCGCCAAACGTGAACCTACGAACGCTTTCGGCTGCACACGCTGGAGAACGTGTTCGATATCTTTGACCGGAAGCCACGGCTCGACAAAGAGGACGACGATGCCGCGTCCAAGGAATCCGAGGATAGTCGCGTACAACAGGGGGTCGGGTGGTGACAGGACCAGGACCGTGTCACCAGCCGTAAGTCCTTCGGCAGAAGCGAGAGATTGGGCTCCGGCCGAGAGTGTCCCGATATCACTGAATGAAGCGCAGCCGTCCTTAAGCGTGCACACAGCTGGAGAAGTCGCTCGGTCACCAAAATGGCTAAGCACCCGCTTCGTACAGTTCATACGGTGCTCATCTTACCATCGCGGTTGCGTACTGTGAGTAGGTGCGCCCAATCTGCAATGATACTACGGATCTGCTTTAGTCTTGCCTATACCTATCCATGATGTTTGGAAGGTAGAGCACCCCAACACTTCCCGGGTTTCTTGGGTTAGCGCGGTAGTCTTGGCACTGTAACAGTACTGGACTCCAACACGGTGCTCCAGATTCTACGCCCAACCTCATCAGCTTCTCTGATAATGTCGCCCTCATCCATCGTGAGGACTTCTCGGTCGCGCATGACGAATCGTCCATCAATCATTACCGATTCTCTCATGAACAGCTTGTCTCTTAGAGTGCCTACTAACCTCTCATGACTCTCTCGTGCAGGGTTTCGACAGTTCTCCAGGCGGCCTGGATTGCACCTTCGAGCCAGGCCGGTCGCGTTCCAGTACCCGCTGATCCCAAGTATATGCGGCCGTCTGGTTTGCTGAGTTGTTCACGGAGTGCAAGGCGAGGGGTACCACCGTATGCCCCAAGACTGTAGGGGACTTTCTCCCACCATACAGAGTACGCAGCCTCAAATTCATCTCGCATCTGTGGGTGTACCTTACTGGCCTGTGTTAGCACATGATCAAGCCGGTCCTGCAATGACTTCTCCGACAGACCGGCTTGATTGCCTCCGCCATAGTAACCCAGTAGCACACCTTTCTCTGAAAAATAGTCGTTCGATGGATATGAAAATTCACCGAGTTGTAGACTCCTGCTCCATAGGTGGCCTCCAAAAATTCCATCATCCTCTTCCCAGAAGCGTCTCTTCATCTGCAAGCCCATCTTCGCAGATGTGCTGTGGCGGGTTTGATTCACGGCCGCCGCCATGTCAGAAGAAAGATTGACATCGATTTCTTTGAGTACAGGCATCGGTAGGCAGCATACGCAGTAGTCCGCAGTCTCTCGGTACTCCTCTCCAGTACTGGTATCGCGATATGTAACTTCCACCGCGTCTTCAGTCTGGCGCACTGATTGCACTTCAGCTCTGAGCTTGATGCGTTCACCCATCACTCTCTGGAAGGCTAGGGGAATCTGCATCATGCCTCCGACCGGTTGAAACACCGGATCTGGACCCCCAGTACCTACGTAGAGCGACCGCACCCTGGAACCGAATCTCGATTTAAGAAGAGCGCTAAGATCGTATCGTTCTTCTGATCCTCGAGAAGTAGGGGGCCTATACCCGAAGTCTTCATTATCGAGATATCCTGCTCTCACTAAGAACTGAATCAGGAGTTCTCGGTCTTCTTCTGAGAGAGCCACGTCGATCTGGCCTTGATCTGCTGCTTTAGCCAATAGTTCCGTCGTCGAACCCCAGAGGTCCGCTTTGACTTCCCTGAGCCGAACACGATGGCCAGATAAGGGACCAATTTCGCTGTTTTCCTCATAGGAGTAATTAGCATCGCTCCAGTTCACGAAGAGCTCGAGAGGTACCCCCAACTCTTTACAATACCCGAGAATCGCCTGGTCACGGTTCGGGATCCGCCATGCTCCCGCATTGAAATATTGACCTTCATCGAAGTTACAGACTTGAGTCTCACCTCCGATTTCCGTGTGCTGTGAGCCACCCCGCACGGTCCAGCACAGACCTCCAATCCAGTCGCGTGCTTCGAGAACCTGGTAGTTATAGCCGAGCTTCCCCAGTTCATAGCCGACTGTGAGTCCTGAGAGTCCACCCCCTAGTATGATGACCCGGGTTGCTGGCTGCATACCGCTCAAGATGGGGCGGGAAGGTGACTCGGGACCCATCAGATCCCAGGCGTCCATGGCTCCGATTACAAGCGATGACCCCCCGAGGGCGCTAAAACGTTTCAGAACCTGTCGCCGAGTTAAATCAACAGTGTTCATTG
>PBPC01000032.1 GCA_002724575.1 Gemmatimonadota bacterium | reverse complement strand
GTGATTACCGCGGCCGGTGGTAATAGTGCTGATGTTGAGTACGATTTGGTTTACTCATCGGGCTCGCAGACGAACAGCATGGGGGGGTGGATCAACGACCGTAAGGAAAACCAGTATTCCACCCAATTGGTCACGCTCGATGCCAATAACAACAGAACTGGGGTCGCGATGATGGATCCGATCGATAATATCGTCGATCCTGCTGTGACGAAGAGGATGAAGAGCTGGGGATGTGGAGCGGCTGACGGTAACTGCGGACCGTATTCACCCCTTACGATCTCGTCCACACGGCTCATGCATCTCATCCTCGCTGAGAATGCTTTGGCGGGTGGTGATGCCGCCACATTCACAACGCACATTAACCATATCCGTGCGATGGATGGTCTGACTGCATTTTCTGGTCAGATTTCGAACAATGACATGCTGCAGCACACACGTCGTGCGAACACGATGATCATGGGTTTAAGGCTTGCCGATATGTACCGGTTTGGCCTCACAGACCCGAAATGGGAAGCACAGTCTGACGCCATTTCGACGCCAGGCGAGATGCTACCGATCACGATTATCGAAATCCGGGCCAACTGTCACTTGAACGGTCAGGGTTGCGGCGGTTGAGCACTCTCTACTAAGAGAGAGAGAGTTAAGCGTCATGGGGCGCACCTGCACATTGTGTGTGGGTGCGCCTCCCTTTTTCCCCCCCAATACTCCATCTTTCGCATCATGCGAAAAACACATCTAATACCAGTTCTGTTGCTAGTAGTGGCTACGAGCACGGCCTGCGACATTTTTGAAAACCGATCGCCTGAGAATGTTTTCTTGAAGATGAGCGGTGATCCAGGGGCTTCAGTTCAGCTCATGATGTCGACTGAATTCATTGCCGGCGTCAATGAGGTTGGAATGACTGAGGTTAAGGTTTTCCGGTCTGACACGGTTGTGGTTGCGCTGCCAGTTGATACTGTGATTTCTATATCCCGGTATAAGCAGTTCCTGCTTGAGGCCACACCGCTATCTGCTGATACGATGAATGTGTCAGTGAGAATTGATGTAGATACTCGCAAGCAACTGGATGAATCCGGGGATATCTTCCGCATTAATCCCTGGCGGTATGTCTACGTATTTAATCAACCTGTAACCCGGTCAGTTGAAATCATCATATGAGGAAGATGGCCCTTCGATTCCGTGGAAGTATGCTAGTAGTCAGCACACTGCTGTTTATGGGTTGCCACACCTATATACCAGTGCAACAGCCAGCCCCAGGCGCAACGGTGCGAGTGCAGGTCCCATTGACGAGTGCTGTTCAAGGGCCGAATCAGGCTCCTGAAACCGTATCCATTGAAGGAACCCTTATAGAGTTCGGGGACACAGTTGAAATCGAGGTCACAGATCGCCAAGTGTATGGAGCATTCAGGGAGGTTACACGGCTTGATACTCTGAGAATCGCAGCCAGCGGGATCACTGGCTTAGATGAGCGTTCTTTTTCTACAGGTCGCAGTGTAGTTCTGGGACTGGCAATTGGCGGTGCAGCAGCAGCATTTGCTTTGACTGCATTGGGTTTTGAGGGTGGAGGTAGTAATCCTACACCAGGTCCAGACGGACCACAGCCCAGTCTTCTTCTATCTCCGATCGTGCGAACCATCTGGGCGCTCATCCATTGGTAGGGCAGTTGTACGATTCGAAACTTGAGTTAGAAGCGATATCTTAACGGGGCGACGTACCCGGAGGATCAATCAGGAGGGGAGCGTTCCATATTGATAGCCGGAATCGTTACAAGACTCGTAGGATGGGCTGTATCGATTTTTTATGATGTAGAGCGACGAGGTTCGGTGTTGCCTGAAGGCCCAGTGTTGATCACAGCGAATCATCCTAATGCCCTGATTGATCCACTCGTTGTTTTTCAGACAGCTGGTCGACCATCTAGGCCACTCGCAAAGGCCCCGCTTTTCGATCAGCTCATTGTCGGTACTGCCCTGCGAGCACTCGGGGGACTACCAGTCTACCGAAAGCAAGATGATCCGGAGTTGATGCATTTGAATGATCGAACTTTCGATGCGGCTATAGATGCACTTCATGCGGGATCTGCGGTCCAAATCTATCCAGAAGGGCAAAGCCATTCAGAGCCGTCGTTAACACCAATCCGAACCGGAGCCGCAAGGATTGCCTTACTAGCTGAAGCACTACGTGATTGGGAGCTTGGCCTCTCCGTTCAGCCTGTCGGCTTGACCTATATCCAGAAGGATCTCTTTCGCGGTCGGGTCGTAGCCACGTTTGGGTCGGCGTTTTCGGTTGCCGATCTTCGTGAGCACTATGAGCAGGATGAACGAGCAGCCAGCAGGATTCTTACAGATAGGATCCAAAAGCATCTTGAGGAAGTCACATTAAACGTCGAAGACCATGAAGAACTCGAACTCGTAGACGTAGCAGACAGGCTCTACGCTAGAGCAAAGAAGCTTGTTGGTTATCGAGAACGAGATGGGATCGGGGATCGTTTGCCCAGGATGCAAGCATTCGCTGAAGGTGTTCGTTGGCTAAGGACCGAAGACCCTGAGCGTTTAGAGTATCTCAAAGAATTGATACGTCGTTATCTGCGCCTCCTGACACTTTTCGGTGCGAGTGAGGGAGATGTGCCTCCTAGGTATAACTCTGGGATGGTTATCGGCTATTCTCTCCGGCAGCTATTCATATTGCTAGTAGTGTTTCCACTAGCCTTTCTGGGTGGTGTTACTTGGCTGATCCCATTCAGTCTGACTCGGTATGTATCCCCTCGTTTCAGCTTGCAATTAGATCAGATTGCCACGTACAAGCTCGTGATCGCTATGATCGCTTTCCCGATCTGGTGGATAACTTTATGCCTAATGGCTTATCTATTCGTGGGGCTGCAATCATCGCTGATTGTGGCTTTCGGACTTCCTATATCTGGCCTTGCTCTTGTTGCGTGGCATGACCGGCAGATGCAAGTCCGCCAAGATGTCCTTGTGTTTCTAAGAACACTTCGATATCCGCGTGGCCAAGATCGACTCACAGAATACCGTCGTGAGCTTGTGCAGGAGTTCGACCAATTAATGGAAGCCTGGAAGAGGAATCCTTAACCCAGGGTTTTTCTCGGTACCTGTACCTACTTGGCGAGCACGTCTCGTCCTCCTATCGTCTGGGCCCGTTAGATCTCTCGTAGCTAAAAGAGCCGAGGAGAGAAGAGGGGGCGGAGGGGGACTGGTGTCTCCGGCGGTCTTCAAAACCGTGCGGCCCGGCTAGAACCCGGGTAGGTGGGTTCGATTCCCACACGTCCCCGCCACGGCCTCGGTGGTTAGTTCGTCCCTTTAGTTAGGTAATCGAAGCTTTAGCCCGATTTCAAGTCGACCATCGTTGGTAGGGCCACCNTCTATCGCTATNGGGTCAGGGAAGTCTTTGAGATGCGCTGANACAAACGCATCCGCTCCGCTTAGGAACAGGAGAAAAAGCCCGAAAGCAACGAGATCNTCTTGTTGATCACNNCTNGACTCNCNAAGGCTTTTCAGNTCAGNAAGCGTCGCGTCAGACTCAAGCGCGTTCTCGATCTGATTCGGGTCAGTAATACCNCTGGTGGTAAGNTCTTCGCGTAGTAGGAGCTCTCTGAAGTTTGCTCGAGAGGTTGCCTCAGAGATTCGTCTACGAGTTCGGATAATCCCGTAAGCCACAGCACTCTCTATTGCGAAGTAAGCCCCTGCTCGTGCGTTTGCCCCAATCGACACGTGGCCCCAGCCGGGAACAAGAACGGCCCGGAGAAATGCACCACCGGGACTTACTGACGCAGTAGTCGGCAAGAGAGATGATAGAGTTGAGTCTGCTACCTGATCATCATCTCCTACGGTGACTTGCTGCGCCTCAACCCTATCAGCACCTCCAACCGTCACGGTCATGAGTAGCATACAGAGCAACAAGGTGTTGCATCTCTTATTGAGGAGGCGCTTCCTCATGGTATTGAACCTTTCCACTCGATAAGCCTTGGAATCTCACCATCACGAAGTAGTGCGAACGAACGGTGATATACCCAGTCACCGGTATTTATGTACCACTGTCGGTTGCCGACGTCGATGATCTTCGGAACGTGTGTATGCCCGAGAAGAAGCAAATCAAGGTCTGATTGAGCCCTGAGTTCTTTGATAGCCCATGCTTCTAGGGCAGCTGCGCGTTCGAGTGCTTTAGCGTCGGGAGCTCGCTCTCGATCCTTAGTGTGAGATACTCCGTTGGCGATAAGGTCACCTAACGCAGGTGGCAGGATGCCGAATGCCCAGCGAGTGATTGAGCCACGCAGGAGTAGCTTTGCTGCTCTGTACCTAAGGTCTCCGGTACCGAGTCCATCTCCATGAGCTAAAAGAGTTTTGAACCCAGCAAGTCTGGTAATGAAGGGATCTTGATGAAAATCGAGTCCGATTTCCTCTCGTAGGTACTTGCCTCCCCACCAATCGTGGTTGCCTCCCATAAGTGTGATTGGCACACCGGCGTCCACAATCTCCCGAAGTTGGAGGAGAGTGACGTCATACCCTCGCGTGTTACCCCATTGATACTCAAACCAGAAGTCGAAAAGGTCTCCATTGAGTACGATTTGTGATGCAATCTCTGCGGCTTGCTCGAGCCATGTCCTGAAGGCCATCTCTTGTTCCGTTGAAATGGCACCAAGATGAACGTCAGAGGTGACGAGAACTGTTTGGGGAGGATGTATTTGGGACACCAGCGAACTTACTCTTGAACAGGTAGGACCTGGAAGGGGTAGGAGCATAATCAACCCGAAGCTAGGTTAGCGCATGGCCACCCTACAGCTTGAGCAGATACCATCCCTTTTCCGGGCGATTATCGTTGCCGGAGTTGTGGTCGTTGGAGCGTGTGTGCCCAGGCAAGCAACAGTGGTTGCTCCGGTGCCTGATGCTGTCGGTGCAGCATCAGTACTCCAAGATCAAACTGAGCTAACAAATCCGATCCGGATTCTTTTTGCCTGGGAATTGAATGACGCGGGTGCAGGCGTTAAGGGCAGAGGTGTGGCCCGCGTAGCACCACCCTATAGGGCGAGGCTTGACCTATTCTTGGATAACGGTGAGTTGGTAATTAAGGCAGCCCTTGTCGACGGAGATCTTAGAATTCCCGCAGGAGCTCCAGACGATATCCTGCCGCCTCCGGACCTCATGTGGGGTACGCTCGGAGTATTTCGACCAGAATTGGGGACTGAATTGCTAGGAGGAGATCGTTTGGACAACGGTCTGGTTCGGCTACGGTATCGATACCTGGACGAAACGGAACTCCATTACTCTATGGAAGACGGAGTTCTTAGGAAGCTTGAGATGTTATCGGATGGGGATGTGGTCCAATGGGTAGAAGTTGATCGAGATGGGGGGTCTCAATACCCTGCACAGGCCACGTATCGGAATCTCACAGACTTTCGTGAACTAAAGATTACCAGGCAGCAACTTGATGAAGTTGACGCCTATCCACTCGATATCTGGGATCCGAGAGCACGGTGAAGTATCATTTGAAACCACTCAGCTTTCTGTTCTTAGTGGTCACGATGTTAGCGTGCAACTATTCGTTCCAGGCAGGTTCTTTCCCTCCGCCTCATGTACAAACGATTGCGGTTCTACCGTTCGACAATGAGACCAATCGTTTTGAACTGTCTGGAGAACTGTACGATCAACTGGTCCGGAATCTCCCTCGAGCTCTCGGTATCAGAACTGCAGGGGAAGAGATCGCTGATGCTGTCGTGCGAGGATCTATAAGGACTTATGAAGTCCGGGCTCCCAATTATCGTGCGGCTACCCAGGGACAGCCGGCCGAAGTTCTACAGCGCCAGGTGAACATCGTTGTTTCAGTAGAGATCGTAGATCTTGTGGAGAATGTGATCTTGTGGGAGTCCTCTAGTGTTGTTGCTCAGGGAGAGTTTTTAGAGGCTAGTGAAACTGAAGAAGTGGGGCGCGTAGAAGCCATTGAACTACTAGTTCAGAAAATTGTGGACGGCGCTCAGTCTAACTGGTAGATTCGGCGATCATTTTTGCTGAGGAAATCCCACATACTTCTTCGGCACCCACTTAAACTTGCTAGGGAGTGGCCGTGCTCCGAGCCTTCGGATTAGGCGCGATTCTCTTCATCTTCTGGCTGCTGCTGTCGGGCCATTATACCCCCCTGCTCATTGGACTCGGCTTGGGTTCATGTGGGCTCGTTGTTTACTTGGCAATGCGCATGGATTTAATCGACCATGAGGGCGTTCCCCTGCAACTTGGTGGTCGTTTCTGGTTGTACTTCCCATGGTTGATGAAGGAGATCTTCATCGCGAACGTGAGTGTCGCTCGTGTGATCCTCAATCCAAAACTCCCGATTAGCCCGATTGTAACTAATTTCAGGGCGAGTCAAGAGTCAGACCTGGGGAAGACAATTTATGCTAACTCCGTCACGCTGACGCCTGGAACGATCACGACTAGTATCCAGGGCCAAGACCTTGAGATCCACGCTCTTACCCGCAAGGACATAGATGGGCGTGAAGAGGATGAAATGGATCATCGAGTGAGTTGGGTTGAGAGTGGATCGGGGAGACGCCTGTAGTGTTCATAGCAGCGACGGTTGGAGTCCTAGTGAGTATGTCTCTCGCGATGACACGAGCACTTATGGGACCCACGGTTTATGATCGGGTACTCGCTGTGAATACGTTTGGGACAAAGACTGTACTGCTGATTGCAGTTCTGGGCTTCTTGACTGATCGTCCAGAATTTCTCGATTTAGCAATCGTGTATGCCCTTATCAATTTCATAGGAACAATCGCTGTACTGAAATTTTTTGAGTACCGAGACCTAGGATGGGCGCGACCGCCTGAAGCGAGTTCAGAGTGATTGATCTCATTCTGGAAGTACTCAGCTGGATCTCGATTCTCGGCGGGCTCTTTTTCATGATCGTTGGGACGATTGGAGTCGTACGGATGCCGGATGTCTACACGCGCCTCCACGCCGCGGGTATGACGGACACGATGGGTGCTGGGCTGCTACTTTTAGGGATGTGCTTCCAGGCCGGCCTCACCCTCGTTCTGGTTCGTTTAGTACTGATTTATGCCTTTCTTCTCTTCACGAGCCCAATCAGTACCCACGCCCTGGCAAGTGCTGCACTATCTGGTGGACTCGAACCCTACACAGCACCAGCAGATCGTCCTGGAGAGGTTAGTCCTTTGAATAGCGGAAATAATTCCTGATGGTTGAGTTTGTAGATATCGCGTTGCTGGTACTGCTCGGGATTACGGCATTTAGCATCATTCGTCAGAAGAATCTTTTTGCTGCCGTAATGATGGCGGGCATATACAGTCTTTTGTCCGCCGCCTTGTTTGTGGTCATGGATGCTGTTGATGTTGCCTTCACTGAGGCAGCCGTGGGCGCAGGGATTTCCACGATTCTTATGCTCGGAACACTCGCTCTGGTTGGGCATAGTGAGCACCAGCCACAACACAGGCCAATTCTACCTCTTTTCGTCGTTATCCTAACCGGGGCAGTTCTTGTCTATGGTACCCTGGATATTCCACCATTCGGGGATGCTTCTAACCCAGTACATCACCATGTAGCTCCGCACTACCTCGAAGAATCCGAACACGAAATCGGAATACCCAACGTTGTTACCTCTGTCTTGGCATCATATAGGGGTTACGACACGATGGGTGAAACAACGGTGATTTTCGCCGCCTTAGTTGGTGTACTACTTCTGCTATCTCTTGGACCTCGACCTGGCCGAGTAGCCTCAAATGGTCGAGCGACTACCACCGTCCGAGAGAGAGACAAAGCTGTGTCCGAGGAAGGGATGGAGGAGGCTCAAGGGGATACGCTGCAGGTGTCGGATGAAGAAAACACCTTGGAGGACACCAATGGATGATCGTGTGATACTCAGGGTAGGTGCGAAAATACTTATCCCCTTCATCCTCTTGTTCGCCCTCTATGTCCAATTCCATGGAGATTATGGTCCGGGTGGTGGTTTCCAAGCGGGTGTGATTTTTGCTGCCGGGTTCGTGTTATACGGGCTTATCTATGGCCTAGGAAATGTTAAGAGAGTTCTTCCTCCTCAAGCGGTCTATATCTGCTCTGCTCTCGGAGTACTGCTTTTCGCAGGAGTCGGTTATGTGACGATGGCCTTGGGGGGAGTGTTTCTAGATTATGGGGTTCTCGCACACGACCCGGAACACGGTCAACACTATGGCATCTTACTTGTAGAACTTGGAGTCCTGATCACCGTATTCGGTGTGATGGTTGCAGTATTCTATGCGTTTGCTGGACGTGGGAGAGTAGAGACGTGACCGCTCTAGGACTGTTTAATTACTGGGCTGTCATCTTCTTAATGATGGTAGGATTCTACACCCTGATCGCTCGTGGAAACCTGGTTAAGAAGATCATTGGGCTGAACATTTTCCAGACGTCAGTCTTCATTCTCTACATCACGATGGGGAAGATTGCGGGAGGTACGGCTCCGATCTTTGTTAAGGGTGGTGAGGATGTCAGCTACTCAAATCCGATTCCTCACGTACTGATACTTACCGCGATTGTGGTAGGTGTTGCTACGAGCGCAGTTGGCCTCAGTCTTGTGATCAGGATCAAGGAAGCCTTCGGCACGATAGAAGAAGATGAGATCCAGGACGAGAGCTTATGACCCAGCATCTTCCCGTCCTGCTTGTCGTGGTTCCTCTGGTTGCGGCTCCGATCGCTGCGCTATTGAATCGCCCCCGTCTTTCTTGGGCGGTGGCGGTTGGGGCGACATTGTGGGCTCTCTATGCCGCCCTCGAGTTGCTTTCTCAAACTATGGTTTCCGGAGCGATTCACTATGAACTAGGAGGTTGGACGGCACCCTACGGGATCGAGTATGTCGTGGATGCGGCAAACGCCTGGGTCGTGGTTATTGTTGCTTTGATTGGTGCACTGGTTACGCCTTATGCGCGCAAGAGCGTTGAGCGAGAAATTACAAAGGACAGGATTCCGCTCTTTTACGCCGCGTTCATCCTTTGTCTCACAGGCCTGCTCGGAATCGCTGTGACGGGTGATGTGTTCAATGTCTTCGTCTTCCTAGAGATCTCCTCTCTATCAGCCTATGCCTTGATTGCACTTGGTAATGATCGCCGGGCACTTACAGCGTCCTTCCAATACCTGATTATGGGTAGTGTGGGAGCAACGTTCATAGTCATCGGCATCGGCCTCATGTACATCATGACGGGCACGCTCAATATGGCCGACCTAGCGGATCGCCTCCCTGAGGTTGCCAGTTCGAGGACGATCCCAGTCGCATTCACATTCCTGACTGTCGGGATCACACTGAAATTGGCGCTATTTCCGCTTCATATGTGGTTACCGAATGCCTATACCTACGCGCCCTCAGCTGTAACAGCATTTATTGCATCTACTGCTACCAAAGTGGCGGTATATCTCTTACTCAGATTCTTCTTCACAATTTTTGGTGCGACGTTCTCGTTCGATGTCATGCAGTTAGATCGGATCCTGATGCCACTGGCCTTGATTGCGATTGTAGCCATGTCCCTGGTTGCCATTTACCAGGAGAATGTCAAACGCCTATTAGCGTACTCGAGCGTTGCTCAGATCGGCTACATGGTGCTTGGGATAAGTTTTGTCTCCGTGCTAGGGTTGACCGCAGGAATCCTTCATCTATTTAACCACGCCCTTATGAAGGGAGCACTGTTCATGTCGATGGGCTGTGTAATGTACCGAGTTGGTTCTGTTCGGTTGGAACAGATGAATGGACTCGGTCGTGCCATGCCTTGGACTATGGCAGCATTTGTAGTGGGGGGACTGAGCTTAATAGGTGTTCCTCTTACTGTCGGTTTTGTCAGTAAATGGTATCTGGTCCAAGCTGCGCTTGAGCAAGGAATGTGGCCGGTAGCGGGGGTGGTGCTCCTCGGCTCTTTGCTTGCCCTGATGTATGTCTGGAAGGTCGTCGAAGTCGCGTACTTCCGTGAGGTTGACCCTGAACTAGGAATCTCCGAAGCACCTCTCAGCCTGCTGGCGCCGACTTGGGTATTAGTCCTCGGTAATCTCTACTTTGGCATCAATGCCAGCGAGAGTGTGGGTGTAGCTACACGTGCTGCAGAAATATTATTGGGAGTCTTGTAGTGATGGATATCAACTTCGTAGTGGGTATCTGTCTCCTTCTTCCTGTGTTAGGGGCCTTCCTTGTCCTAATACTTGGTAGCCGCCCTAACGTTCGAGAGGCAGCTACACTTCTTACTGGCGGGCTGACCTTTTGGCACGTTTGGGGACTGCTCCACCACGTTCGGGAGGGCGCACGCCCTAGGTTGGAGTTACTCGAGATCGTCCCCGGTGTGCAGCTTGCATTCGAAGTCGAGCCGCTTGGGCTACTCTTTGCTCTCGTAGCTTCCTTCCTTTGGATCGTCACTACGCTCTACGCGATCGGATACATGCGTGGACATCATGAAGAGAACCAGACGAGGTTCTTTTTCTTCTTCGCGATCGCGATCGCTGGGGCATTGGCTGTTGCATTCAGTGCGAACCTCTTCACGCTTTTCGCGTTCTATGAAGTCCTAACGCTTTGCACTTTCCCACTTGTAACACATCACCAGACTGATGAGGCCCGAAAGGCGGGACGTGTATATCTGGGAATTCTCCTTACCACATCAGTAGCATTCCAGCTATTAGCGATCATCTGGACTTGGCAGCTTGCTGACACCGTAGACTTCACAGAGGGGGGGATCTTAGCCGGCACGGCATCTAACGGTGTATTAAGTGCCATCCTAATACTGTTCGTGTTTGGTGTTGGGAAGGCTGCAGTTATGCCATTCCATCGCTGGTTACCAGCGGCTATGGTAGCACCGACACCGGTTTCAGCACTTTTGCATGCGGTTGCTGTAGTGAAGGCTGGTGTCTTTACGGTACTAAAAGTGGCTGTCTACGTATTTGGCATTGATTTGCTCGGTACACTTGCTGCGACGACATGGCTAGCATGGGTCGCAGCCGCAACGATTATTTTGGGTTCTCTGGTCGCTTTTCAAAAAGACAACCTCAAGGCGAGGCTCGCGTACTCTACTATAAGCCAGCTGTCCTACATTGTGTTGGGAGCATTGTTGGCGAACGAATGGGGTGTGATTGGTGGAGGTATGCATATAGCGATGCATGCATTTGGTAAGATCACACTGTTCTTTGCAGCGGGTGCAGTATTAGTGGCAGCCCACGAGAAGGACATCAGCCGTATGCACGGACTTGGTCGAACGATGCCGATCACTTTCGGCGCATTTTTTGTTGGCTCTTTGAGCATCATTGGGCTGCCACCAGCTGGCGGTTCATGGAGCAAATGGTTTCTTGGTATGGGTACGCTTGAAGCGGGCCAGGTTGGCTTGCTAGCGGTTCTCATGCTCAGCTCTTTACTAGGTCTCTATTACCTGCTCGAGGTGCCAGTGAAGGCCTTCTTCTTTAGGCCACCCGATGGTACGGACCACGGTAAAGACTTTAAGGAGGCGCCGTTGCCTTCGTTAATTGCAATCGGTATCACAGCGTTAGCGACAGTAGGCTTTTTCGTTTGGCCAGACCTCTGGTATGAACTGATGACTATGGTCATTTCTGGAGTTGCCCAGTGAGCCAGGACTACCACGGTCATGAGATCAAAGAGCCGATAGGATGGCTCGATAAGCCAAGTGTAGTAAAACGGTTTTTCTTTACTATTTACCTGATTTGTGGCGTGCTGCTAGCGGCTGAATTTCTACTGTTCGGTACAGAGAACGCTCATCCGCATCCGCTTGAGGAGAGCATGCGGTTTCTTGTGTATCCGATCTACGGATTCATCTCGTTCTGGTTCCTGGTGCTCGTTGCTAAGCCCATGAGAAAGGTGTTGATCCGCCCTGAGGATTACTACGAGGGAGGTTCAGACGATGCTGAGTAGTCTGCCTCCATTCGTCCTCTTCTTTGTTGGGGCGATTGTTATTGCGTTCACTCGGGGTACAGTGCGCAAGGTGCTAATCCTTGCCATCCCACTTTTAGGTGGACTGAACCTTTGGTATGGGGTTGAGCCGGGTCTGCATCTTCAATTTGATCTGCTTGGCTATACCCTCACACCATACCGTGCAGACAAGCTTAGCCTGCTATTTGGGTATCTGTTTCACCTTGCCGCTTTCTTAGGGTTTGTCTATGCGCTGCACCTCGGGGATGGTGCACCTGAAGGGTCAGTCGCTGGAGAGGTTGGTGAGGACGACATTGTTGGTAATGCCTCAGCAGGACTGCAGCACGTTGCGGCTATGGTCTATGCGGGCAGTGCACTAGGGGCGGTATTCGCAGGAGATTTCATCACTCTCTTCATCTTCTGGGAGCTCCTCGCGATCTCATCGGTATTCCTCGTATGGGCCCGAAAGTCTGAACGATCATACGCGACTGGGTTCCGGTACCTGATCATTCATGTGATCTCGGGTGTCCTGCTTCTTTCAGGGGCACTGATGCTTGCTCATGAAACTGGCTCGATTGCGTTTGAGCACGTTGGGTTGGATGGCACTGGGGCGGCTGGGTGGATGTTATTGCTCTCCCTCGGTATCAAGGCCGGCTTTCCTCTGCTCCATAATTGGATCACAGAAGCGTATCCGGAGAGCACACCCACTGGAACGGTTTTTCTGAGTGCATTCACAACCAAGGTAGCCGTCTACGCGTTGGCACGGAGTTTTGTTGGAACCGATGTGCTGATCTATATCGGCACCGCGATGACATTCTTTCCGATCTTCTATGCCGTTCTGGAGAATGATCTCCGTCGTGTACTCGGTTACTCGATGATCAACCAGATTGGCTTCATGGTTGCGGGGATCGGGATCGGGACCGGGTTGGCAGTGAACGGTGCTGTAGCGCACGCTTTTGCCGACGTCATCTTCAAGGGGCTTCTGTTCATGTCCATGGGAGCGGTCATGACGATGACCGGTCGGACAAAGGGAACAGACCTCGGAGGTATCTATAAGACGATGCCGTTTACGGCGGGCCTCTGTATAGTCGGTGCGTCAGCGATTTCAGCGTTCCCGCTATTCAGCGCTTTTGTAACAAAGTCGATGATCATGGTCGCGGCGATCGAAGAGCATCATTACGTCGTTTGGCTTTTCATGCTTTTCGCTTCAGCAGGCGTACTTGAGCATGCCGGCATTAAGATACCGTTCTTCTCATTTTTTGCTCATGACTCTGGTATTCGTGCCAAGGAGCCGCCCCGGAACATGCTGGTCGCGATGTCGATTGGTGCGGTCCTATG
Source organism: Gemmatimonadota bacterium (assembly GCA_002724575.1). Lineage (GTDB taxonomy): Bacteria > Gemmatimonadota > Gemmatimonadetes > Longimicrobiales > Gaopeijiaceae > UBA1142. The sequence continues at coordinate 6,337 of PBPC01000032.1, read as the reverse complement.
TGTACTGATCGGAGTCTTCCCAGCACAGTTCTACACCCTTTTGCCGATGGAAATGGATTATCACCCCTATGACATGAGACACGTAGTTACACAGCTTCAATTATTGGCTTTTGGGGCCCTGGGTTTCATCACACTGGTTAAGTCAGGTATCTATCCAGATGAAAAACGAGCGGTACACGTTGATGCGGAGTGGTTGTACCGGAAGGCCGGTCCGCGGTTGCTAGGAAACATTGGAAGAGCGGTCATGCGTGTGGATGTATACGTGCGCTCGTCTGTTCTTGAATTCGTAGGATCAATCATGCGCGGAGCGGAACGCACGCATGGCTCGGTTGGACCATTAGCAAAGAGTTGGGCAACTGGCAGTATGGTACTTTGGGTGGTGATACTACTTGTGGCCTATTTGCTGTTTTACCTCTAGCGAACCCTCGCTGACAGGACTTCGTTGTGAAGCGATCTCAGGACTTATGATCAGTTCGGATCCTAAAGAGAAAGTGCTTGTCAGAGAGGAAGTGATTTGTCGATATGGGCTGACCGGAACTGGTACTTTTACTGGAAAGGTATTCAACGACTGACTTGGTCGCTCGCGTAAGGAGTCGCTTGGAATGGGTGGACGTACTGGAGGACGGAGGGCAGATCAGCTTCGTTCAGCAATTATTGAAACTGATGTGGCCCCCTATGCAGAGGGCTCATGCATTATATCTACTGGAGCAACCCGTGTACTCTGTACCGCATCAGTTAGTACCGACGTGCCACCTTGGCGTGAAGCGAGCGGTTCAGGATGGGTAACTGCGGAATACGCGATGTTACCTCGGGCGACACACACACGTACCCGTCGTGAGCGCTCAGGTGCAAAGGGAAGGACCCAAGAGATCCAGCGTCTGATAGGGCGTTCACTACGCTCAGTCACGGACATGAAAACTCTGGGCTTACATACCGTGACCGTAGACTGCGATGTACTACATGCGGATGGTGGCACACGGACAGCCTCAATTACAGGTGCCTGTGTCGCAGTGTCATTAGCCTTCGAATACCTCGTCAGTGAAGGTCTCATCGTGCGCAATCCGATGAGAGAGCGTGTGGCGGCGATCAGTGTGGGGCTGGTAAATGGTGAGGCGAGGCTCGACCTGGACTATGAAGAAGATTCGAGTGCTCAGGTCGATATGAACGTTGTTGCTACCCAGGGAGGTGGGCTTGTTGAAGTCCAGGGGACAGCTGAGGGCGACCCGTTCCCACGCGAGGATTTGGACGCGATGATCGACCTAGCTATGGCTGGATTGGAGACTTTGTTTGCGGCTCAGGCCAGCGCGCTTCGGATTGATTGAGTGGAGCTACTATTAGCAACTCGTAGCATTCATAAAGTTCGAGAAATCAGAGAGATCCTTAGCGCTACCTCAGGTCTAAAGGTGCTAGATCTTGATGAAATTGGTTTGAAATGGCACGACGAGGAGGAAGCACTGGAACCCTTCCATACGTTTGAAGAGAACGCACACTCCAAGGCAGAGTATTTTCATGCGAAAACTGGGTTGCCGACCGTAGCTGATGATTCTGGTTTAGAGGTGGATGCTCTCGGAGGTGCACCAGGTGTTCGTTCAAAGCGTTTCGCACCTGTGGAAGGACTCTCGGGCGACATCCTTGATCAGGCAAATAACGATTACTTGGTGGAGCAATTGGGTAGCCTCGAACTCGAGAAACGAACCGCCCAATATGTTTGTGTGGCTGTTGTCTTAGGACTCACTGATCAGATGATTGTTGCGCGAGGACAAGCCAAGGGCTTGATCCTTGCTGAGCCCTGCGGCAATGGAGGGTTTGGGTATGACCCCTACTTCTTCGAGCCCAACTTAGAGATGACTTTTGCTGAACTCCATCCCGACCAGAAGAACAAGTTGAGTCATCGAGGCAAAGCATTCCGAACTCTTGAGGGGATCCTTGCGGAGATGGAGATCTAGGCATGTCTGAGCCTCATGTGGACCCACTTCGGATTGAGCCAACCGAAGATCGTGAGAGACTGCAGATAGAGTGGAAGGACGGTGTCGTATCAGAGTACGTGCCACGCTACCTGAGGCTATTGTGTCCGTGCGCTGGCTGTGTAGATGAGATGAGCGGAGTCCGGACTCTGATCCCCGAATCTGTTGACGCAAATATTTACCCAACTGCTATACATTATATCGGACAATACGCTTTACAGTTTGTTTGGAGTGACGGGCACTCCACAGGACTCTACACATTCGAATACCTAAGAGAGATATGGGATGCGGAGCCTGGGTCGTTATAGGAAAGGTTACTGGTTATCCCTTGGTCCAGACTACGAGTACTCCACAAAATGCAGTTCCTGCGATTCCGTATTCAAGGGGTATCTCAGCCGGACGTCGGTAGATCTCGATCCCACTTATTTGATAAAGCGGAACCATATCTGAAAGAGCCATGCCCGTTGCACTGCTTTCTGTTCTAACACCATCGATGTAGAGCAAGGGGTCGCACAGTGCTCCACCGATGGTTCGAAGTGCGACTCGATCAGCACCAAACCCGGTACCCGTTACCTGCACTCCTGCAATATTCCTGAACAAATCTTCCGTCCGGATCGCGCTTGACTCTTCAATCATGTGGGGTGTAATGAAGTGCCCTAAGCCACGATTGAAACGTGCTACAAATCCGTTCTGTACGAGTGAGTGTTGTGTGACTGGTCTATTGAACTCGACGACCAGATCTTCGATAGGGAGCGCAAACGGCTGCATCCTATATTCGATCGTCATTTCTGCACCCGCTCCCAGTTCGAATACTCCTGCGGCCATAGCACCGTAACCGAGTGCATCCGCGAGCACGAGGAAGTCACCCGGTTCGGGGGATGTGAGTTCAAAGCCCCCAGCATCGTTTGTGTAGGTCACGTCAATGGTGTCACCACCCTGACCCACGAGTACCATCTCCCCCAGTTGGATTCTTCGTTCGGTCCCAGTCTCCATCAGTATTCCTCTGATGGTCTGTGCACCCGCTGCATCCGCAAGCGAAAGCAAAAAGATCGCCAGGATGCCGAGTCCCTTCAGGTATCGAAATGTTTTCGAACTCATAGCAGATCTGGGATGGGGCTCATTTGGTTTCTTTCTTCGATGGAATAAACCTAACGTGTCCAGAGGGTATCGCCCTACAAAAAGACACGCGATGCGCTGAAAACGTTAAGAGCTTCTTACACCAAGAAAATCATTCTGCTCCAGGGTGTTCTCTCAAGATCTGGCCGACGAGTTTGTCTAGATCAGCACCCGGTACTGGTTCAAACTTCTGTGCCCGGCCAGCGAAACAGTCCGCAATGAAGAGCCTGCCTCTTTGATCCGTTCTGCATTTTGGGCGTATCTTTGACCTAGTCATCTGCCTGAACCCAGCCCTTAATAGCCACTACCTCATTGGGGTGGCCATGCCTGACAACAGGAAGGAATTGTGATTGCAATGAGACATTCGAGCTTCGGAGTCTTGGGTTTCCTCGTGCTGGCCCTAGCCGGTCCGGTTAATGCCCAGGACAAACGGCCAATCCAGACCGAAGATATGTTCGACATGCGTTCGGTCGGAGCACCCGTTGTCAGTCCAGATGGTGCGTGGATTGCTTACACTGTCGGCAGAACGTCGCTTGAAGATGAACGTTCGTACACCCGAATCTACATGTCTCCAGTTGAGGGTGGGGATGCCGTCGGGCTGACTGTGGAAGGCAAGTCCGCAGGCTCTCCAGGATGGAGTCCGGATGGTCGTTACTTCACCTTCACGGCATCCCGTGATGAGGGGGAAAACCAAGTTTGGGCACTAGACCGTAGGGGTGGTGAAGGCTTTGCACTCACCGATATCGAACAAGGAATTTCTGGGTATCGTTGGTCCCCCGATGGTACACGCCTCCTCCTGACGATCCGAGATGCAGAGGAGAAGGATGAAGACAAGAAGGAGAATGCTCCGCCAGACCCATGGGTAATCGATCGGCTTCAGTTCAAACGTGACAACGTGGGATACCTCACGGGAGACCGGAGGACGCACCTCTACGTGTTCGAGCTAGAGTCTGGAGAACTCCGCCAACTGACGACTGGTGATAGGGATGAATCCCTCGGTGTATGGAGTCCTGATGGCACCCTAATTGCTTTCGCTTCGAATCGTACAGATGAGCCGGACGGAAACGAAAATTCAGATATCTGGATCGTTGGTTCCGACCTAGAGGAACCGACCGATAACCCTAGACGTGTGACCACGAATGAAGGCTCTGACCGTTCTCCTGCTTGGAGTCCTGATGGAAGGTGGCTTGCTTATACCAGCGGTATTCGCCCCGACCTCATCTGGTATGCCACGACCCATCTGGCCATCATTTCCGTAGATGGTGGGGAGCCTCATCTCCTCACAACTGATCTAGATAGAAATGTGAGCCAGCCGCGCTTTTCTGATGATGGGGACTGGATCTGGTTCCGACTTGAGGACTCAGCAGAGAATCACCTCGCGCGCATTCGCCCGAGTGGGGAAGATCTGGAACGGCCGATTTCTGGCCCCATTTCAGCGGGTGCATTCGACTGGGCTGGGGGGACATTCGCAGTGTCCGCTAGTTACCTGGATCACCCTGGAGAAATCTACCGAGTGACAGGGGCTGAGCGCGGATTGGCCGATTTGAGTCGCGTGACCGGACACAACGACGACTTCTTGTCCAAGGTCCTCATCTCCGAGACTAGAAATATCCAGTTCCATTCTGCGGATGGTACCGAGGTCGAGGGCTTTGTCACCTTCCCACCGGACTTCGTGGAAGGTCAGCGTTATCCAACACTGCTACGAATTCACGGTGGACCAGTCTCTCAATACAACCACGGCTTTCAGTTTGAGTCACAACTATTTGCCGCGAATGGATACGTCGTGGTGCGTACCAACCCACGTGGCTCTTCAGGTTACGGTCAGGACTTTTCAGCAGCGCTCTGGGCAGACTGGGGTAATCCAGATTTCCAGGACGTAATGGCTGGTGTTGATTACACGATTGAGCAAGGCTGGTCGGATCCAGATCGCCTCGGTGTAGGGGGGTGGTCATATGGTGGAATCCTCACGAACTACGTGATCACACAAACCAACCGCTTCCAAGGTGCCATAACTGGGGCAAGTGAAGTCCTCTACATCGCGAACTACGGGCACGACCATTACCAACGGCAATGGGAAGCGGAGCTCGGCTTACCATGGGAAGGGGATAACCGAGAGAACTGGGAACGCATAAGCCCGTTCAACCGGGTAGAACATATCGAGACGCCCACACTGATTATGGGTGGAGAACAAGATTGGAATGTCCCGATCCTTAACTCCGAACAACTATATCAAGCGCTCCGGCGGCGAGGGATTGAGACCCAATTGGTCGTCTATCCTGACCAGGGCCACGGGATTCGGGTGCCGACCTATCAAGTCGATCGATATGAGCGGTATCTCGACTGGTATAATGAGCATGTTCGGGGTGCGAACAGGCCCATCAGTGAGTAAGTATCCCTGACTACAGCTTCTTCCTGGAGGCACTCCATGAAACCACATATGCTTGTTCGGTTGATGGCACTGGTAGTTGTCTCCACCTTCGCTTGTGGTGATGCCGGAAGTGATGATTCCCAGAATGCCTCTCTCGACTCTTCTGCCGGCCCTCCGACGTACCTGACTCTAACTGGACCCGCAAAGCGTTTTTGTTCAGCGATTTGGGTTTCGGAGCGAGTACGAGAGGAGGCATTGTACAACAGCGTCCTTTGGACGGATCAGCAGGTTACTGATTATGAGAGTGGCCGACTCGCTTTCAACGTGGACGAGGAACGCCGAGTCGTGACCGCTTCGTACGAAGGTGTCCAGGCTCGGGCGCGTCATTTTGGTGACCAAGGGTGCGTCTTACTTACAGACCATTCCGATGGAGTGTTCTTCACTCCTAGGGCGGTCATCAGCGTCCTTCCCGATGCGGCCTCTACGGCGTGGCCAATGGGTGACGTGCTTACGGACGAACCACTGCCGGATGATGTGAATGCCGAACTTCTCGCCGAGGCGGCCCGAGTCTTCTTCGCCAACCCGAACGACAAGCGAGCTGCGTTTCTCGTGGTGCATCGGGGACGGATTGTGTCCGAAGATTATGGGTCTGGAGCGCATCGCGACATGCAACTCGAGAGCTGGTCGATGGGAAAGAGCCTGACTGCTACCCTGATAGGTCGCTTGATTCAATTGGGTTCTCTGGATCTCTGGCAACCGGCTCCCGTGCCCGCTTGGCAGAATTCTGATGACGACCCGCGTGCAGATATTCGAATTGTTGATCTTCTTCGTATGTCGAGTGGCCTCCGTTTCAGCAATTCTGGCGCCAGTCCTGAACAGATGTCCCGTT
>PBPC01000031.1 GCA_002724575.1 Gemmatimonadota bacterium | reverse complement strand
GAGATCGCGAACAGTTTCCTCAACCCACTGACGGGCAGTAGCGTCGAGAGCGCCTATAGCCTGAAATGGCACGGGGCTAGCGACGCTGTTAGGTCCGCAGCCTATGAATACCAGGACAAGAACGAGCGCAGCCAATAAGCGACCTTTACCGAAAGTCCTAGTCTCGATCATTCCCAGTCAGCTTCTTTGGGATCATAATTCCGTCCCCTATCTCATAGAGAGGTGGAATTCGTGTGGGCACCCGTCCAGAGATCTCAATGTCACCGAAAAGAGCTTGGGCAGCAGCCGTTTGGCTAACCTCTGAACCACTCCAGGCTAGCATGTACGCTCGGACGTCAGGGAGTTCGGTAATGAGGTACGGACTCCCAAATGAAATGACGATGTGCGGGACACCGATTTCAGTGAGCTGACCTGCGAAGTCGACAACCTCTTCGGGTAATGCAAGTGACCCTGAATAAGAAACTGCCGTTACATAGGTACTCAAGATTACAAGTGCCTGCTGGCGTGCCCTTCTTAGAAGATCCTGATAGAGCGCGGGCCCTGAATCAGCATCTAAATCGGCTGTAGTAAGTCGAGGATACGTCTGCCTCAGTCTTGTATTGAAGTAGCGTCCGGCAAGTACATCCGAGGTTCTGCGAAAAGATACGGACATGACCTGAGCCGAGCGCGTACCTAGGAGAGGTAAGAGGTTGCCGCCATTATGTAGAAGCGTGATTGAGCGTTCCGCAATCTCAGCAGCAACCTGGGTATGAGCTGGAATACCAACCACCTGACCGATCTGGTCGATCTCCACTGCGCGGTCCCTATCCAAGCCCATCTGTTTCTTGGTCTCTAAGATTCGGCGAACAGATGCGTCAATCCGGCTAGCATCAATGCGCCCAGATTCAACTGCGGCCGCGATACCCTCCACTGCCCTCTCTACTGACGGAGGCATAAGAATGACGTCAGCGCCTGCCTCGATCGCTCTCACAGATGCCTCTTCCGCACCAAATCCACGTGATATGGCACTCATGTCCATCGCATCAGTAAACAACAGCCCATCGAATTCCATCTCATCCCGCAAAAGATCGGTGAGCACCGCAGACGAGAGGGTAGCTGGATCACCAACTCCTTCATCTAACGACGGCACAGATATATGAGCTGTCATAACAGCCCCCATGCCAGCTTCTATCGCACGCCGGAATGGGAAGATCTCTACGCTATCCATACGAGCACGCGAATGAGGAATGACAGGTAACCCCAGATGTGAATCTGTTTCGGTGTCCCCGTGCCCCGGGAAATGTTTTCCTGTTGCAATCGCTCCGTGTTCCTGGACACCGCGCACGAACGCAGCGCCCAAGTCCGCAACATCCTCTGGGGTCTCCCCAAAGGAACGCACGTTGATAATCGGATTATCCGGATTGTTGTTCACATCCAGGACTGGCGCAAACGGGATATGAATTCCTACTCCCCGCGCCTCAAGTGCAGTAATGCGACCCATCTCATAGGCAAGTTGGGGATCAGCCGTTGCTCCAACGGCCATAAGTGAAGGAAAGTCTGTAGCTCCACCCAATTCAATAGTCCCAGGCATCTGGACGGCTCCTCGCATTCGGAACCCAGCTCCAGTCTCCAAGTCCGCTGCCACCAAAAGTGGAACGTCGGAGTGCGCCTGAAAATCGTTGAGTTTAGCTGCAACTTCAGTGGGCGACCCAACCGACATGATCACACCACCAATCCCCTGGTCTTCGATATACTCGAGAATCCGATCATGACTCGGAGAGCCTTCAGGCGCGAAATCTCCAAGTACCCAAGGCATGATCAACTGCCCAACTTTTTGTCGAAGCGTCAAACCAGTCAGCGTGCGTTCTACCCATGCTTCGTCTTCAGTCTGCGCTATTAATGCGGGACCAACGGGAGCCAACTCAGTGGTGGGTGGTGCCTCTTCAACCTCCTGAGTGAGGGCTTCAATAGGGTGCTGTTCTGGGACTGCTGGACCCGGAATCGATTGGGGTGGTGACCCGCAGGAAAACAAAACGACTATCGCTGACCAGCCCGAAATCTTAAGGAGCACTGCTCGGCTGTAGAGAAACGTTTTTTGCGGCATCGCCTCAGTGACTTATGGGGTCTGATTCCCGATGCGTTGACGGCGTTGCGTGTGACCACGAAGCTTGCCCTATGAAGCTAGCAAACCGAGGGCGCGATCGACGCGCAATCCTGAGCACCAGTCAAGTTAGGATGACGGCTAAAGCGTCACAATCCTGCATTATCGGGCTCTTTCTAGGAGTCGCTCTAGCCGCATGCGCTGCTGCCCCGGGAAATACCACTGACTCGGAAGTTCCAGAGAGCGAAGAAAGACAGGTTCGGAGCGGAATCGAAGTACTCCTCTCGGACTCACTCCACCTGGTCCAAGGAAAGACTGTGGGGCTCCTCACAAACCATACCGGGATCTACTGGACAGGTGATGGCATCGTGGGCAGCACGATTGATGCCTTATACGAGGCCAACAATGTGGACCTCGTGGCACTGTATGCACCGGAGCACGGCATTAGAGGTCAGGAGCAAGCGGGTGCGGCAATCGACAGCGGAAGAGATGAGCGCACAGGCCTACCCATTCACTCACTGTACGGTGAACTGCGAAAACCAACCCCTGCGATGCTGGAAGGCGTCGACGTCCTTCTCTTTGATATGCAAGACATAGGAGCTCGGTACTACACATATGTCTCCACCATGGCTCTCGCCATGGAGGCCGCCGGTGAACAAGACATACCGTTCATCGTATTGGACCGACCTAATCCTGTGCGCGGCGACGTCGTTCAGGGGAACCTCCTAAGGTCCGGATATGAGACATTTGTGGGCATGTATCCGGTACCTATGCGGCACGGGATGACTGCAGGCGAGCTGGCACAGTTGTACGTAGGTGAGTTCGGGCTGGAAGTCGATCTCCATGTAGTTCCACTCGACGGGTGGACCAGAGATATGACGTTTGATCAAACCCAACTTCCCTGGGTCCCGCCTTCACCGAATATGCCTTCGCTAGAAAGTGCCCTTGCCTACCCCGGCACCTGCCTATTCGAAGGCACGCCGATTTCTGTAGGCCGTGGGACAGATCGTGCATTTCAGTGGGTTGGAGCACCATGGCTGGATGGCGTCCAACTCGCCGAATCATTGAACGGCTACGGAATCAACGGAGTACGTTTCGAGTCAGCCACCTTTACTCCGAGAAATGCGGGGGACCGGAAATTCGAGGGCCAAGAGGTAAGCGGTGTACTGCTTATACCTGAATCCACTGACTATGACGCGTCGAAAGCCGCGGTGGCCATGCTCTTAGAGACATACTCAATGTCTGGAGATAATTGGCTTTGGTCCGAGGCTCACTTCGATCGCCTGGCCGGGACAGACTCGCTTCGGCTCAGTATCGAAGCAGGCGCTGGCTTTACAGAGCTGACCTCTGCATGGGAATCGGAAACCCAAGCCTTTGAGCAGCTGAGATCTCCATACTTGATTTACCGATAATCAAATTCTGCTTTCTGGTTGTACACACTCCTACTACTGCGTGACAACCACGTTGCACGCCTAGCAGAATTCGTATTTTCAGCGAGAAGTGACTTCTGTTGTAGCATAAGAAGAAACGGCACAAGGCCAATTAAGCCTTGTGCCGTTTCTTCTAGATCCTAGGACAAGATGCCAAGGAGCTAAAACTAAGAGCTCTAGTCACGCCGATATAAAACCATGAAAAGCAATATCACGATCAGCCCAGCGACTCCTCCGTCACCAAATTGATCAACCACGATCGCAATGTTCTCGATAATCATGGTTGAACTCGGGTAGAGAATATCTACCACGATGAGAGCTGTGATGACCGTAAGTCCGAAGTCGGTGAGGGCCTTTGCCCAGCCGCCGACTGTACTAAGGGCACCCATTATTGCGCCCATACTAGCCTCCTTATGCGTTTAAAAAAGTCTCAATAGAGAGCTACAGAATTAAGGAGACGTTTAGTCAGCGACGGCCATCACCAAGAGGAGAAGGATGAGGCCAGTCAGGCCTTCACCTGTAAAGCTTTCAACAAAGTGGCCGAGATTGGCGACAATGTTGGTTGTCCCTGGGAATAGGACATCGACGACGAGTGCTGTCGGGATGACGGCCAAGCCTAAGCCAGTCACGCCTTTCGCAACATTTCCTAACCCAGAGAGAGCAGCATTGATGTTCATTTACATCCTCCTATATAGGTCGGATTCTGTAACATCCGTTAGATAGAATTACTCTGAATTGCGGCTTAACCGCAAGCATTAATTTGTGCGAATCGCAGAGAATTCGCGTCAACAGGACCACTCCGGCCTTCGCTGACTCCGAAAATCCGACCTAAATCCGCAAGAACACCTTGCGCGCAGCCAAATTTACCGAGTTGGGAATCTGAATTCAGTCCACAATTCAGGCTTCCACCACTCGCCATCAAATACCCGCTCTAACCGGCTCTCGAAGTGTGCAAAATTCGAGAGTGGATCAGCTGGCGATACCGGAGGTGAGAAAAAGTTCTCCCAGTGTCCCAGGAATACACGTTGAGGCTGGAGATTTTCGATGAAGGCCTCAGGATGCCAGTCGACCTGATCAAACGTCGCAGGGACAAGGATCGCTGCATCAACAGGTCTCTCGCGAATAACCGCTCGCGGAGCAAAGCCAAGAGGCGGAGGTGCCACTGCATCCTGGTAGTAGATACGGAATGCGATTGACCCATCAGGGTTAAGGAAGTCGATCAAATAGGCGTGTGTTGTGCCGTCTGGCCATTCTCTTGCCCAGCGCGGCTCTGCGTTCAGGTTACGAACACGGCTTCCCTTGAAGAGTGTATAGCCCTCAAAGTGAGGGGCATGAAGCGAACGCAGTGCCATAATGCGAACACCTGCTCCATAGCGCATCCATGTCCCGACGGTGCGCTCGTCACCCGCGATATCATTGACTTCGTCTACTCGCTCTCCAACACCTGACCAACTGCCCAGAGTGTTCTTTACCGTCTTACTGCCAACGATACGAGCACTCGGAGCGTGTTCTAATGCAACCCGAGGAACGTCCATCAGGTGGTCGTAGTGTGCATGACCAACCAGAATCACATGGGCCCCTGATACGTCATAGCGAGACATAAACTCGTCAACGACATCCGAGTCAGACCGAATCGGTAATAAGCCAGTCTTGACCAAACCCGGATTAGAGAAAAATGGGCCCGTGATTACTTGATCATTGCCGCGCTCGAAAATCCAACCGCCGGTTCCAAGATAGATCAATCGCACTCCATCCTCTGAAGCAGCTGACTGATCAATGACCCCCGAAATGGCCGGTGCTGCAGTAGCACAACTGCTGGTTGAGCTTACAAAACCACAGAAACTCCCAATCAGTAAAGGACGCACAAAAGGGGCAAGAAACCTCCGCCTTTTTTTCACTAATGGGTATCGAAAATCGCCTGGATTTCCATTCCGTCACGAGAGTTTAGTAACGCGAGCATTAATAAAACTCGCGCCTTATGAGATGGGAGATCACCTGCAGCAACAACACCGGCTTGTGCCTGTTGCCCACTACCAATGACTCGCCCTTCGAGAACTCTTGATGCCAAAACGACCAGAGTGCCTTCTCTCGTGATCTCTGAAATGGCCCGCCGCATTTCCGGACTCGTACGTCCCCCACCGAACCCCTGGACTACGATGCCGGCCACGCCTTGTCCGACCCAATTCTTCAAAACCATGGCATCGTTGCCGGCAAAGTCAGCAACAATTGGCACAGTAGGCAGTGTCTCTACCCCTGCTACTGAAGGCAGTGCCTGCACTGTATGAAGCGTTTCGCCACTGCGCCGGAACGTGACTCCATCCAAATCAACCACACCTAGGGCGCCCCACTCTGCAGACACGAAGGTATCTGTGCGGTTGTTGTCAGTCTTCCTTACATCTCTGGCTGAATGAATCTCGTCGTTGAGCACCACGAGCACTCCGCGCCCACCCGCATTCGTGTCCGCGGCAACGCGCACAGCTGTCAGTAAATTTGCTGGGCCATCAGCAGAAACCGCTGTTGCAGACCGCATCGATCCAGTCAAAACCACTGGGCGAAGATCCTTGATGGTTAGATGAAGGAAGTAAGCGGTCTCCTCCATAGTGTCCGTCCCATGTGTCACAACAACACCGCTAATATCAGGCTCAGCATCTAGAAGTTCGTTGATACGTTTTGCCAGTAGCAGCCAGTGGTTTGGGGTCATGCCAGACGAACCGATACGACTGAATTCCTCTACTTCGACTTGGGCAACTCCTGCGAGTTGTGGTACCGCCTCAATTAAAGCACTCCCCGTCAGTTGATCGTCACCGGGCCGGCTAGCGATTGTTCCACCGGTAGCTATGACCCGCACGACAGGCAGCTCTTGTGCTCCTACAGGCACGCTCACCAGCAAGAACGTCGCTAATCCTGCAAACGCACTCCTGAATCCCTGGGTCAAGCGATAGAGCCCTCTAAGCCTGACTGGACTTCCTGCACCTTCCCATGGAACAAGTCTGACAACTTCTGCGTGAGAGGTCCCACGCTTCCATTTCCAACTACCGTTCCATTCAAGGTTGTGATGGGACGCACCTCGCCCGTAGTACCCGTGAAAAAGAGTTCATCGGCGCTCTTGAGTTCTTCCACCTGAATCGGACGCTCCTCCAGAGGTATGCCAGCCTGGTTAGCTGATTGAAGTACAACCTCTCGGGTGATACCAGGGAGGATGTTACTTGTCGTGGGATGGGTCACAACTGTCCCATCGAATACACCCCAGAAATTCATATGCGCCCCTTCGATCGCTACACCATCGCGCACTAGGATTGCATCATCTGCACCAGCTTCTATCGCATCCTGAAATGCCAGCACATTGGGTAACAGGCAAATCGTCTTGATATCTGCACGACTCCATCGACGATCAGGTACGGTCATCGCTGAAAATCCCTGTGCCCAGCGCTCAGGCGATGGGCGTTGCCATGTTCGTGCAAAAGCGTACACAGTCGGCTCAACATCTTCCTGCGGGAAATAGTGCGTTCTGGGAGCAGCACCTCGGGTTATTTGGACATAGACATACGAACTTGGTGCATCCTGGAATTCATTAACTCGAATGAGCTGTTGATGGATTTCTTCGAGGCCGTCGAGCGAGTAGTTAATCCTCATCCAAGCAAGGCTCCGTTCTAGCCTCGCCATGTGGCGATCCAGGCTGAACGGAACTCCGTTATAGAACGGAGTCACCTCGTAGACACCGTCAGCTAACAGAAATCCACGGTCGTCCGGCGAGATCTTCGCTTCATCCTTTTGGATGAAGTCACCGTCAAGAAAGACGATGCTCATTAGCTCTCCAACAAGTAATTAGGATTCTCTGGATAAACATGTGGGCGGATCTATCAATTCCTCAATAGTGATTTAAGGTGCTGACCGGTATGGGAGTTCTTTGTTCCCATAACTTTTTCAGGAGTTCCAGTCACAAGGATCTCCCCGCCTCCGGCTCCACCCTCGGGTCCCAAGTCGATGATCCAGTCTGCAGTTTTCACCACATGCATGTTGTGTTCGATGACGATGACTGTATTCCCAAGATCGACCAGTCGATGGAGGACATCGAGCAGAACCCGGATATCCTCGAAATGCAATCCCGTGGTTGGTTCATCGAGGATATAGAGCGTTTGTCCCGTAGCACGCTTCGACAGCTCGGTAGCCAGCTTGACCCTCTGGGCTTCACCCCCAGACAAGGTGGTAGCGGACTGGCCGAGATGGATATAGCCAAGACCGACATCCGCCAACGTCTGAAGCTTGTCCTTAATACGGGGAACGGCATCAAAGAAATCGAGCGCATCATCGACTGTCATACTAAGTACATCAGCGATGTTCTTGCCCTTGTAGTAGACATCAAGGGTTTCGCGGTTATATCGGCGACCTCGACACACGTCACATGTCACGTACACATCAGGGAGAAAGTGCATCTCGATTTTCACCAGTCCATCTCCCTTACACGCCTCACACCGACCGCCCTTCACGTTGAAGGAAAACCGGCCCGGCCCGTATCCACGCATCTGTGATTCTGGAAGATCAGCAAACAGCTCTCGGATCGGTGTGAAGAGGCCAGTATAAGTCGCGGGATTGGACCGTGGCGTGCGACCAATCGGCGATTGGTCGACATCAATGACCTTGTCGACCAACTCAACGCCATCGATACGATCATGGCCTGCAGGAACCAGATTGCTCCTATATAAACGGCGTGCTAATGCATGATACAGAGTTTCATTGACAAGAGTTGATTTCCCAGAACCGCTGACCCCTGTAACACACGAGAATACACCAAGGGGGAAGTGAACATTGAGATCTTGGAGATTATGGCCGCGCGCACCCACAACATTGATCGATCTCTCTTCATCAATCTTCCGGCGTTGCTCTGGCACGAGGATCTGTCTGTCACCACGTAGATATGCAGCGGTAAGCGACTCTTCCTCTTCCAAGAGTGCTCCAAGAGGTCCATTAGCAACAACTTCACCACCATGTCGGCCAGCCCCCGGGCCAAGGTCCACGATATGGTCCGCACGTCGGATCGTGTCTTCGTCATGCTCGACCACGAGGACTGTGTTACCTAAATCCCGAAGACGTTCTAGCGTCACTAAGAGCCGGTCGTTATCGCGTTGATGTAACCCTATCGAAGGTTCATCAAGGATGTAGAGCACACCTACTAAACGGCTGCCGATCTGCGTAGCGAGACGAATTCGCTGTGCCTCGCCACCAGAGAGTGAGCCGGCAGCACGACCCAGCGTAAGGTAGTCGAGTCCCACATCACAGAGAAAACGCAGCCGTTCCGTGACCTCCCTCAGGATGGGGCCAGCAATCTCGACCGGAACAGGAGGCTGTTTCCAATCATTTGATTGGATCCCAGCCTGGAACACCTCCTCACTAAGGAGCGAATTAAAGAATTCACCGGCTTCGCTAATCGACAACTCACCAATCTCCCCAATGGAGCGGCCCACGATTGTTACTGCTCGCGATTCAGGTTTCAGGCGAGTCCCATCGCAAGCAGAACAAGCAAGGGTAGACATATAATCTTCCAGCTGTTTGCGAACAGATTCCGAAGTCGTTTCACGGTAGCGTCTGTCTACGTTAGCTCGCACACCCTCCCATCGATCCTCGTAATACGTCTTGACCTTCCCCGACCCCGACTTATACGGAAACCGAAGCTTCATCGTGCCTGACCCGCCAATGATCGCTTCGCGCACCTCCTCATCTAGCTCACTCCAGGGCAAGCTGGGATCGAATTCATACGCCGCTGCAAGTCCTGGGATTACAGAGTGGAGCACATTCCCTGAAGGAGTGCCCCATGGTGCAATGGCACCCTCCAGGATGGAAGAACCAGAGTCACCAATGAGAAGATCCGGGTTCAGTTCCTTGCTGGTACCAAGACCGCCGCACTCATCGCAAGCCCCGTACGGGGAGTTGAATGAAAACTGTCTTGGCTCGAGTTCTGATAGACTCGTTCCGCAGGTTTGGCAGGCATAACGTTCACTAAAAACATGCTCTACAGGCTCACTGCCTTTGACATGCTCGACGACCTGGAGAGCACCATCTCCTGTTCTTAGCGCGGTTTCAACAGAGTCGGCCATGCGCTCTCTGTCGTCGGCGCGCACCACCAAACGATCAACGACAACCGAAATATCATGGTTTTCATATCTATTGAGCTGCGGAGGTTCAGTCAGGTCATAGATCTCACCATCAGCCCGGACTCGCACGAAACCTTCCTTGCGTGCTCGTTCAAACATCGCGGCGAATTCGCCTTTCCTACCGCGTACCAAAGGGGCAAGAACTTCAATTCTGGTTCCATCAGGAAGGCCCAGGAGTTGATCGACAATCTGTGTAGCCGGCTGTCTCAGGACCGGATCTCCACATGAATGACAATGAGGAATTCCAATCCGTGCCCACAAAAGTCGCAGGTAATCGTAGATCTCGGTCACTGTACCCACCGTCGAACGTGGGTTTTTCGCAACGGTTTTTTGTTCTATAGAGATTGCCGGAGAGAGGCCCTCGATTGCGTCGACATCGGGCTTCTCCATGAGTCCAAGAAATTGACGTGCATACGCTGAAAGAGATTCGACGTAGCGTCGTTGTCCTTCCGCATAAATTGTATCAAACGCGAGGGATGATTTTCCGGATCCCGAGAGACCCGTGATGACAATTAACTTTTCACGAGGAAGTTCTAGATCAATCCCCCTGAGGTTGTGTTGGCGCGCTCCACGGATGACGAGTTTCTCTTCAACTGTCATGGGTAGAGATGATGGGGATTGGGGCATAGCCTGCAATACTAACCGACTAACCAAGACAAGCCCAATCCAAGCATAGAGCTATAACGAAATTGGAATCTTCGATGCACTAGCCTACCAAACGCGCCTTTTAGATTCTCATTCCTCGAAGCTTGGCGACCCGTTTCTCGGTCGGTGGGTGGGTGCTGAAGAATCTAGAAACCGTATCGCCAGCCGAACCCGCTAGTGGGTTGATGATGGCCAGCTGCGCTGCCGCTGGATTGACTTGCATCGGAATCTTTTGCACATAGCCGTCTATTTTTTGTAGTGCACTCGCGAGTCCTGCCGGATCACTAGTGATTCTCGCCGCCGTTGCGTCAGCCTGAAACTCATTGGAACGGCTAATCATCATCTGGATGATCATCGCTGCCATAGGTGCGATAATCATCACAGCGATCATAACTAGCAGGTTCCCTCCCCCACTAGATCGCCTTCCTCTTCCTCCCCCAAACATCAGACCCCACTTCGCCATACTCGCAAGCATCGCGATCGCCCCGGCAACCGTGGCGGCCACAGTCCCGACCAGCATATGACGATGCTTAATGTGAGCGAGTTCATGTGCGATTACCCCTTCCAATTCTCTTGCAGATACCAGCTGGAGAATCCCGGAAGTAACACACACAACAGCATGGTTCTGGTTTCGACCTGTGGCGAACGCATTCGGCTGCTCTGAGGGTGCGATCGCGATGGTGGGCATCGGCAAATTCGCCTCTGATCTTAAACGATCCACCATCGTATAGAGTTCGGGCGCGTCATCCGAGCCAATCACCTTAGCATCGTACATTTTTAGTACTGCCCGATCACTAAACCAGTACGCGCTCACATTCATGATGACTGCAAAAATAAGCATACCAAGAGCCATACTTTGACCGCCTAAATAGGCTCCTGCAACCACAAGAAGTACGGTAAGCCCTGTCATAAGAGCAAAAACCTTCATCATCTGCATGCAAGCAGCTCCTAATGCGAAAAGAGGTCAGCCTCACGGCTCATCCTGAGTATTGTCGTACACCACAGTGTTCCGGAGAAGCCCTTCAGGCTCTCATATTAATAATCTTCACTCTGGCGTTCTTAGTATCCCCACTCCCGAAAAACAAATATCCCCACAACCTGTGCCTGTGGGATTCCCAATGAGCTGAATCCTGCACCCCCACTTCTGAGGAACCGGTCCTCAAAGAAGCCCTGAACGACATAGTCTTCAGAGAAGGCGTACTCAAGCCTTGCTCCGCC
Source organism: Gemmatimonadota bacterium (assembly GCA_002724575.1). GTDB lineage: Bacteria > Gemmatimonadota > Gemmatimonadetes > Longimicrobiales > Gaopeijiaceae > UBA1142. The sequence goes on along the minus strand of PBPC01000031.1, from coordinate 84,113 downwards.
GAAAACGCTAGCTCCAGCGTCCTGACCTGAGAGAGGCCGAAAGACGAGCACGATGAAAGCGTCCGGACCAACATATTGCCCGATCTCTACCTGTGTGTCGGCAAGAGAGTTTGTAATGCCACCGGCCAGCATAAAATCACCAGCCTGCGTAATTGAGAGGTAGTCAAGGCCTATACCCTGAGCGAGTGCTGCTCCGAGTTGTGTTGCTACTGCTCCTGATACAAGAGTTGTGGCGAATGATCCCACTGCTCCCTGCAAGAAAGCCGTTTGTCCCGTCGCAAGCTCAGAACTCGCACGCCCAAAGATCAGGTAACTAACCAAGTCTGATTGAACGAGACCAGCTTCATCCGTACTCAATGCAACACGCGGTAGCGTCAGCGTTCCTTCAACATTGGCAGTAACTTCTAGTGGCTCATCCTCGATCCGCCGGATTCGGCTCAGTGCTTGGATATTTAGTACTGGATTAATACCAGGAGTACCGAGGAAGCTGACGGTGCCCCCGTTCACTTCAAAGCTCCTGCCAAGCACGGAATAAGAGCCCCGCAGGGCCTGTAAATCACCAATCAGAACGAGATCAGATTCCCTGCGATCATAGGTGACGATTAACTGCTCACCGCCCATCTCCACATTCATCTCATTCGAGCGAAGCCATGTGTTTCTAGGTACCGAGAGATCAACCTCTACACGGAGATTTTCCAAGAATGGATTTCGGATATCCCGAATCAGAGATTGCCTGAAGAACTCAGTTGTGTCCGTTCCTAGGTCCATAAAATCAACTACAGCTACGTTACGAGCGAACTCATCTACGTACAAGATCGCCTCATCCACGCTCACACTTCCGTGTATCTCGGGACGCCCATATCGCCCCTCCAGCGTGAGGATTCCACTTATCAAGCTCTCGACGTCGAGTCGCTCCACTGCCTGGAAACGCTCGAATTCCATTACCAGATCTAGAGCGGGATCACGGACTGAATCGAGCGTAATCGTTCCGTCAATTTCAGAGCGGCCCGTTACATCCGTTACAAGATGGACCGCTACACGCCTATCCGGATTAAAAGTCAATGATCCATTCACATCACTGTGTCGGACACCTAGAGCTCCCAGAGACCACGATGCAGCTTCCACATCAATCACACCGTCAGGTTCCGGATCCTGGGTAGTGCCCTGAATTTGGACAACACCCGAAACTGAGCCATTCACATCCTCAAGAGTACCGAAGTAATCCAACGCATCAGCAGCATCTAAAGAATCAGCCTGGATCAAAAGGTTCATCGGTCGTCTAACTGACCTCGAATCACGCTCTTGAAGAGACAGGTCCATCGGAATTGATCCGGCTACACGAAGAACAGAGTTCGCACCATCGAAGCCTTCGATATCAATGTTTGCTTCCAATCCACTGTAATCCAAGAAGCCCTTAACCGTTGAGAATTCGATACCCGCGTATCTAGGCTCGATAATCTCTAAATCAGCAGCAATAACGGGATCATCGGACAACCCTTGAACCGTTAGAAGAAGGTCGGCATGGCCCTCGACCAGAGCATCGATTTCCAGAACCTCGATCACCCGATCTAGGTGTAACCCTTGTAAATCAAGCCGAAAATCAGATTGCCCCTCTCGTGCCAATATACCGGATGCGACCATACGCATCGGATCTTCGCCAGCCCGGCTAATCTGAGTCGAGTCAAAGGAAATAGATGTGCCATCCCAAGTGATTCGAGTCGGATCGGCTAAGGCATAGACTAGTTGATCAAGTGTCGCAGTAGCTTCTTCTAGATCGAGGCGGCCACCCACTGAATCAAATTCAAACTGTCCTTTCGCCTCAAGTTCCTCGCCTGTTCGGCGGATGATACTCAAGGATGCCTCACCTCTGCGATCAGACATGTCGGCTTCTACCTGTGCCCGCTCTAGTGATCTGCCCTGCCACTCGACTCCAGACGCCTCGGTCAATACATCCCAATCACCAGAGATTGAAGGAAGAGAGTCCGCATTAAATACGACATGAGCACTGTCGACACGATTACGCCCGTATACGGCACCGGATACATCCATTTCCAGATCTACGTTGAGAGCATCTACTGAACCAACCAGACGGGCACTACCACTGATCACACCATGCATTCGCACATCGGCGGTGTCAGGCAGAGCATCAACGTCCACTCCTTCGAAGCGCAGCAACTCCATTTCGAGGAGTGAGAGCGTGTCTTTTGCGATCACAGTGTCGCCGAGTAGAAGTGGCCGAAGGCCCTCTAAGGATTCGGCAGAGAAGGTCAACCGAGCTTCCCCATCCAAAGGAGCCGCCATTCCCAGTCGGCCATCACCCGATACAGCCACACCGCCAAGGCTGGCGTCGAGGCTGTCCACCGTAAGGATGCCCGCAGACGCAGTCAGATGTGCCATCACCGTATCCACGTGGAGCCCACCGACACGTGAGCGAGACCACGCCAGTGTCGCGGCAGCATCCATCGAATCTACTTGCAACCCCCGACCTTCTATCGATAGAGCTCCAGTCCATTCTGACTGCTGCGGGAGCTCCGTGGAGAAATTTGATAGAGGTACGTTGTCGCCTACGATATCCAGACGGTAAAACGCTCCCGGCTGAGTAAGGTCGAGCACCCCTCCTAGTCCTACCTGGCCGCCAGCTGCATCGAATTCCCCTGAAACTTGCAAATCACGGAGCCGTCCAATTCCTCGAATCGGTCCTGTCAATTCACCCTCAAGGCCGAGTTCGGGCCGTGTTCGGGCAAGTAAGCCTAGAGACAGGGGTGAAACGTCACCTTGCACATCCACGATCCAGTCTTCCGTCTCAGTCCTGCGCAAAGCGCCACGCAGTAGAGCACGTGACCGAGGCACGTCATCTTCCTCAACTGAAGCATCTAGTGTGAAACGAAGTCCTGAGAGAGCTCGTCCTGACACCTGGAAATCTAGGGTCCCTGATCCTAATAACGGCAACCCGGGTGCGATCACCTCAACCAGGCTGTAATTGAAGGGGTCTAAGTGTATTTCTAGACCGGTTGCCCCAGGGTCTTCGCCCCAGTGCAAGGTGCCGCCGAAATCAGCTGTTGTCGCTACCCCACCATAACCGGTGGGGACGAGTGTGGTACGGCCATCAATCTGAAGATTCTCATTAGTCCCAGAGAAACGTGCGTCCCCGCTGAGCCAACCCTCAAGTGGTATGTCCGTCCCAAGCCAAGGTTCAAGCCACTCCAAGGCAAGTGGATTCATGATCACACCCATATCATCAAGGGTTATGACATCAGTGAATAAGACATCACCGTCTAGCTGAAGGCTGCTGCCGTCTAGCTCTACTTCCAATTCCTCTAGGCCAACATTCGTTCCATTCTCAGTAGCGATTGTCACAGCCCCACGGAATAATCCACCTGGAATACGGTCATCTATCCAGGCTAGGTCAGATAAATCTCCTGCTCCGTCAGTTTCTAGAGATGCGAAGAATGCCCAACCGTCAGTTTCTCCCCAAGAACCAACTCTGACCTCACCCCTGACGAGCGTTCTCTCAAAACGAAACGCCCCTTCGCGTACTCGGATTCCCCTCTGCCCGAAGTCGATCTCTCCGAAAGCTTCCTCAAGTCGAAATGATTCAGCGGTGACCGCATTGAGCATTGATAAAGAAGCAAGTTGTGCTTCTAAAAGACTGTCTGTGTTGCCCAACCGGAGTATCACGTCTTCAAGATCCAAATCGATATCCTCCAGAGACCGGTAGAGCAACTGTCCATTACCATCAGGCGATGGAACCAATCTGCCCGTGCTTTCGCCGCTAGAGGGTGTGAGGATCTTCAAGAGACCTTCGCGCACCGCAATTCGTCCCACATGGATCGGTTCGCGAGCAGCCTCCGGCACAGCACCTATTGAATCACTTTCCTCAACACCCCTCACTATCTGCTGGATATTGAGGGGTTGTCCGGATTCCAGCCTTGAGATCTCAAACTCAAGGCCCCAAGCGATGATCGAACTAACTCGCAGATCTGATGTGATCCAAGCCAATGGTGAGTACCGTACTCGGATAGAATCAACCCTGAGCACACGCACTCCGTCTTCAGCATCTAATTCGACCCCCGCTAACGTCGCCCCAGTGAATAGCGTGCCACTTTGTATGTCTTGAATTCTGAGCTCACCAGCCAACTGTTCCTGAATCCTGGTTAACAATTGGTCCATGAAAACCCTCTGACCTGGACCGGTAGCAGATAGGAACCCTACAAGAACAAGAAATCCTCCTACGAGAACACTGCCCCATCTCAAGAAGCGACGACCTAGCCTCTTCACTGGTTTAATAGGCGTCTCAATGTCCTGCGTTTCAGGTATTGCTTCATCCATACCTGAATCATCAAAGCCCTCAGTCGGAACCCCAGGCATCTCCGTCATTAGAATGCCTGACCAATAGAGATATGTAGTTGGAAGCGCTGTAAGGATAATGGCGAAGCCTCTCCGAAAAGCCTTGAGGTCTTAAGCGCTGCTAACTCATTCGTTCGCACATACGGAATGACGTTACCATCAATCCTTATACGCTCACTCTCCTCATGCACATTCGGATTGAACACCTCCAATTGTGATGTAACAACCGCAAGCGGCTCTCCTTCTCTAAAGCGATATCCGAGGTCTATACGTATTGGTCCGACCGGGCTGAGGTATCGAACGCCAACGCCAGGCGTTATCGCGAGTTTCGATAGATCAACTTCGTCGCGTCCTCCCCAAACCTGTCCAACATCGGTGAACATGACCCCTTCGAGATTCAATCCTATGGGGAACCGGAGTTCAAGATTCCCCTCTAATACTCGAGTTCCACCGGTAGGACGTGGAACAAATCGCCCTTCCTTGATTGATGCGGGATCACAAGAAAGATCCATTAATTGCGAAGGGTTGCACCCTGCTCCCGCTGTTCCAGGCTCCAAGAGCCTTACAGGATCAATTGTGAGAACCCTGGGGCCCAGTCGGCCCTGTGCAAAACCGCGAACCGAGTTCGCGCCACCTGCATAAAAGCGTTTCTGAGGATGGACCAGGTCAAATGTCCCAGGCGTCAACAACAACGCTTCAAACGCACCCGCACCAACCCACCCACCGCGTATTCGAGCCGCAAACACTCCTGATCGTCCAAGCCCGGAATACAAGGTGCCTTCAGCTATGGCCCTGTCATACCGAAAATTTGAGCCCGTCCACTGAGATGCGTGTTCGACCTCTAGGACTAAGCTATATCCGCGATTGGGGTTGAGAATGTTATTTGCAAGATTGCGAGTGAAGCTAAACCCGATCGGAGCAAGCCAGTTGGCATCCTGCAAGATCGAGACATCCTCTGGGCTACATACCAGCAGATTTGTGCAGAACAGCACTTCCGCAGCATCGAGCCGAGATAGTTCTGGCCTGTATGAAAGCGTAAAGGAAGTCTGGGGGCCGATTAGGCGCGTGAGAGCTAATTCAACACCAACAGCCTCGCGAATGAAAACATCAGGAAGGCTTTGCCGTTCAATGAACAAAGCGGTGCTGAAGGAATTTCGGGTAGAAAAGATCCACGGTTGAGCAAAATCTAACGAAAGGGTCCCAGTCAATTCTCCAAACTCTTCAGTTCCACCCTGAGGGCAAAGCACATTCTGGAACTGAGGTGTCAGTACATTCGCAACTCTACCGCGGATCTGAAGAAGCCGGCCTCCACCTACGAAGTTCCGGGCTGCCCATTGGGCTTCGACACCAAAACATTCAGCCGTAGTCCAGCCACCTCCATATCGAACGCGGTAGGCATCTCCCTCGACCACATTAACGGTAATGGGGATCACAGAATCAGGATCAGACTGGAAGTCACTTGTCACCGAAGCGCTACGGATAATATCCAGTCCAAAAAGCCTGCCCTGCCCCTGCTGTACCGCATCCCGGCTGTACAGATCTCCAGTACTAAACTGCAATGTGTTAAGAACAGTCGCTTCACTTAGCTCAGAGTTCCCAGATACCATAATGGGTCCGTAGCGCACTCTTGAGCCGGTATCGATGTCAAATGTGACCAGAGCAGTATAAGGCTCGACCGCTGGTATCAGGTGCCTGCGAAGAACATTGACCCGACCATAGCCTCTATTAGCAAGACGGCGTTCTAGAGTGTCCCTGGTTGCGTCCAGAGCGAGTATGCTCAATCGCTCGCCAGGCTGGAGAGGTAGTCCTTCCAAGAGACCATCCTCATTGATCCCTTCACCACCCTCAAAGTCGACTCTCGTAGCTATGACCGGCTCACCCTCATCAATGATGAATGAGACGGTCGCCCGGCCCTCTTCTCCGAGTGATGTAAGAGTATCGACACTGATTTCCCGAAACCCTCTCTGGTAGTACCACGCCTCAAGCCTCAGGCGATCTAGAGGGACATCTCGCTCGGGCAAGTAAAAACGCTGTACGGCAAAATCTGCTCCGGCCCAGCAGAATGGTGTGAAAACCACTGATCGACACTCGGTTTCTCTTGTTACGATCGCGCGAGACAAAGAGTCGTCTGGAAATGATTGATTTCCTTGAAATGCTACTTCGCTTACTTCTGTCCTACCTACCTGTGACAAAACCGGTGATGGGATCAATGCCCAGCCCCATAGAGCCATCCATCCAACCGAGTGCAGGAAACGGAGCCAAATCATGACTTAGAGACTTCCTCTTGGTCCAAACTGGACGGCCTTTCATTCTGTCTGGGAAGTGGGTCGCGCGCCAAGAATATTCTTGTCAGGTAGAAAGTTGTGAGTCCGACGCCTACTGCGACTGCTATTGATGCTAAAGCAGCCCGAGAATTCTCTCTGCGACTAGGGGCATTCCGGATATAGCGCATGGTTAATCCTAGGCCCTCTCTTCACTCACCATGTGCCCGGTCAGTGACAGGGACGAATTAGGCATAGGGCGTCGCATCACGGAAATGGCGTCCAAAGCTTCAAAGGCTTGTTCATTATTCTCTAAGAGATGCGGAGTGACCCTGATTTGATGTTCCATCACATCCAAGACGTTCACAGTGTTTATGCCCCTTTCTTCTCCTCTACCCCTTCGTGATGTTGCGGTCCCAGCAGTAATGAGTGGGATTCCGGAGCTTTCTCCTGGAACCACATCCCTCGACATTGCAACTTGCGCGCGGTGAAGGTGTCCGCTCAGCACTACATCCACCTCCATCTCTTCGATCTGCTTAAGGATCAATTGGGCATCCGGTATCGGCCGGCCTCCGCCTCCGGCACTCTTACACACAAAGTGATGGTGCGTGACAAGAACTCGAATCCCGTCGGTCGACTCGTTGTCAAAGCTCTGGCGGGCAAATCTGAGTTGAGCCTGGGTTAGACGCCCACCAACAATCGCCCTCCACGGGGATGCAGAGTTCAGCGCGACCACCGTTGCTCCCGGAACCACAGTTACCGAATCAAGCTCATGAGGAATAGTCCGATTCCAACTTCGGTACGGGACCAGTAATCGCTCCCAAAACCTGTAGAGTGGTACGTCATGATTCCCGGGCGTCACGACAATGGGTACCTGGGGTAATTCTTCGAGCAATTTCCAAGCAGCTTGAAACTCATGAACCTTGGCCCGCTGGGTGAGGTCACCCGAAATGACTATCAGATTCGGGTCTAATTCAAATGCAAGCTGACGAAGCGCTTTCGCAGCACGAGGACGGAATGGTCGCCCCATCTGTAGGTCTGATCCGTGTAGGATCCTCAGCATTGATCCAGTGCTACTCAGGAGCCGTGCGCAGGCTCAGGACGATTAGCACTCTTCATGCGTATTATCCCAATCAGTCCCACAGCTGCAATTGCAAGGCTCACCAGTTGTGCCAAGGTCAGGATACCGAAGAAGCGATCATCTTTGGCGCGCAGGAATTCGACCAGGAAGCGCTCTCCGCTTGCCATAACCAGCCAAAGCATAAAGAGCTTACCAGGAATTTTCTGATTTTGGCGCACACGCCAAAGGAATAAGAAGATCAGTGTGCTGATACCCACCTCGTAGAGTTGAGTCGGGTGGACTGGCACAATCTGACCATACTTCTCAATGAGTTCGGGATCCACTGAAATGCCGAAATCCCGCTCAATAATGTCTACTCGGGTAGGAGGCGCCCCTCTTGGAAATGCTATACCGAAAATAGAGTCGGTCGGACGACCCCAATCATCTCCCACAAGGAAGCAGCCCATACGGCCTACGGCATAGCCTAATGCAAGAGCGGGAGCGATCGCATCAGCGGTCCGACGCAGAGGCAATCTTCTTCGACGAATCTCCCATATGACCAGTGCGGTAGCGAGTAGGAAGCCCCCATACCAGACAAGTCCACCACGAGAGAAAATGAGCCCCGCGGGATCGCTCGCGAGTCTTTCATAGTTGAGGAGGACGTAGTAGCCCTTGGCTCCAAGAATCCCACCCACGACACCCATGAAAACCAGATCCCAAGCTCTTTCAGGATCTTCACCCATTCGTTCCAACTCTGACCGAATGATCCAACCCCCAGTCAGAAATGCTAAAAGCATGAACACCCCGAATGAGGTGATCGGCATTCCACCTACTCCTGGAAGCCAGCTCGGAAGCTCAAAAATGACGGGATACATGCCAGTCTAACCTCGCTTGACTACGAATCCACCGGAACCACCTGTAGCCTTACTCTTCATGCCATCCTCTGCTTAAGCCCGGGTAGCGCCATGGTCGCTGAAGCTGAAATATCGGGTTGAGCTACGTCACCTCGATCGTAACGGAACCGTGCTGCGCGAGCGATCATTGCAGCATTATCTAAAGAAAGGCGAATTGAGGCATGGAATAGTTCTCCTTCAGTACCAAGTCGGATCGCAAGCTCGTCACATAGCCTCCTATTAGCGCTAACTCCCCCACCAACAAGGACGCGGGCGCACTTAGTCTGGCCGACAGCCCTCATAGTCTTGGAGGCAAGTACATCTACAGCAGCTTCCTGAAAACCAGCCGCAACGTGAGCAATTTCTGAAGACAGTACACCGTCCGACTCAAGCTTTCTTACCAATTCTGCGACAGCTGTTTTCAGGCCACTAAATGAAAAGTCATAGAATTCAGCGTCATCCGGCTTTTGATTGCTACGAAGCATTGGCCTGGGAAGTTTGTAACGAGAGGCCTCACCCTCAGTAGCGAGGCGCTCAATCAGCGGTCCACCGGGATATCCTAATCCCAAAAGCTTAGCCACCTTATCAAAAGCTTCACCAGCTGCATCGTCTCTGGTTTCCCCCAATAATCGGTATTCGCCCCACTTTACTGCATGCACTAAGAGGGTGTGTCCTCCTGAGACAAGAAGAGCCACGAAAGGCGGTTGCGCTGCGCTGTTTTCCAGTGAAGGTGAAAACAGGTGCCCTTCCATATGATGAACAGCAACTAGCGGACGATCACACGCGAAAGAAGCCGCTTTACTCCAAGATAATCCGACTAGCAAAGCACCAATCAGCCCAGGCCCGGCTGTAACCCCAAATACATCAATATCACGCAGTGAGGTCCCTGCCTGGCGGAGTGCTTCTTCCACTACCAAATCAACCTTCTGCAGATGAGCTCGTGCTGCGAGTTCTGGTACCACTCCCCCGAATACTTCATGCTCATCTTGAGAGAGGATCACATGGCCGAGAATAGTATTTTCTCCATCAAGAACCGCAGCTGATGTCTCATCACAAGATGTCTCAAGGCCTAGAATCAATGGACGTGAGGTATTGCTCACCGGAGTGCTTGATCGGCCCCAGGCGATCCCTCTGCAGCCCTTCTGGCAGTCACCGCACTAGTCTCAGGAACGGCGGTCACAAACTCAGGAATCCCTTCTAGTCGCAATGGAACACGTCGCTCTTCACCTGGCAGGATGCCCTGAAGATCCTCAGGCGATACCCAAACTCTTAGTAAGCTCGGGTCTAGTGTATTCACCAGGCTCCTGGGTCCAGAAAACCGGACCTGGACCACCACCGGCTCTATCGTAACGTCAGCGCCGACTCTCTCGGCATCAAACTGTACAGAGAATCCTTGTAAAATCCGCTCAATGTCGTCTTCGACATTGAGCCCCATGGTAACAACATCAGGAAATACGTACGCGCCTAATAAACTGGCCGTGTCGACAGCCACAGAGAAAACTCCAGATTTCTCGACTGTCGCGAGATCAAAACGCTCTAACCGGATCGAGTCTAATTCAGAAATCTGACTCTCCGAACCGCGAACTCTTGCAGTCATTGGAGCCACCCCTACAGAGCTTGCCAAAGCAAGATTGTCCCGTAAATCGCCATGGACGCGTGTTGCTATGGGGAGGGTGCGCGTAATCGTAGGCTCAAACACGATCTCTATCATTGCCGGTGCGATGAATTCCACAGTCAGCCCAGTCGACTGACCAAGTTCGACCCAATCACGGTCGAGGAATACACTCGTATCAGGTGCTCCAACTTGAGTGATTGGGATACTTAGGGCTGTGCCTTCGCGATCCAACCTGATGATATCACGGGATGAGCCACTAAGTTGCAGTTCGACCTCTGTGGGAGTAGGAGGTCCAGCAAGGGTCCACAACGTGTCAGTCAATTCAACCCGAACCGGTACCCTTTGGAAACTTTCAGAAGAAGTGCGCGGCTCAGTTTGGACCAGGGCCCATAAGAAGACGGAGAGACCTAATGCGGCCAGCTTTAGCCTCCAATCACGGATCCGTATACTTCTGTTTCTAGACATTCTGTTATCCGCTTGCCAATAGGCGACGCACAAGATCTTGGTTAACAGGAGCATCCCAACGTGTGCCTCCTGCAACCTTCTTGTAGATCAGCCCATCCTTACCAATCAAGAATGTCTCAGGAACGCCGGTAGTCTGGTAAGTCCGCTGTATGTCTCCAGATGGGTCATGAAGAATCCGGAAGGTCAGACCCAAATCTCTAGCAAATAGATCAAGATCACCTCCTGCTCTACCGAAATCATCGGACTGACCCAGAGGCGCATCAATACTAACCGCAAGAATCTCAAAGTCTTCGTCGTCGAGTTCATCATAGAGGCGTTGCATCGAAGGCATCTCCTCCAGGCAGGGCTCACACCAGGTTGCCCAAATGTTCAAAAGGACGACCCGCCTATCGAAGTCTTCCAATGACATAGTTACGCCATCTAGGGACGCAGCGGAAAAGGTCGGTGCACTCGCACCGGTGATCACAGGCTGAAGACTCTCCCTTGTAACCCAAGCAAAGCCAACAACCATCGCTGTCACAAGTATTGCCCAAAGATAAGGCGATCGGAGGAATCTTCGCTTCATGCGATGCCTCCGAATCCCTTTTGAGATGATGATCCTGAGCTCACTTAAACCCTCCGGTTCCTAAAGCCAATAGAAGTTATTATTCCAAAACTCCTCCACTCATACCAACCTTGAGGCGCACCTCCGTTCCTCTCTCCAACTCCATTTCAGACGCAGGCTCCTGCTCAACCACAACGCCCTGGTCCCTACCGAACCGAAAGACTTCCTCGATTTCAGAAACCATGAGCCCTAGTGAATCAAGTAAAATCAACGCTTCTTCTCTATCTAGCCCCAGAACCAATGGCATTGCCACTAAAGCAGGACCCGTACTCACGATCATAAGGATCTCAGCCGGTAGTGGGATGACAGTATCTGGAGGAGGAAAGACTTCTAGCACGTTACCCCGAGGCAAGTCAGCCTCCACCGTATCCTTAGATACGAGGAATCCACTGCTCGCAAGCACAACTTGAGCACGGTCTTCAGCCAACCCTAACACATCCGGCACAGATCGTAATTGAGGACCAAGGCTAACCGTGACTCTCACTTGGCTTTCTGGTCTGAGTACCTGTCCCGGGAGTGGTGACTGGCCAATGATCAACGCCTCCGGTACCGATGGATGGAGCAGGGAGTCAATTTCACCTAAGATCAAGCCTGCGCCCATTAGGCGTTCACGAGCAGTCGCAAGCCCTCCCCCACGAATATCCGGTACTTCGAAAAGATCTCCTGGAGGAGGTGGGGTTGGGAAGATGAATTGTGTGGTTATTAGATAGCCACCGAACCAACCGACTAGGGCTAACATCAGGACACTAAACCACAGTCGAGAGTAACCACGCTGTCCTCGTCGCCCGTTGCTAGCCTCAGCGATCGGCCCACGCGATTTATCGCGTCGACTGCGCCTTCGCCGGGCAAGCGAACCCCCTAACTTCAATGCATCCTCCTCAACCGGGCTGCGAACGATCCATCTCGCCCATCCTTGTCAGGGTGCACACAAAGGTAGCCATTCTCGTCTAAAAATTCCCCATCTACTGTGTCACTCGGTTCTAGCTCGAAACCAGGGTTCCTCAAAAAGAAATTTGCTAACAACTCATGGTTTTCTTCTGGCTCAAGAGTGCAGGTGGAGTAAATGAGCAGCCCACCCACACTGACGAGGGGTGCTACGGAATCCAACAGTCGACCTTGGATCCCAGTGATTTTGGATACCGAATCAGGGTTGATACGCCAGCGTATATCAGGATGCCTTGCTAGCGTACCGGTACCTGTGCATGGCACATCCAGTAAGATTGCATCCGCAGATTTGATCGGTGGGTTATGTGCATCAGCGACGATACAATGAAGCTCAACACCCGTCCTCTCAGCATTCTCTTGAACCATACGCATGCGTGACTCCGAGTAGTCGGCAGCTAAAGTAGACTGAGCCCTTGTGGCAATTGTAAGAGCCTTGCCACCAGGTGCAGCACATAAATCAGCAACTTCCATGCCTGGCGATATATTTGCGTAGCATGTCACAAGATGTGAAGCCGGATCCTGAATCACTGCTTCGGGGAATGCCGCCAGCGCAGCTGCCGGACTTGAAGACCGTTTCAATCTCAAGGATTCAGTTCCATAACCTACAGGATCTCCATCCAGCCCTGCCATCTTGAGGGCTTTCAGAGCCTCTTCCGCCTTTGAATAAAGCGGAGTCAAGCAGGCCAACGGACGCGTATTGTTAGCTTCGATGAGGTCGAAAACCTTCTGAGCCCCCCATCTCTTGAGCCAACGGTCGACCAGCCACCTTGGATGAGATCCCCAGGTCGTAAGGAATCCTAATGGATCAGAATCAAGATCTGGGAATTCCGCCGTATCAGCTCCCCCTGCAGCCAGCTTTCGCAACACAGCGTTCGCAAGTCCAGCTGCACCTTTACCAGCGAGCGAGCGGACCTGTGCCACTGACTCTGAGACCGCTGCGTAGTCAGGCACCGAATTCATATAGAGCAACTGGTAGAGAGCAAGCCTCAGAACTTCTCGTACGTCCGGATCAAGTGTGTCCACACCTCTGTGCACATGAGGTGAAAGTAAATGATCCAGTCGACCTCGTAGTCTCGTCACTCCATAGGCGAGTTCGTGGGCAAACGCACGCTCTCGAGGGTCTACACCTTGAATACATGATTCCAGAGCTCTGTCGAGCCGACGGCCGCGCTCAACTTGTTCTCTTATCTTGAATGCGACCCGTCGGCCTAAGCTGCACCTGTCTTGTGTCACGGCTCAGTCCAGCATTCCCACCTTAGGAGACGACGGAACTGCGATCTCACGAGATTTCATGCGGCCAGCCAAGAAGGCAAGTCGCCCAGCAATCGTAGCAGTCTTCATCGCATGAGCCATCCTGACTGGGTCCTCAGCTGCTGCCAATGCGGTATTCATAAGGACGCCGTCCACTCCTTGTTCCATAGTCAGACAAGCGTCGGATGCGGTTCCTACCCCTGCATCTACGATGACTGGGACCTCGAGCCTCCTCTTGATCTCCCTGATGAAGTAAGGGTTCACAACACCAAGCCCACTGCCAATCGGACTTGCAAGCGGCATAACTGCGACGCAACCAACATCCTCGAGTCGAAGTGCAGTAATGAGATCATCGTTGGTGTATGCCATTACCTTGAACCCTTCATCGGCAAGAATCTGCGCTGCTTCAATCGTAGCCTGGACGTCTGGTAATAGCGTCTCATCATCACCGATAACCTCTAACTTCACGAACTCGTTGAAGCCGGCAGCCCGAGCCAACCTCGCGTACCGGATTGCATCGTCTGCCGTGTGGCATCCAGCAGTATTTGCCAATAAGAAAAACTCTTCTGGGTTTAGGTGATGTAGAATTGCCTCCTCTTTTGTCCGATCGAGATCCACACGACGCACCGCAACTGTCACCATTTCAGCACCACTCGCCCTAATGGCATCGATCATGATCTGGTTAGTGGTATACTTTCCAGTACCGACAATGAGGCGCGATGTAAACTTCACTCCTGCTATTTCTAAGGGACTATCAAGTTCTTTTGTCACTTCAGCAGTCACACCAAGGTCAGTTGTTGTCATCGCGCTAACCCCCACCTACAAAATGAACCACCTCAATCGTATCCCCTTCGTGGATACCCACATCAGAGTATTGGTCACGGTTCAAAATCTCCCTGTTCACCTCTACAACTACTGCCAAAGGATTGATCTCAATGGCTTCGAGCAGACTCTGGACTGTGTGACCAAATGTAATGTCCCGATCCTTACCATTTAATCGAACTTGAATCTGTTCAGTGCTGCTCAAGTGTGTTCTCCTTCGCCCAATTTGAGTTCAGAAAGATAAGCACGAACGGCATCACGTGGATTTCCAGCATCCCAAACCCCTCTTATCACAGCGACTCCTTTGGCTCCTGCAGCTAAGACACCGCCAACTCGCTCGGGAGTTATGCCACCAATACCCACAAGCGGCATATCCCTGATCACCGGGCACATTTTCGATATGAGCGATACACCACCTGGTTCTATCCCATGATGACTGGGGCTCATAAACAGTGTGCCCAAAAACGCGTAGTCTGCGCCCTCTTTTTCTGCAGCAGCAGATTCACGCTCATTATGAACTGAGGCCCCAATCGTTAGATCGTGTCCAACAAGTCGACGTACAGCACGGATGGGAAGAGATCTCTGCCCCAAATGCACCCCGTCAGCTCCTGCAGTCCAAGCGATGTCTAAGCGGTCATTTAAAAAGAGGTGCCCATCTGTTGAATCTGCTATGGGTCGGATCTTTCTGACCAATTCATGAATCTTGCGGCCGTGCGTAGACGGACCACGAATATGCAGGGCCACATCCGGTCCTCCCGTTTCGTAAACGGTCTTCATGACTCCTAGGATGCCCTGGCGCTCAAGTATGCCATCATCGGTCACCACGTGAAGACATGGGATCTTTTTCACTCGAAATGCTGGCCTAATTTAACTCCCCGCCCATTAATCCAGTCTAAGGTGTTCATCCGCTGGCGACCTGCGGGCTGAACTTCGCTGACTGACACACCACCTGAACTCGTTGAGATCACCAGGCCCTGTTCAGGGTCAGCTCTAACAACAGCACCAGGCTGAGAAAATTCCGACTCAGGCACGAGGCTCGGCCTAAAAAACTTGATCGGCATACCAGCCAACTCCGACCACGCTCCCGGAGTGGCATCCATACCACGAATAAAAAGTGCTGCCTCATTGGCTGATAATGTCCAGTCAATTCTTGCTGATTTGCGATCTATTTTGGGTGCATAGCTCACAGCATCCTCTAATTGCTCTCTCTCTTCGGTATCCCCACGTTTGATGGATTCCAATGCTTCTCTCAGTGCTAGAGACCCGAGTTCAGAAAGTCTAGACATCAGTTCTGATGCACTATCCTCATCGGAGATGGGTTCAGAGAGCTGGTGTATTATCGGCCCTGCATCCATGGCTTCAACCATGCGCATGACCGTAACTCCTGTCTGCTCGTGCCCGCGTATAATTGCCCAGTTTACAGGTGCCGCACCCCTGAGCTGAGGAAGAAGCGAGGCATGCACGTTTATCGATCCGAGCGAGGGCAAATCTAATATTTCAGGCTTTAGGATATGCCCGTAAGCCACCACCACCGAAAGATCAGGCCTCAACTCCGTGATTTGCTCAATAAACTCCTGACCCTGAGGACGAATAGGCGCCAATACCTCATGGCCCAAAGCAAGTGCCTCTTCCTTTACCGGCGACATCTTTACGCGTCTTCCACGTCCGGCAGGTCGGTCAGGCTGTGTAACAACACCTGCGATTTCTACCCCATCATTTGCGAGTGCCCTCAGAGCTGGGACTGCAAAATCAGGTGTCCCCCAGAAGAGAATTCTCATCGCTCTCACTCAATCCTCTTCAGACTGAATTTTTTTCCACTTTTTCATCAGTATACGGCGCTTGAGTGCGCTAACCCGGTCAACGAACAGTATACCATCAATATGATCTATCTCATGCTGCAACACTCGTGCAAAAAGTCCATCAGCTTCCAGTTCCATCCGCCCACCATCAATACCGACCGCCTCCACTCTGATAGCCGAGGATCTCTTTATCACTTCTTCTAATCCGGGGATACTCAGACAGCCTTCTGGAGACTTTTCAGTGTCCCTGCTCGCCCACACGATCTCGGGGTTGATCAGAGCTAAACGGGCCTCAGGCTGCTCTTCACTTCTTAAGTCAACCACAATCACCCGCTGAGAGATGCCGATTTGAGGAGCTGCGAGACCAATACCTTCTGCATGGTACATCGTCTCGAACATATCACGCACCAGTATCTTTAGGTCCTGATCGAACACATCTACTTCGGCTGCTGCCGTTCGAAGAATCGGGTCGCCCATTATGACGACTTGATGCAAAGCCACGAGCCGAGTCCCTACTCCTCTTGTGGTTCACCTTTATGATCGAGCACCGCTGCAATACGTGCTCGGTCCACCGTGATCCTCGTATTCTCTCCGGTCCTTACTGTGAGCTGGGTCTCTTCAGCGTGAACAACCTTCCCGATGATACCACCCGTGGTCACAATGTCGTCCCCTTTCTTGACCGAGGACAACATCATCTCATGTCGCTCTCGTTCCTTCATGTTCGGTCGGATCAGCAGGAACCAGAAAATTGCAACCATTGCGAACATCATACCCATGTTGATGATCGCGGAATTTGGCCCCCGGGGAACCATAATGAATGTGTAAAAGGCAAAATTCACTGAAGATCTCCGTACGGGTTTAAATGTGATCCGTTAATTGTGCGCCGGAACCTCTATATCGCTCAAGCCACTCTTGTGACCAAGAGCGGAATGTGCCTTCGTCAATTCGACGTCGCGACTCCTCACTCAACGCTGTAAGAAAGCGAAGATTGTGGATCGAGAGCAGCCGCACCGCGAGCCACTCTGATGCGACAACGAGATGGCGAAGGTAAGCCCTGTCATAACACGAGCATGTGTAACAGTCACACTCGGTATCAAGTGGGCGGGTGTCTTCACGAAACCGCGCCATCTTCAAATTGACTTGGCCTTCCTGGCTCGTCCAGGCAGCACCGTGTCGAGCATTTCTGGTTGGTGCAACGCAATCGAATAAATCACAGCCACGGGCAACTGCTTCCAGTAAATCGTCAGGGTAGCCAACACCCATGAGGTACCGCGGCCGATTCATCGGCAATTCATCATGCAGCAGTTCTAGAACTCGCCACATGTCGTCCTTGGATTCCCCAACGCTTAAGCCACCAATTCCGTAACCAGTCCAGTCTTCTATCTCCATAAACTGACGAGCATGCTCCCGGCGTAAATCATCATAGATGTTGCCTTGTAGCACAGGAAATAACGTTTGCTGGGGAGATTCTCCCCGTTCTTCAAGTTCCTGAAAACGGGCACGACACCGTTCGAGCCATTTTATTGTCCTAATGTTCGATACACTCACATACGAATGATCTGCACCAGCTGGTGGACATTCGTCTAATGCCATGATCACATCAGCTCCAAGCGTACGCTGAATATCGACGACGGATTCTGGAGTAAATTCATGCTTCGACCCATCAATGTGACTTTGAAACTCTACTCTATCCTCATATAAATCCCGGATCTTGGCTAAAGAGAATACTTGGTAGCCTCCCGAATCGGTAAGAATCGGACCATCCCATCGCATGAACTCGTGCAGTCCTCCCAAATCATGAACTAGTTCATGCCCCGGGCGCAGGTAGAGATGGTATGTATTGGCAAGCACCATCTCTGCCCCAAGTGCACTGACCTCGTCCATAATGAGGCCTTTCACCGTACCGAGGGTTCCGACCGGCATAAATGCTGGCGTCTGCACCTCACCGTGAGGTGTGGAAAACTTTCCCCGCCGGGCAGCACCCTCAGTGCTATGGATTTTGAAGTCGAACATGGTGGATGAAATCTAACCACTGCTCATTCAAATGCAGTCCGACTTTATCTCACTAGCAATATTTGATGCGCTTGTTGGCTACCGGATGCGTGTAAGAAGTACAGGTCACTTACGATCCACAACTGCCATAGCGTCCCCGTACGAATAGAACCTGTAACCAAGCGCGACCGCCTGCTGATAGGCTGCCATAGTGTTGTCATATCCAGCGAACGCAGCCACAAGCATCAGTAATGTAGATCGCGGGAGATGAAAATTAGTCAGAAGACAATTTACAATCTGGAAATTGAATGGGGGCCGTATGAAAAGCTGCGTGGTGCCCGACCCAGATCGAACAAGTCCTCTGTCATCCACAGCCGACTCAAGTGTTCTGACCACAGTCGTGCCGACCGCCCAAACCCGCTTGGCTGAGACGATGGACTTATTGATCACGTCGGCAGCTTCCTTTGATATATAATAGTGCTCCTCATGTAATGCGTGTTCTTCTGGATCTTCAGCCGTTACGGGGCGAAAGGTCCCGATCCCAACGTGAAGAGTGACAGCAACTCGACGGACTCCGTGTTCCTGCAAGCGTGTCAGTAAGTCGTCTGTAAAATGCAGCCCGGCCGTGGGCGCTGCTATCGAACCAGACTCACGAGCGTAGACAGTCTGATATCGTTCTCGATCAATTGGCTCATCCGACCGGTCAATATAGGGAGGCAGAGGCATGTGGCCGTGTTTATTGATCACTTCCTCTGGTGAGAGGTCCGAGACCAACTTGACCAGCCGACCACTTTCTGGCGCCGAATCTAGAATTTCCACAGTCAGGTCAGGAGCAACGACCACAGTCCGGCCAGGCTTTAGCTTTGATCCCGGCCGCACTAGAGCTTCCCAAATATAAGGATCATCCGCATCGGCTGATGGCCTCACAAGGAGAACCTCGGATGGGGCTCCAGTTGATTTCCTTCCTAGTAACCTAGCCGGCAGCACCCTGCTTTCATTGATGACAAGCAGGTCACCTGGCTCGAACAGCTCAACCATGTCTCTGCACTGCAGGTGACGGAATTCGGTAAAGTTTTCTTCTTCCGGTGACAGAGCATCCACTGGGCGCGTCACCACAAGCAGCTTGCTAGCATCTCGAACCGACACAGGGTACTTCGCCACACGTTCGGGTGGCAGCTCGTACTGATAGTCGGATACCCGTGAACCGTCAGGCGGTACCATCACCTAAGCGAACTAGCTAATTCCCGTCTCACGAACCGTCTGTAAAAAACGATTCCTGAGCATTCAGGTTGTCTTCTGGAATTGTATAACCGAAACGGCGGAATGCTCGGGGGGTCGCAACACGTCCCTGAGGAGTCCTCATCAGGAATCCCTCCATAATCAAGAAAGGCTCATAGACTTCTTCCAAGGTGGTCGAGTCCTCACCCATGGCAACAGCTAATGAATTCAGTCCTACAGGGCCTCCCTCAAATTTCTCGATGAGCGTCTTGAGCACACGTGCATCCATTTCATCCAAGCCGTACTCATCGACATCGAGCATTTTTAGCGCATCCTGCGCGACTTGCCCATCGATCTTTCCCTGGGCACGAACTTGAGCAAAGTCTCTGACCCTTTTAAGCAGTCGATTTGCTACTCGCGGGGTACCGCGGGCCCGTCTCGCCAACTCAATAGCTCCTTCTTCATCTGCCTCCACATTCAAGATCTCGGCACTTCGACGAACGATGGTCACGAGCTCTTCGGCCGGATAAAAATTCAGGCGATGCACGATGCCAAAGCGGGCACGCATTGGAGCTGTCAACAACCCGAAACGAGTAGTGGCTCCTACGAGGGTAAAGGGCTCCACTTTCATCGTCATCGTCTGAGCTTTTGGCCCGTCTGACAAGCGTATATCGACCTGCCAATCTTCCATGGCCGGATAAAGAAACTCCTCAATAACCGGCCGTAGCCGGTGAATCTCGTCGATAAAGAGGATATCCCCTTCCCGCTGGTTAGTGAGAATGCCAACTAAGTCCGCTGGTTTCTCGAGTATGGGGCCTGACGTGGTCTTTATGTTGACACCCATCTCCCGAGCAAGCAGCGCGGCCAAAGTCGTCTTACCCAGGCCTGGAGGTCCATGGAACAGAATGTGATCGAGAGGTTCACGCCTCTGTTTTGCGGCTTCAATCGAGATTGAAAGCGCTTCCCTGACCTTACTCTGCCCGATGAACTCCTCTAGCTGTCTGGGTCGAAGAGTCGGTTCACTAGATGAGTCTTCGGTAAGTGACTCGGGTGTTGTTATGTGGGTGTGCTCGGTCATACGGGAATCTCCCCGAAGTCCAACACCTTATGCAAGACATACACTGAGCACTCAAGGCCTCTATCCCCTAGTCGCTCTGTTACGACAGTGCAGGAAAGTCCTAAAAAATCAGAGGTTATTCTACCCAAGGCGCTCACAATCATATTGCTATGAGTTCAGGTGGCCGAAAGAGCCCGGCGAACCAACTCTTCAGTTGAATCGGGAATTCCATCCTCCAATACCGCACGAACCGCGGTATCAGCCACTGAAAATGAGTAACCCAGGTTTACTAAGGCCTGCACAGCATCTTGAGCACCACCAGTCACGCCATCCACTACCGGGGTCACAATTGCAAGGTCTGCAACCTTATCCGCAAGATCGAGTGCGATCTTCTCTGCCTTCTTCTTTCCTATACCACTCACCTGCTGAAGCGCCGTCGAGTCTTTCTCAACTAGGGCCTGCGCAAGACGTTCAGCGGAATAAGTCGACATCATCGCGAGAGCGAGCTTCGCCCCCACCCCTGTGGCAGTCAGGAGCCTTTGGAAAAGCAATCGCTCGTGAGCACTAGAAAACCCATAAAGAGCGATAGAACTCTCGGTCACGACCTGTAGGGTACGCAGTTCAACTGAACCACCAGGAGATGGAAGCCCCTGTAAAACCGTAATTGGGACCTCCACCTCATAGACGACTCCTCCTGAAGTCTCGACCTCAACACACGCAGCGTCTCGGGATAGGAGCTTTCCTTGAAGACGTGAGATCATAAAGAGATCTCTCCTGGAAAGCTTCCGATCATGCAATGACAGAGAGCTGTCGCGACTCCATCCGCAGCATCTGCAGGTTTCGGAGGTTCTTTCAGTTTGAGCTTCTGTTTCACCATGAAACCAACTTGGTCTTTGGTCGCATTACCACTCCCGACGACAGCTTTCTTGATCTGCCGAGGAGCGTACTCTGCAACGGCAAGCTCGTGGAGTGCTGCAGCCAAGAGAATAGCCCCCCGAGCGTGTCCTAGCTTGAGAGCACTCTGGGCGTTCTTCCCGTGGAAAACATCCTCGACAGACATTACGAAGGGTTGGTGACGTAGGATTAAGGCCACAATCGCATCATAGATTTCTCGAATCCGGTTCGCGAGGACGTGATCTGGTGACGTTCGGATAACACCACACTCCACAAGGGTAACCGCGCCGCTTTCCCCAAGAGCAACTACGCCATAGCCAGTAGCTGCGGTCCCGGGATCAACGCCCAAGACCAAAACTTCGTTGGATTTCTCTGTCACATAGCCTCTGCGATGATGTCCTCATCAATATCTGCATTCGAGTGAACCTTCTGAACGTCATCCAACTCCTCTAGCATTTCGAGAAGCTTTAGCATTTTCTCCGCGTCCCGCCCCGTTACAGCAACTTCATTCTTAGCAATTCGAGTGAGTTCAACCGAAGTTGGCTTAATTCCTGCCTCCTTCATTCCATCCTGAACAGATATGAAATCAGCAGCTTCCGTAGTCAGTATGAATTCATCCTCATCCGCAATCACATCTTCCGCACCGGCTTCTATAGCTACCTCAAATAATGATTCCTCATCGTACCGTCCTGCATCAATCACGATTTGGCCTTTACGATCAAATTGCCATGCAACCGACCCGTCTGTCCCCAGGCTACCATCGTATTTAGTTAGGGCGTGACGT
Source organism: Gemmatimonadota bacterium (assembly GCA_002724575.1). Taxonomy (GTDB): domain Bacteria; phylum Gemmatimonadota; class Gemmatimonadetes; order Longimicrobiales; family Gaopeijiaceae; genus UBA1142. Next base: position 62,106 of record PBPC01000031.1, on the reverse strand, counting down.
ACCGCTGCGACCGTTCGATTCGTATTGTCCGTAAGGCACTCGATGAAAAGCGCTACCCCACCAGGCCCATATCCTTCGTAAGCGACCTCTTCGTAGTTAACACCTTCTAGTTCGCCAGTGCCCTTCTTGATCGCTCTCTCGATATTCTCAGCTGGCATACTCGCTGCTCGGGCGGTATCTACCGCAAGCCTAAGGCGGGCGTTGTAATCCGGCTCTCCTCCACCATCACGTGCTGCTACAGTGATCTCACGTATGAGCTTGGTGAAAAGTGCGCCGCGTTTTGCATCATTGACGCCTTTCTTTCGCTTAATCTTTGACCACTTGTTATGGCCAGCCACTAAACCTCCACTTGTTCGTTAGAGCGAATTTTTAGTCAGACACCTGAAGGTATGTGAGCGTGAGCAGACGGACCAACATTTCAGAAACTCTCGTGATCTAACTATCTAGAGAGTCGTGTCTGACGTAGTCCAGGAACATTCAAATCGCTGACCCTAACAGATAGAGCTAACGGCCAAACGGGGTAGCATCACCATCTTCCAGACCAAGAGCCCATCGTATACCACCTAGGAGATGTGCGCGAAATACTGGGTCATTGCTCCAAATATCATCTCGGTGACCAAGCGAGGTGTAGAACGAGCGCCCTTCTCCAAATTCTTGAACCCATGACTGAGGATAATCGCCACCCAATTCAATCTCTTCTAACCCGGAGATGTCAGTAGCCTCGGTATCAATGCTAAGTAGAACACGGACCCGGTTACGTGAAAATCCAAGCGGTATGCGATTACCAAAGAGTATATCCACATTTTCCTGCGGCTGATCTTCATGCCAAGCAGAAGTACCGAACTGGTAAAATTCATCCATGACCGGCCAACTCGAACCCAACATTTTCGTCGCTGGATGCTCTGGGTCTTCTACCGCTAGCACAAGTATGTGGTTCTGGCTAATGGTCCTGCGAAAATACGCACCCAGCATCTCACCGAATTCAGGATAGTCGTAGAGGGTTAAGGAAGCATTATGGACACCAACAAAACCACCTCCATCCCTCACAAAATCTACCAGCGCTTTCTTCTGTGAGTCTTCGAGTGGGAGATTCCCGTTCGTCATCATCATCAGACCATCAAACTGCGCCAAGTAATCAGGGGTAATACTTGATAAGTCGAGCGCTTGCTGGTCCTGCAGATAGCCCTGGAGGGTAGTGAGTTCATAGCCCGCAGAAGGCCCCCACGAAGCAACTGCCTCCTCAGCAGGCTGTAAACTCGTGTGTTTATAGAGCCCAGCATGTGTAAGAAAAAGTAGTTTTTTAGGAACCTCTTGTTGAGGTTCTTGCAGGGATGAAGACCGGTCGATCGCCTCATTCGTGAGCAACAACAAACTTAGGCTGGTGATCCCCAGGAATGTGAGGTTCAGGGCGAATTTCATGATTTACCTCCACCGAGTCGTGTTAGGTAGGTCAGCCCCAGTGGCCAAGATGCGGGTTTCTGGGGTGCGCGCCAGACAATCTCTTTTGACAAACCACTAGCCTTGACACTCTAACGCACCCACCGAACGTTCTCCTAACCCCGTCTCGTGGAGGTCCACATTCGCCGATTCTCCTTAATCTTACTATTTACGAGCCTTGGACCTCCGGTCGAATGCCAGGACGTTGATTGGCCAGTCTACGGGGGTGATCCCGGAGGGATGAAGTACTCCTCCCTTACCCAGATCAACAGGGAGAGTATCACCGGGCTAGAGGTCGCCTGGAGCTGGGATTCAGACGAGCAACCGGTAGCAGGCTCTAGCTTGGCATTCCGGGGCGAGCGTGTCCGACCTGGACGCTTCGAAGCCACCCCTATCGTCATCAATGACACGATGTACGTGAGTACACCGTATAGTCGTGTTATCGCTCTTGATGCACGCACTGGAGAGGAGTACTGGAGCTACGACCCGCGTGCGTATAGCTGGGGACAATTGCCTCGGAACTGCGGCTTCTGTCACCGCGGGGTCGCGATGTGGAGCGACGGGAATCAGAGGCGAATTTTCATCAATAGTCGCTGGAACTTGATCTCATTGGATGCGGCCACAGGGCAGCCAATCGAATCTTTCGGTGTAGGCGGGAAGATTGACCTCACTGAAGGACTGATCTGGGAAATCAATAAACTTCATTACACAAATACCTCGCCCCCAGTGATCTGGAATGACCTGGTCATCCTCGGAAGCGGGATGCCAGACGATCGGGTATACCGCCGTAATCCCCCAGGGGATATTCAGGCGTTCGATGCGCGGACAGGTGAGCGCGTCTGGACCTTTCACACAATTCCACAGCCTGGTGAATTGGGTAACGACACCTGGGAGGATGAATCCTGGTCTTACACCGGATCCACAAACGTATGGGCACCTTTCACGGTCGATACTGAACGCGGCCTCGTGTATCTACCCGTTGGTACTCCCAACGGTGACTACTACGGCGGGCACCGAAAGGGCTACAACCTGTTTGCAGAGTCTCTCTTATGCTTAGACGCACGAACAGGTGAGCGCGTCTGGCATTTTCAGACCGTACATCACGGAATCTGGGACTACGACCCACCAGCCCCTCCGAATCTTGTCACGATAGAGGTAGATGGACGCATCATTGATGCGGTAGCTCTAATCACCAAATCTGGCTTCACATTTGTCTTCGATCGGGTGACAGGAGAGCCTGTTTGGCCAATCGAGGAACGTCCGGTCTCTGTTAGTGACGTGCCCGGTGAGCGAACTGCGCCTTCACAGCCCTTCCCGACTAAGCCCGCGCCATTTGCGAGACAGGGTTTCACATTAGACGATGTGATTGACTTCACACCAGAGATAAAGGCGGAAGCAATTGAACTGCTTGGATCTTATCGCCTCGGACCGCTCTTCACGCCTCCTTCTTTGGAAGGGACGGTTACGATGCCTAGTGCGACTGGAGCAGCAGGATGGGGCGGAGCAGCATTTGATCCTAGGACGAACGTGCTCTATATCCCGAGTAAAGATCGTCCTCTAGTCCATCAACTCGTAGAACCCGAGCCAGGTACTGCAGATGCAGACTATGTGCAGCGTTTACGAGGGCTAACAGTCTCGGGGCTTCCGATCGTAAAACCTCCTTACGGCACACTTACAGCAATCGATCTGAATTCTGGGGAACACTTATGGCAAGTCTCACTTGGTGATCAGCCAGGGATCCGAAACCACCCTATGCTCGCCGGTGTGGAGTTGCCCCAATTAGGGCGGATGGGTAACGCCGGCCCCCTCGTCACTGCTGGAGGACTTGTTTTCCTGAGTGGTTATAACCCCCAACTCTACGCAGTTCATAGTGAAACAGGCGAAACCGTTTGGGAGGGTGATCTCCTAGGTAATGAAGGCACCGCGAACCCGATGACTTACGAAACAAGCGATGGGCAACAATTCATTGTCATCGGCGTAACCGGCTCCAACTCAGACCGCGGCCTAATAGCATTCGCTCTGCCTAACTCATAGAACTTTCTTTTCACTACCTCAAGCGACGCTCTTCCGTTAAAGCTGAACTACTAGCTATCTACCGCGAACCCAGGAAGGCGGACCGCCACTGCTCGCTGCCCGGAATCGGTTATTCACAACATTGTTGTAAATAGTGCCGAACTGGATTGAAAAGCCAAGCGTGAGTCCGTAGTTAAAATCGGTAGCCCTAGTGCGGAGCCGGAGCAGCGCCTCTTCGTCAGTGACGCCACCAGCAGAGAGGTAAATCTGGTCGTCAACCCAAGTAATATCACCTCGAGCATTGACACTAAACCCACGGACGATCCGGAAATCTATATTTCCGCTCATTGACACGTTATGACGCTGGATATCGTGAAGGTAGTGTGAGCCACTCAAACTTATCCCGGCGTCACCCCAAGGTTGTCTCTGCGAAAGTTCGATCTCTAAAGACTGTTCCCATCTAGTTTCTGACATTTCACCGAATACAGTCTCCTCAATGTAGTCCCTATATGCGGGACCAATCTTGTAGAAAACTGTTAGCGAGCGCCTAGTCGCTTCGTCATATGGGAAGAAGCTGTATTCGATTGCAGGTGTTATTCCAATCCTGAAATTTTGGTTGGAGCGCGTCGACCGAGATGCTGAACTCTGGGCCCCAATCGACCAGTGATCGCTAAGCGCATACGCAATTAGTTGGCTTGAAGTCCAGTCTGTCCGTTGATCGCTGAATGTTCCGTCGTTTAACTCGACTTCAACCTTATTTGAGCTCATATAGTTGAAGAAAACCATTCTCCACGTCGGCGTAACTCGTGTTGCAGATAAGGTACTGTTCAGGCGCAGGCTCGATCGAGTCTCTTCCCCGTCTAGGTTGCCACTCCCGTTGAAACGGAAAAACCAAAGGTTCCATGGGTCATCAACTTCCTCCTGTGACACCATGCGGTTAGCTCCCGGACCACCCTGCGAAGGGTTATCGGGACCCTGGAGCGTCACAATCCCTCTGAATCCTGATTCACTTGCGAATCGTCCTAGACTAAGGCCTAGAGCATGTGTGATCCCATCTAGCCGTTCTCGATCGGTATCAGTGGATAAAGCCTGGAAAAGACTTGAGTCCTCATACCCGTCGTACTCGCGATATCCAATCATATCGATCTGGTATTCTTGACCACCTGAGGCTGTCCTAAGGCTCGTCATGATGATATGGACATCAGCTACTTCACGATCCCGAACCCAATTCACCCAGGTGATCTCGGTACGGTAATACTCAGAATTACAGTCTCTCCCGTCACAATCAAAAAAAACATTGGGTCGAGGATCTGTAGCCCCGCCCTCGGCTTGTTGGGCAGAGATAGGAACCGCCAGCGCCGCAATCCAGAAAACCCCAAAGATTACACTGCATTTATGACTAGCTGGCATCGGTCCCTTTTATCTGGTCGGGATAATGTTAAGGAGCGTGTCACCAAAACCGAGACACCCTAGTGCCTCAGTTAGTTGAATCCTAGAACTTAGTTGCTGCGCTTATCAATCAGTTCAGGAGCACGGCGAGCCATGACGGCCTGCTCGAAGATATAGGCATAACCGAGCAAATCAGACTCAGTCCACATGTCCCCGATGAAAGCTAACACAAAGGGAGTATTATCCTCATAGTATGTATACGGAACAGTCACAACTGGGAATCCGAAGTCATTGATAATGTTACTGGGCAACTCTGGCCAATTGTTCGGGCTGTAATCCGGCCGTTCAGGATCCTCGACTAGATCACGGTTTGGTGCACCCGCCTGGGGAAAGAAAAGAGCATCAAGTTCGTGTTTTACCATGACATTCCGGAAAAGATCTCGAATCTCCATGCGCCAAGACTGGAACGCATCGCCCTCTTCTGTAGCACCTGGCCTAGCCGGTGACACTCGAGGTCTTTCACCCTGTCCACCGCGTCCTCTGCCACGGCGACGAAACACCTCTCCCGATAGCTCCTCCCATTCTTCGATGCTGTGAAATGCTGCATCTGGACCAAGGCCTTGTAGGTAGATCAGCCTGTCGTATGCACCCTGTGTGGGGACGCCGGGCCGTTTGCCATATAGCTCAATAAATCCTGACCCTGCGAATGGATCTTCGATGACTACTGCGCCAAGGTCTGTGAGGGTAGAAATGGCCGCCTGATAAACTGTCTCAGTCTTAGGGTCTAGAGGCAGCCAACGCTCCCGCCAACCCGACCCAACAAGACCGAAACGTTTTCCTTCGATGATCGCCTCAGTGAGAACACTCACATATCCATTCTCCGGGATATGATCCACTGCGGCGAATGTTGCAAAATCATCTGTTGTTGGACCGGAAATTATATCTAGAGTAACAGCTGCGTCGTGTACGTTCTTCGCCATCGGCCCAACCACATCGACATAGCTGCTGTTAATCGGATAGACACCTTCTAGCGGGACAAGCCCGTATGTTGGTTTGACACCCACCAGCGCTTGAGCGGATGAAGGGTTCTGTATCGACCCTCCGGTTTCAGTCCCCAACCCTAGCACAGCAAAGCTTGCATTCACCGCAGTAGCGGTACCTCCGCTAGAGCCACCCGGAGCCTTGGTGACATTGTAGGGGTTCAGGGTGACACCAGCTACAGAGCTGTTTGTGCGTGTCCCGTCACCTGCAAAATCAGGCAGATTTGTCTTGCCAATAATAATCGCCCCGGCATTACGCAGTCGCTCGACAGCAGTAGCATCATCGCCAGGAATCATATCGACTCCACCCATCTTAGTGCTGAAGCCCCAGAACCCCGCGGTCGTCACGAGTCCGGTGTAATCCATGTTGTCCTTAATGACAACCGGAACTCCATGGAGTGGACCCCTTGGCCCAGAAGAGCGGTACTCTTCATCAAGACGCGCTGCTATGTCCAGAGCCTCGGGGTTCATCGATATGAACGCATTATAGTAGTCCTCATAGCGATTAATTCGCTCGAGGAACGCCTTGGTCAATTCTACAGATGTGTACTCACCAGCAGCGTAAGCATGCTGGATCTGTTCTGTAGTCAGTTCGACCACATCAATGTCCTGCCCAACCACCACTCCCGGCCTAAGCAGGGCTAGTAGAACCGAAGCTATACCAAAAAATGCCGGCGAGTTCATGATCACATCCGTAATGTGATATCTGACACCTTAGAAACCACCAGGTGCACCACCCACAGGTGCATCTTCTTCAGAAACCGGGCGTGTGCGGATAGTTGGATACTCAATGCCGAGTTGTTCTAGATACGTGCTAAAACGATTCGAATCGTAGTAATAAGGACGCATCTCCGGTCGCCATCGTGCCATGATCCCCTCATTAAGCCAGATCGCTGGCTGGTCTGTCGGTGATATAAATGGTGTGTAGACAGTCTCGGCAGTTTGGACATCGTTGAAGTAAGCCCATGCCGCTTCAACCGTCTCACCATCCAAGAAGAGGTCTAGCAGTGTGCGTGCCTGAACCCTAGCCCCTGCAACAGCACCTTTATGCGCAATGGGTGTCGCCATCGCGATCCCATTCGCCCAGTTATGTCCGGGACCACCTGACATATTAGATGGATAACTGAGTGTGACGGTCGGCATATTCCACGAAACATCTCCGATATCGTCGGATCCACCACCAAGGGACCGAGATAGGTCAACCGGCCCCCTTAAGTCACGAATAGAGTCAGCCAAACCAGTTACATCTACACCCATTTCTCTCTGGAACGCTTCCGCAAATCGGATATCATCCTCGCTCCAGTCCGGTAGTCCAACCGCTTGAATATTGGAGTAAGTCACCTCGGCAACCGGTTTGCTGAAGTGGCGACCCCAAGCTGCTCCCACCGTCATGATCGTATCTACTTCTGTACCAGTCATTAGGGCAGCACCTTCAGCCATCAAAATTGCAGCATCGTATTGCTCTTTTGTGAGTTCATAATCTCGCTCGCGGAAATAGAACCAGATCGTTGCAGTCTGAGGTACCACATTCGGCTGGTCACCACCCTCGACTATGATATAGTGTGACCTAGCTGCAGGTCTCAGGTGTTCCCGTTTGAACTCCCAGCCTTGGGCCATAAGCATGACTGCGTCGAGTGCTGATCGGCCTCGCCAGGGCGACCCTGCTGAGTGCGCAGTCTCACCCGTGAAGCGGAACTGGACCGACCAGAGGGCATTACCACCTGCCTGGCCCCAGGAAACACCGAAATTATTACCAACATGGGTGAACAGGTTCACGTCTACATCTTCGAAGACCCCTTCCCTAACGAAGTACGCCTTTGAAGCAACTTGTTCTTCGGCAACACCAGGCCAGATCAGAAGAGTCCCATTTATACCGTCACGCTGCATGAGTTCTTTAACCACGATTGCCGCAACAATATTCACAGCCTGCCCAGAGTTATGGCCCTCACCATGTCCAGGTGCCATCGACAGTATCGGGTCACGATACGCAACTCCAGGTTTCTGGTTGGACTGAGGGATACCATCAACATCAGAGCCCAAAGCAATCACGGGCTCACCTGAGCCGTTTGACCACGTTGCAGTCCAGGCGCTTGGCATCCCCGCTACTCCCAACTCAATATCAAAACCTTCTTCCTCTAGTAAGCCTGTGAGATACCGCTGCGTCTCGAACTCCTGCATCCCAAGCTCACCAAAAGAGAACAGGTGATCGACAATTTCCTGAGCAAGCTTTGCCCGATCTTGGATCATTTGCTCTGCCTCTGCCTTGAGGTTTTCAAGTCTCGGGTCCTGTTGAGCTATGAGATCCGGCACGAGCGTTAATGCTGCAATCATGAACGCTAACAGAAGAGATACGTGACGCATGGAATTTGTTCTCCGGTAAATCCTGGGTTCCAAAGGAGCGATACGAATGCCATTATCGCTTGTCTTGGGCAAGTGGCTAGGAGAAGATTGCTAGGCTTCTCCTCGTACGGAGCTACATTTATGACTAGAACTCGTAGAGTTTTTCTCGGGGATTTGGCGAAAAGCCTACTGGCAGCAGGAGCAATGCCTAAACCATTCGTGAACAGTAATGTCTCGCCAACCCAAACCGGTACAGGGCTCATAACAGATCCGAGGTACCTTGAGCACGAGTTGCCTGATCGTGGCGGCGAACCACACCCAGAGCGGCCATTACGATTGATGCGTATTGCACAGGCTTTCGAAGAGCGTGGGCTCAACTCAGAGTTAACCCCACTGCAAATGCATCCTGATTCAATGCCCTTCATTCGCCGCCACCATACCTCAGAGCATGTGGACGCCGTTCGTGAAATTGAAGTGACCGGTGAAATTGCAGAACTTGCTGTAGCAGGAGCCTTAGGCGCGATTGATGCTGTAGCAAATAGACAGGTGCGTAATGCGTTTTGTGCTGTCAGGCCTCCAGGGCATCACGCGAACAACACTGGCCAGGAAGAGGGGTTTTGTTTCTACAGCAACGCAGCAGTCGCTGCTAGGTACGCGCAACTTCGCCACGGTTTTGAAAAGATCTTGATCGTCGACTGGGACTACCACCATGGCAACGCAACCCAAAATGCGTTCTACGATGACCCAAGCGTGCTCTTTTTCTCAGCTCATGACTGGCAAGCATATCCTGGTACAGGAGACCCATCACTCCGCGGAGAGGGAGAAGGCTCAGATCTCAACCTGAATGTTCACTTAGATTGCGGATCAAAGGACATCGATATGCTCAGGCATTGGGACAGTGTGTTGCTGCCGGCCGTAAGCAATTTCCAGCCGGACTTCGTCATTGTGTCTGCCGGTTTCGACAGTCGCATGGATGACCTTCTCGGCTGCTTCGACCTCACTGACGATGTATTTCGACGTATGACCCGAACTACAATGGACATAGCCAATGACTACTGCGGTGGACGTTTGGTCTCGCTATTAGAGGGCGGCTACAATGTAGACGGAACAGCGATTGCTGCTGCCGCACATGTTGAGACGCTACTCGACGGCATATAACTCAAACACCCGACTCACTCGCTTTGACAACTATTGCGGGGTGCCGCTACCCTAAGCTCTCGGCACCCCGCAATAAGGCTACATATCTGGAAGAGTGGGCCTTCTCAGATGCCAATCGGTCGCTGACTGGAAGGCATGCGCCACATTAAGAATCTTATCGTCAGCGAATAGATCGCCCACAATTGTAGTCGTGAGCGGCATCGTGGTCGGTGTCTCAGAGTCGGGATTACGCACCCCGAAATCATACTGAACGATAGCTGCGGGGTGTCCAGTATCATTTGTTAGGCCTACTTCGCCAGAACCACTTACAAACATATCAAACCCATCCATAGCCTCTTGCATTTTTTTCATGAAAATGAGGCGCCGCCTCTGACCGTTGACATAGTCAATGGCTCGCGCATCCCGACCGCGACGGAAACGACCTCTGCGCCGAGCCTCACCCTCTTCGAGATCCTCGGGGATTGGTTCCGGCTCAACACCACCCGGTGCTACATGATAGTCGAATGCTGCCGCTGAATCCGCGCCAAGTTGGTCGGATCGGAACTCCGGGAGTTCATTCATCTCTTTGAGATTCGCACCTAAGTCTGAGAGTTTTTCTAGAAATGACTCAGGGGCATCCTCTGTGAACCCAATACGGTATGATCCCAAATCCGGCCTCCGGTCGAATACGAACGGAGCAGTGACCGTCGCAGGATCGTGCTCACTCGCTCCATGAATCTCGTTGAAGACAAGAGCGCAGTCCTCGATGGTGCGACACATCGGGCCTGCCTTGTCCATGCTCCATGAAAGGACCATTCCACCGTATCTACTCACTCTCCCGAAAGTTGGTCGAAGCGCGCTGAGACCGTTACGCCGGGAAGGTGAGACGATCGACCCACGAGTTTCGGTACCAATTGAAAATGCTACGCAGCCCGCCGCAGTAGCCGAACCAGGACCAGCAGAAGAGCCACTCGAGCCTTCTTGAACGTTCCAGGGGTTTTTAGTCCGACCCCTGAACCAACGGTCACCACTAGCGAACTCACCTGTTGCTAGCTTAGCAATCAATACGGCGCCCGCCTCTCGTAGTCGAACCACAAGCTCAGCATCTTCGTTTATTACTTGGTTTTCGAAGTCGGCTGAGCCCCATGTAGTACGTGCTCCGGTGGTCGAAAAGAGGTCCTTTACACCGTAGGGGATACCATGAAGTGGCCCTCTCCAGTTTCCGCTGCGGAGGTCCATGTCTGCCTGTTGAGCTTCTTCACGAGCCCGATCCTCAAGAATCGTCACTGCACATAGTAGGATCGGATCGTAACGCTTGATTCTATCAAGGTAAATTTCTGTAAGGTCAACGGATGAGATTCGGCGCGAGCGGACTAGTGCGGACAGTCGATGTACCGGGAGAAACGCTATATCCTCTTCATTTGTTGGTACGGAGCCTCGCCACGGGCGCACACGGATAGCTGGCCTGTCGAACATCCTTGGACCATGCTCTCTCCATAGTTTCTCCATCAGTGATCCCGTACCGCCAGGATAGGCCTGGAAAACCAATGCCGGGTGTTCACCCTGACCTAATTGAATCGGCGAAGCTGCTTCCTGCTCCTGTTCGACCCATCGAGGAAACGAGGGATCTGACGCCTCAAGAGCCAGCGGATGTACTGCACCCGCAGCAGCTGCAGCAGCAGCTGCCTTGAGGAAGTCACGACGTTCTATACCACTGGGTGGTCTGTTCTTCTCTCCCATCATTTGCCTCCTGTCTATCTTCGAAGGTATTCGAGTACTCCAACGTGCTTATCCTTCAATGCCTATTCGGAACTGACCTATCTAAGCCATCTTCCGAGACTGGCCGAGTGCGGACAGTTGGATATTCAATTCCTAACTGTTCGAGGTAAGTATCATAGCGCGAAGGGTCATAGTAGAATGGACGCATACGCTCTCTCCATTCCGCCATAATCTCCTCGTTCAACCATATCGCCGGTTTGTCATCTGGCGTAATAAATGGGGTATAGGTCGTCTCGACCGTCTGCACATCATTGAAGTAATCCCACGCGGCTTCAACGGTCTGTCCATCTAAGAATAGGTCGAGCAGAGTAAGGGCCTGAACCTTAGCTCCAGCCAGTGAGCCTTTGTGTGCTATGGGCGTCGCCATGGCTATCCCATTCGCCCAATTATGCCCGGGGCCACCTGGCATGTTAGCTGGGTAACGCATCGTGACAGTCGGCATATTCCAAGACACGTCCCCGATATCATCAGAGCCTCCACCAGTATAGTTCGCCAGATCAATTGGCCCTCTTAGAGATGGGACTTGAGTAGGAAGACCTCGCTCTTCTTGACCTAGGTCACGCTGGAGTCCATTCGCTAAGGCAACATCTGCCTCGGACCATTCTGGAAGCCCGACGCGCTCTATGTTCGTTTGCGTGACTTCAGCAACGGGCTTACTGAAATGCCTATTCCAAGCTGAACCGACTGTCATGATCGTGTCGATCTCCGTGCCCGTCATCATTGCCGCACCACGCGCCATCAACTTTGCGGCATCATACATTTCTACAACACGTGGATAGTCGACCTCACGGAAATAGAACCAGATTGTTGCAGTCTGAGGTACAACATTTGGCTGATCACCACCCTCCACAATTATGTAATGGGAACGCTGCGGAGGACGCAGATGTTCTCTCTTGTACTCCCAGGCCTGAGCAAGAAGCATGACTGCGTCTAAGGCTGATTTGCCCCTCCAAGGGGATCCAGCTGAGTGAGCTGTTTCTCCAGTGAAACGAAACTGGGCGGAAACAAGAGCATTCCCGCTCGTGTGGCCCCATGTGACTGAAAAGTTCGAGGATACGTGACTGAATAGATTGACGTCTACACCATCAAAAACCCCATCCCGCACAAAAAATGCTTTGGATCCAAGCTGTTCCTCTGCAACCCCAGGCCAAATCATCAGTGTGCCATCTATGTCTTCGCGCTCCATCAATTCTTTCACATTAAGGGCTGCCACGATATTTACAGCCTGCCCTGAGTTATGCCCCTCACCATGCCCTGGAGCCATCGAGAGGATAGGGTCACGGTAGGCAACTCCAGGCTTTTGGTTTGACTGAGGAATGCCGTCCACATCCGAGCCCAGGGCGATCACCGGAGATCCCGAGCCATTCGACCACTGTGCAATCCAGGCACTTGGCATTCCAGCAACACCCAGTTCTATCTCAAACCCGTGATCTTCAAGAATTCCAGTCAAATACCTCTGGGTTTCAAATTCCTGAAAGCCCAATTCACCAAAGCTGAAGAGCATATCAACGATTTCCTGAACCATCTTTGCATCTTCCTCAACCATCTGCAGTGCTTCGTTCTTGAGACGTTGCAGGCGAGCATCCGCCTGAGCTCCGAGCCCTACTGGAACGAAAATTGTAATGAAGAAGACAACCAGATATTGACTAAACCTCGAACGATGCACAGTGAGTTTCTCCTTTCTAGGTAGCCTTACGCATCCTTGATGATGGGAAGTGAGCATGAGGCGGATTTTCTAGCAGGGCAAGCAAGGACAGACTAGTTACCGATTCTTTTGCCGCGCTCAACCCAACTCTCGCCCTCGGTAATCCAAGCTGCTGCTGGTTCAGCCTTAAGATAATGCCCAAACCAATCTAGGATTCGCCGGTGATAATCCACCTGCTGCTCCGCTCTGATTAGGCTATGGTCTGCACCGGGGTAAACAAGTAACACGACTTCCTTACCGGCCCGCCGTGCATAATTGTAGTACTCCAGTCCCTGTCGGAAGTCTACCACTCCATCCTCGTCGCCGTGCATCAGTAGAACAGGCGTCTCCAAGTTCTCAATGCCATAGGATGGAGAACTCTCTAAGTGCCCCTCGAAGTCATCCCAGTACGGGACCGCCATCCGGGCCTGTCCTGTCTCCCAGTGTCCAGTCTCCGGCAACCCCCCATTCCAATGGACCGCGCCCATAAAGCTCAAGAAGTTTGTGATCGCTGCTCCGGCTACCGAAGCGGCAAAACGGTCAGTCCGAGTCGGAAGATATGAAGCCTGATAGCCACCCCACGAATGACCAATCAGACCAATCCGGTCAGGATCAACATGGCCCGTTGCAACTGCAGCATCGATTGCGTGCTCAACTGCATCTAGAGCCGACGGACCAGGGCGTCCAGGTTCGTAAACAATGTCGGGCATCAACACGAAATACCCTTCTTGAGACCAGACTTGGTAGTTGTAGTAACGCCTCTCGCTAGGCGTGTAGTACCTGTGGAGGCCATCTGACAATCGCTCGTACTGGTATAGAATGAGCGGGTACTGTTCCCCCTCACGGAATTCAGCGGGAAACACGAGGATCCCCTGAAGTTCGTGACCAGCATCAGTAGTATACTCAATCAGTTCTGAGTGACCCCACGCGTAATCGGATTGGAATGGGTTCGTACGCGTCACCTGCTGAAGATCGGAAAGATCCGGCCCTCCCACAAAAACATCAGGAGAATCGTCCCAGCGCTGGATACGCAAAGCATACCGATCGGCATCTTCAGCTTTGGTCAGCGAGTTTACTACAGCAGGCTCCTCTAATAGAACATTCACTTGGCCAGAACGAAGATCAGCTTTGGCGTAGCCTGAGTCTTTTGTGCGCTCGTCCATGAATGACAGCCAGACCGGCTGACTTGAATCTATGACATGCGGGTCCCCGAAACTGACATCAGAATCCATTCGGACGAGTCGATAAATAAGGCCATCTTCTTCGCCACGCGTGATACGCGTCGCTGACGAACCATCCAATTCAACGAGCCAAATATCATACTTATCATAAAGAAGCACCGACTCACCGGTATCGGCCCACCCTCCGATACCCCAAGGAGGATGAGGTCCTGGGTAATCGTGATCGAAAAGCGGTTGCGTAAAGCTACGGCCCTCAGCTAAAACTGTCTTTTGCATCGAAGCTAGGTCGACCGCAGACCAACGATCATCCCCATAAACCAACACTGGGCTATCCCCTCCTCCAGCTTCGAAACCGAATTGCACTTCTGCGGCAAGAAGCGTGCGTTCGCCCGTCTGAAGATCAACCCGGTACCAATCCGCAGCGCCATCACCAAAGCGACGCTGAAACCTGTATGGTGTGTAGTCAGGGACAATCCCCCACTTCCCATCAGCAACAATTTCAACTTCTTCCGAGAAATCTTCGCCAAGGATTACAAGTTCATCATCCCTTACATGCCACGCTGCCAGAAAAGTCTGCCGTGAGATCTGTTCTGCACGGTATTCCTGACTCCTCAGAATCTGGTCATCATCCCAATGCCAGACCTGTACATCTGCTGGAGAGATTTCCTCGTCTTCAATACTATCAACTGACTCAGCATCATTTGCTTCTACTGCCGTCCAGTCCCGTAAGCCGACAAAAATCGTCGCTCCGGTAGCATCAAAATCGATCCCAGCATAGTCCGTCATTCGCATCGATTCAGGGATATCGTCCCGCCCGAGCGCTGCTAGAACCCGCGGATCCAAGCCAGAGTTAACATCTTCCCAGAGGAGCACGTCATGTGTATCGCCCTCGCGACCCTCAAGCTCCATCGAACGCATAACCCCGAGCTGTGCTGACTCGTCTTGCCAGCTCAGAGCGCTGTAATGTGCATCGCGAGAATCTAGCGTCCGAAGCCTCTCTCCTTCAGGATCGAAAATCACGACACTGTTCGAGCTCCCCCAAGAGGTACGCAAAGTGGCAGCGATCAATTCCCCTTTATCTTGCCATACAAACTCATCAACGTTTCCGATGAGCGTTTGCGCCCCTGTAGAGGGATTCATGATCACGAGATCGGCACCCAGTGTGTCCGCAGACGCATAACCCCGCGCAGCTAACCAGATACCATCGTCCCGGAAAGCAAAGCGCTGAACCTCAAAGAGTACCGTGTCCACACCGTTGGCTAGATTGACCAAACCGAGTCTGTCCCGGATTGGTTCATCTGACTCCTCAAGTTCATCCGGATGGACCCCGGCTCTATACGCCATCCAACTCCCATCTCGACTGAATACCGGTCCTGTAGCATGCTCGAGCACAAGTGGCTCACCATTTCCGTCACTAGCGATCAGCCGCAGTTCAGTAGTCTCATCTACACGTCTGATACCGGACACAAGCCAGTTTCCCTTTGGATCGAGCTCGAATAGTCCAAGATTCTCAAACTGCCCATAGTCGGACGGGTTAAGGGCAGGCGCTTCTTGGGCCAGCAACTCATTTGGAAGCACCAGGATAACGCAGAAAATCAAGACCGATATGAGAGTGCGATACATCGATTCCTACCTTGGTCTGGATAAACTTGATCAGACGGCATCAAGACGATGCCGATCACCACGCATGGTCGCAACCAGTCTGGAGATACCTAGGAGTGCTGAACACGATAGGAAAGCCCCTGTTACATTTCCCGGCTGACCATTTGAGTGGGGATATCCGTTCCGTAACCTTTCAATCGTGAGGGGACCTTGAATGAGGGCCCACAAAAATCGAGCTAGCCTCATGGATACCAGCAATACCGGAAAAGGGAGATGGTTAAGAGCTCCCTGGAGCACAATTCCCTTTCTCGCACTTGGCATCGGTATCCTAGGCTTTGGGAAAGATGCTGAGCAGGAATTTTCGATTGATCCCGGCGATTGGCCTCATTACGGTCGGGACTTAGCAGCCAGTAAATATTCCCCGTTAGATCAGGTATCTGCCGCCAATGTAGACCAGCTCGAGATCGCCTGGGTCTGGGAATCGGCAGATTACGACCTCCTAACTCGCAATCCTGGGCTTTATATCAATCCCAACTACCAGGTAACACCAATCAAAATTGGCGATAGGCTTTACACTACGACTAACATGGGCCAAGCAGTGGCTCTCGATCCGGAAACTGGCATTGAGCAATGGCGCTACGACCCATACGCAGAAGGACTTAGAGATCGCCCCACCGGCCGAACGAATAGAGGTGTCGCCTACTGGAGTGATGGTATAAATGAGAGAATTTTTCTCGGATCAGGCCAATATCTGGTGGCCCTAGATGCGGGCACGGGCAGCGTTCTAGCAGACTTCGGTGAAGGAGGTGTGATCAACTTAGCGGTTGATTTAGATCCTAGAGTGACGACATACACTTGGAGATCTCCTCCGATCGTTGTTCGGAACGCTGTGATCGTCGGCTCACAAGCGATGGCACCCAATAGAAACTGGCAGACCGCTCCTCCTGGATATGTGAGGGCTTTTGATACCAACTCTGGCGAACTGCTTTGGCGATTTAGCCCAATCCCTGGGCCAGGAGATCCAGCAATCGAGACCTGGGCAGACTCCTCTTGGGCCTACAGTGGTAATGGTAATGTCTGGACAATGATGAGTGCTGATGAGGAACTGGGGCACGTCTATCTGCCTTTAAAAACAACAACAAACGATTGGTACGGCGGACACCGGCTGGGCGACAATCTATATGGAGAAAGTGTAGCCGCAGTCGATGTAGAAACAGGTGAAAGAGTGTGGCACTATCAGATGACGAGACACGGTCTCTGGGACTACGACCCACCTGCAGCCCCAAACGTTCTAGACGTAGTTATTGATGGCCAACCGAGGAAAGTGGTAGCACAAGTTACCAAGCAAGCCTTCGTATTCGCATTCGATCGGCAAACTGGTGAACCAATCTGGCCGATTGAAGACCGAGCCGTTCCTCCTTCTGAAGTTCCGGGGGAAGTAGCAGCAGAAACCCAACCCTTCCCTACACATCCCGCCCCATTTGATCTACAAGGTCTTAGCATCGATGACCTTGTGGACTTTACTCCTGAGCTTAGGGCAGAAGCTGAGGCAATCGTCTCAGAATTCGTCTATGGAGAGATGTACACCCCACCCACACTACTCGATGATAGCCCTGGAGGTACTAAGGGAACGATCCTAATGCCGGGATGGGTTGGAGGTGCAAATTGGGGAGGGGCAGCAGTTGACCCCGAAACAGGCGTCCTGTACGTCCCATCCGTCACGTCCCCCAGTGTTACCGCTCTCGTTCCTCCTACCGACCCCGACAGTTCCGACTTCAATTATGTGAGAGGCCTACCCAGAGAGGTGCCTATGCCCTCAGGCCTCCCACTGCTCAAGCCTCCATATGGTCGAATCACCGCGATAGACATGAACACTGGTGAGCACCTATGGATGCAGCCCAATGGCCCGGGTCCTCGTAGCCATCCCACCATTGCTGAACTTGACCTCCCTTGGCTCGGTCAACGTGGTAGGGCCGCCCCTCTTCTCACCAAGACCCTACTATTTTTAGGAGAAGGAACAGAAGCAGCGCTCTCAATCCTACCCATCGCAGGCGGTAAGTTTTTCCGTGCTTGGCAAAAAGAGACCGGGGAGGTCCTATGGGAAATTGAGCTAGCTGCAGGGACCTCTGGCGCACCTATGACTTATATGGCCAACGGCCGCCAGTTCATTGTAGTTGCAATCGGAGATGAAGAAACGCCTAGCCAATTGGTAGCCCTAGCGCTGGGTTGGTGACCGGACCCTGGGAAGGTTGACAGGTCCATCCATTCAGTTCACGACCCCAGCTCAGCTGGAACAAAGGCAACGATCCTGAGTGGCCCGCCGCTACCTCCCTCGATCTTCATGGGTAACGCAATGACAAAGCTCCCTGTAGCCGGCAGTAAATCAAGGTTCGTGATATTCTCGAAGCCTGAAATGTTTTCTCTATAAAGAATCACATGAGCACGAAAGTCTGATGACTGTCCGTAGTCGATACTTGGCGTGTCGATACCCAGAGCAACGATTCCCCTCTCATCTACCAGCCACTGGGCCAACTCTTCACTGATACCTGGAAAATGAAGCTGCGCGACAGCTTCTTCACCGGTCATATTCGTGCCTAAATAAGCGGTACGGTCATCCCAACGGTCTGACCATCCGGTGCGAATCAAAAGTATGGCACCATCCTCAATATCTCCGTTTACTGCCTCCCAAGTCGTAAGATCCTCTATTGAAACTAGGTAGTCTGGATCAATTTTTTCAGATACATCGACAACGGCTGCCGGACCGATGAGTCCCGACAGGGGGATCTCGTCATTCGTGAGCCCGCCATCAGCAAAATGAATCGGTGCATCCAGGTGCGTACCTCCATGCTCAGCAGAAGCAAGCTGATATGAGGCGTAAAACCAGCCACCTTCAGTCTGGCCAAAAGCGAGCTCCTGAAGCTGGAATCCCGCGGTATCAGTTGGCCAGTAGATCGTTGACTCAGCAAATGAGTGGGTAAGGTCTACCCATCGTCCAGCACTGCCATCGAATACCCCTGAATAACCTGACGGTGCAGCCTGACAGCTAGAGATTACAGTAATACATAGGATCAACAGTATCCGGACTCCACCTGACTGCCGCCGGGGTGTCATTGGTGAACAACAGCATCTGGACATCACCGATAGGCTTCCAGTAGACCCAGCACATGGTCAATGTCTGCCTTGGTATGGTCGGCATTGATCTGCGTACGGATTTCCTCGTCCCCTCGCGGTACTACGGGATAAGTCAAGCCGGTAACGAGCACTCCACTGTCATACAGGTATGAGACCAGGTCCTTTGTCCTGTCCGTATCCCTAATCATGAGAGGTACGACTGGATGCTCGCCGGGTATCGTCTCGATTCCCAACCGATTCAGCCCTTGCTCAAAATGTTGTGTGAGGCCCCGGAGTCGCTCCAATAGCGCGATGCCTTCTGGACTATCTACGATTTCTACAGAGCGCAGTGCAGCAGCTGCCTCGCCAACTGTTATCGGATTCGAGTAGATATACATCTGCGATGATTCCCGAAGGAAATGAACCGTCCCGGCATTCGTCGCTACATAGCCACCGTTAACACCGAATGCTTTTCCCAGAGTACCCACAAGGATGTCGGCTGGTTTGCTGTTCGTGAACTCCTCAGCCCCCCTTCCTGTATGGCCAAATGCACCGACTCCATGAGAGTCGTCTACCACACAAACCACATTTTCTTCGTAATCTGAGTCATGCCTAATGCACAGCTCTACTATCTCATCAACAGGCGCATGGTCACCCCTCATCGAGAAAATTCCATCGGTAACTACCAGCGCTCGCCTGGCCCTACCCTTCCACGCTTCAAGTGCCGCATCTAATGCCCCCATGTCATTATGAGGATAGACAGCCTTACCCGCTGGCCGACTCAACTTCATCGCATTGATGATGCAGTTGTGGTTGAGTTCATCAGACACCAATACGGTCTCAGGTGTAGTCAACGGTGTAATCGTAGACACGACTGTCGCGTAGGCAGATGAAAAGATCATCGCGGCCTCTCGACCATGAAATTCCGCAAGTTTCTCTTCCAGAATGATGTGTGCGTCATAGCTACCGGAGATGAATCTCACGGCACCAGGCCCGGCTCCAAACATCCGAGTCGCATGTTCTTCTGCAGCAATAACTTCCTCTCTCAGACCCATGCCAAGATAGGAGTTGGAATTCATGCGGATAAACTCTTGAGACCCCTCACCCTTCAATAGAAATCGAGGACCGCGGTCATCCTCAGCAGGCTTGACCGAAACCACAATGCTTTCCTCACCCTTAGCTGTCCCAGCCTCTTCGAGCGCCAACACATGGTCATCAAGCACTCTCGTAAGTCTGTCTAATGGCATGGCATAACACTCATTTGAGATGTTCAAGCATGTCTTTAGTCATTGATTCAATATCAAACAATGGTTCCCAACCCCATTCTTTTCGAGCAGCCTCATCGTCGATACGGTCTGGCCACGAGTCGGCGATAGCCTGCCGGATTGGGTCAACATCGTAATCGATCGTAAAGCCCGGAAGATGTTTCTGGATCTCGGCAGATAGCATCTCTGGTGTAAGCTGCATTGCAGTCAGGTTGAATGCGTTTCTATGCTCAAGTGCATCCTGGTCAGCTTCCATAACAGCGATGGCAGCACTGACCGCATCAGGCATATACATCATATCAAGCTTTGTATCCGGACCTAAGAAACAATCGTAATGTCCATCCTCGACAGCACTGTAAAAGATATCAACGGCCCAATCAGTGGTTCCGCCACCCGGTGGCGCACCGTGTGAGATCAAGCCAGGGTAGCGTACACCACGGGTATCAACTCCGTATTTTCGATGGTAGTAGTTACAAAGAAGTTCACCGGCCAACTTTGTGATCCCGTACATTGTAGTCGGTTGCATCACGGTGTCCTGAGGTGTGAGATCCTTTGGCGTACCCGATCCGAAAACACCGATCGAGCTGGGCGTGAAGACTGCACAACCCTGATGACGGGCAACCTCGAGCACGGATTCAAGGCTTGACATGTTAACACGCCACGCACGTCTGGGATCACGCTCACCAGTTGCTGATAAGACTGCTGCTAGATGATAGATAAGACCGACCTGATGGCGTTCTACGGCCTCGCCAAGTGCTTCTGAATCTGTTGCATCCAAGAGCTCGAGGGGTCCCGACTCCGCCATCTCGGGATCGAGTTGGCGAATGTCGGTGGCAACCACTCGTGAGTTGCTGTAGAGACCTCGAAGTTTAGGAACAAGCCATGAGCCAATCTGACCCCCGGCACCGGTCACCAGAATCTTCTTCAACTGCAGAAGCTTCTGGTACCGGATGCTTGAGTCGCTCCGACGCTTGGTATGACAAGAACGAAATTGAGGAATAATCGGGATAGGGTCTTGCTTTCCACCTATCCTCCCGGATGGACTGTCATTGGATCTTCCAGGTCAACATAAATTTCGCTCCCCTTCTCACGAAATTCTTCGGACATCTGCTGCATGCCAATATCGTTTGCGGCAGCCGTGTCTATGCCCTGCTCTTTTGCAAAGCGGCGAATATCGTCAGTGATTTTCATAGAACAAAACTTAGGGCCACACATCGAGCAGAAGTGTGCGACTTTTGCGCCCTCAGCTGGCAGCGTCTCATCATGATATTCCTCTGCTGTGACCGGGTCCAACGCTAGGTTGAACTGATCCCGCCACCTGAACTCAAACCGCGCCTTAGAGATCGCATCATCCCACTCTTGGCTTCGGGGGTGGCCTTTTGCCAAATCTGCAGCGTGCGCGGCAATCTTGTAGGTGATCACACCACGCTTCACGTCCTCTCGATTTGGGAGACCTAAGTGTTCCTTAGGTGTTACATAGCAAAGCATTGCGGTCCCGTACCACCCAATCTGTGCTGCCCCAATTGCACTCGTGATATGATCGTAGGCAGGAGCAATATCAGTGGTGAGAGGGCCAAGCGTGTAGAATGGTGCTTCATCACACCATTCCAATTGTTTATCCATGTTTTCACGCACTAAATGCATGGGAACATGTCCCGGCCCTTCATTCATAACTTGGACCCCATACTCCCAAGCTATCCGGGTAAGTTCACCTTGAACTCGTAGTTCTCCGAATTGTGCTTCGTCATTCGCATCTGCTATCGAGCCTGGCCTGAGGCCATCTCCAAGTGAGTACGAGACGTCGTACTCGGCCATAATCTCACAGAGTTCACGGAAGTTCGTGTAGAGGAACGATTCTTTATGGTGAGCCATGCACCACTTTGCAATGATCGAGCCCCCACGTGAAACGATCCCGGTCATACGTTCTGCTGTAAGTGGGATAAAGCGGAGTAAAACACCTGCGTGGACCGTGAAGTAATCTACCCCTTGCTCGCACTGCTCAATGATCGTGTCGCGATATATCTCCCAAGTGAGTTCCTCGGGGATGCCATCGACTTTTTCCAGAGCCTGATAGATTGGTACTGTTCCGATCGGGACAGGGGCATTCCGGAGGATCCATTCCCTCGTCTCATGGATATTCTTGCCTGTCGACAAATCCATTACAGTGTCTGCACCCCAGAGAGTAGCCCAGCGAAGCTTCTCTACCTCTTCCTCAATCGAAGATGTAACGGCCGAGTTTCCGATATTTGCGTTGATCTTGACCTTGAAGTTCCGGCCAATAATCATCGGCTCGATCTCAGGATGGTTAATGTTCGCTGGGATGATCGCACGGCCCCGGGCTACCTCATCGCGAACGAAATCAGGCTGGACACCTTCTCTTATCGCCACGAATTCCATCTCAGGAGTGATTTCACCCCTACGAGCATAGATCATTTGGGTCACGGGAGAACGCCCACGGAATGTCGGTCGACTCAACCCAACTGGCATCTCAATATCAGGCGAGGACATACGAACCCTGGGTGTCTCAACAACCTCCCGCTCTCGAATCCATTCTTCTCGGAGTGGCTGGAGACCATTTCGAACATCAACTTCCCTGGGCCCACTCGTATCATAGACCTGCACTGGTGGCTCACCACCGGTCAGGTGTATCTCCCGCATTGGCACCCGAATTCCTCGACTCCCATCGATATAGATCTTTTTCGAATTGGGGAAAGCTCCGGGGTAGTCACTCCCTATATCAGATGTCTTGGGGGCGACACGTGCCTTACCATTCTGACTCATAGTGTCCTGCCTCTCACAAGGTTAATCCGAAGTGAGGCGACATGATTAGACCTGGGTGTTTCTAGGCCAATCCATCGGCCGCGCTCCCTCCGCCGGTCTCAACCGGATCAGGTTCCGAGGGTCTCTCTCAATCCTCTGCCGATGACGATGTCCTGGTCGCCGCACGCCACTGAGGATGCCCCTGGCAGCTGATTGAAGCTAAGGCCTTGAGGGCAGATTTGGTACCAGCGCAGAAGGCACATTTCACCTAATCCGGATACCCTTAAGAGGGTTGCCTTTGCAGAACTACAGAACAAAACGCTCCCAGTTATCCAAAACCTCAAGAGCTCTAGTTGAGCCAGCCAACTTCTGATTACTCTCGATAAATGACTATTCGCTAGTGCAGCTTTTCTCGTATGGGACTTAGCAGTCGTAGTACAGATGGAACTCGTGCGGATGAGGACGCAGACGAAGTGGATCGACTTCGTTCTCCATCTTGTAGTCGATCCAACCGGAGATCACATCTTCTGTGAAAACGCCCCCATTAGTCAGAAAAGCGTGGTCCTCCTCAAGTGCCTCGAGTGCCTCCTCAAGAGAGCCCGGTGTTTGTCCATATTGCGCTAGTTCTTCTCGGCTCATGTCATAGATATCCCTATCAAGCGGAGCGCCTGGATCAATTTCATTTTCGATCCCATCGAGCACAGCCATAAGCATCGCTGAAAACATCAGGTACCCGTTCGCACTTGGATCCGGACAGCGGAACTCAAGGCGTTTCGCCTTAGGACTATTCGAATACATCGGTATGCGAACTGCTGCTGAGCGGTTCCTCTTTGAATAAGCGAGGTTCACAGGAGCCTCAAAGCCTGGGACTAATCGTCGGTAGGAGTTACTCGTGGGAGCAGCAAAAGCAAGTAGGGCACGAGCATGACGGAGTACGCCGCCAATTGCGTGCATACACATTGTGCTCAGTCCTGCATATTGATCACCCGCAAAAAGAGGGGTGCCATCTTTCCAGAGGGAGAGGTGAGTATGCATCCCGCTCCCGTTGTCATTGAAAATCGGCTTAGGCATAAACGTGACAGTCTTACCATGCTGTTTCGCAACATTGCGAATGATGTACTTAAACCAGCCCAACTGGTCTGCCATGTGTAAAAGTTCAGTAAACTCAAGGTCTATCTCACCTTGGCCGGCAGTACCCACTTCATGGTGATGAGCCTCTACGACCATACCCAAATCGCGCATCGTATAGACCATCTCTCCCCGGAGCTCGTGATAGCTATCTGTGGGGCTAACTGGAAAATAGCCACCCTTGAACCGTGGCTTATATCCTAGGTTGGGTTCTTCATAACGAGAGGTGTTCCAAGCCCCCTCAACAGAATCGATCTCATAGAAGCCGCTATGCTCGTTCTGTTCATACCGAACATCGTCAAAGATAAAGAATTCTGGCTCCGGGCCGATGTAGCACGTATCCGCGATACCCGTACCCTTCATGTGCTCAATTGCCTTACGAGCTACGTGACGTGGGTCACGGGAATAGTCCTCCCTCGTCACTGGATCTACGATATTCGCGAGCACACTGATGGTTGGTCGCGCGAAGAACGGGTCCACACGTGCCGTCGAGGCATCCGGAACAGCCAGCATGTCAGATTCTTGAATGCCTTGCCACCCTCGAATTGAAGAGCCATCGAAACCTACTCCATCCTCAAAAGTCCCTTCATCCCAAGTATCGATGGGGTAGGAACAATGCTGCCACGCGCCAAGAAAGTCCGTAAACTTTAGGTCCACCATTTCGGCACCGTGTTCTTCGGCAAGCTTAAAAAATTCTTTGGGGGTCATGAGCGTCCGGGTTTGTGATTGATCCTGTTGTATTGAGGTGAGGACTCAGGCGCGATTATCCCAAATGTTGCTTGAGTCCCCGGGGCCGGGGGGAGCCTAAACTGAAAAGCCCTATCCAGGCAAGGGGGCACGAGTCACTTATTCTTACCCCGTTCAACTAACAATTGATTTGGGCCGAACCGAGACCCGAAAATACACCTTCTCACCATCACTATGACGAGATCTAGCACAGAAGTATTTCTTTATAACTTGATCAAGCACTGGCCGGAGACTGAATCTATGCTCGTACTTCCGCCATGCTCTAAGAACCCTATTTTGTGAGCCCCAGTTGGGCACTGTACATAACCATCTTTTAGCTTCACTCGAGGTTGCCATCATGGTTCGGACTTCACGCTTTTTGACTCGCTCTCTAATCTTTACCCTCTTACTTCTGGAACTTCAGGGGGCGTCAGCACAAGAGGCCTCAAAAGCTGTACTGGGGTTCACTTCTGAGTCAGCAGCCCGGCAACTAGAGCTAGAAAGCCTATACGATTCCCACCTAAACGCCGACAACCTTGAGGAATGGATGCGGTACATCGTATCCAAACCAATCTACACGGGTTCACCCCACAATAGGGAAACAGCTTACTGGATGATCGAACAATTCGAGTCGTGGGGCTTTGAAGTGCGTCTCGATGAATACCAGGTGCTTTACCCAACTCCTCGAATCCGAGAACTCGAACTTATAGAGCCGACCAGATATACAGCCCAACTTCGTGAACCAACCTTGGCCGAGGACGAAACATCGGGAATCGAGGAAGATCGACTCCCAACGTTTAATGCATACTCTGCTGATGGAGACGTCACGGGTGAATTGGTCTATGTCAACTACGGGATTCCCTCTGACTACGAGGAACTAGAACGCCGCGGCATCAGTGTAGAGGGTAAGATTGTAATCGCTCGATATGGTGGCTCGTGGCGAGGTATAAAACCTAAGGTCGCAGCCGAGCACGGAGCCATCGGCTGCATTCTGTTCTCCGATCCGAGAGATGACGGATACTTCCAGGGCGATGTCTACCCGAAGGGTCCTTATCGTATGGAGCACGGAGTCCAGCGAGGAGCTGTCCAGGATATGCCGCTCTATCCTGGAGATCCTCTTACTCCATTTGTGGGTGCCACGGTCGATGCCGAACGCTACACTGTCGAAGAGGCACCCACGATCATGAAAATTCCGGTGCTCCCGATATCTTATGCTGATGCTCTGCCGCTTCTAACTGCGATGGAAGGCCCTGTCGCCCCTGCTAATTGGAGAGGGGCATTACCAATCACCTATCATCTGGGTCCGGGTCCGGCGCGGGTACGATTGCACCTTGAGTTCAATTGGGATCTCACGCCAGCCTACAACTTGATCGCTGTGATGCGCGGTTCAGACTTCCCAGATGAATGGGTAGTGCGCGGTAACCATCGCGACGGATGGGCGATGGGAGCAGCAGACCCAATTTCCGGAATGGTTGCGCTGATGGAAGAAGCGCGTGCAGTGGGTGAGCTAGCACGCACTGGCTGGCGCCCGAAACGGACTATTGTCTACGCTGGCTGGGATGCTGAAGAACCAGGCCTTCTCGGCTCAACAGAATGGGCAGAACATCATCGAGACGAACTACATGAGAAGGCAGTTCTCTATATCAATACTGATGGTAATGGTCGCGGTTTTCTCTCCGCAGGCGGCTCCCACACGTTGGAGCGTGTGGTCAATGAAGTAGCTAAAGAGGTAGAAGATCCCCAAACAGGTGTATCGGTTTGGGAACGCTCTCGGGCCACAAGAGCGGTTTCAGGTGATCCAAGTGCGCAAAGAGAAGGAGACCTCTGGATCGCTCCGCTCGGCTCAGGCTCGGACTATACACCATTCCTTCAGCACCTTGGGATCGGATCCCTTAACATCAGTTTCGGAGGGGAGAGCGGAGGTGGTTCTTACCATTCTCAGTTTGACTCCTTCGATCACTATACGCGTTTTGGAGATCCGGGCTTTAGCTATGGAGTTACTCTAGCTAAGGTGGCCGGCCGACTGACACTAAGGTTTGCTGATGCTGATGTTCTTCCACTCCGGATGGGAAACTATACCGAGACTATTAACCGTTACGTAAGTGAAGTTGTAACCCTAGCCGACGACCTCCGAGCAGAGACTATCCAACACAACCGACTCGTCGAAATGGACGCATTTCGTCTTCAGGCTGATCCAACACAGACATATAATCCGCCGATGAGTAAGGACGAAGTGCCGTTTTTCAATTTTGCACCTCTCCAAAATGCCGTAGCAAGACTCGAAGGCGCTTCTCTGGACCTTGATCAGATGCTCGGTGAACAACTGAGCAACGGAACTCTGTCGCCAATCCGCATGATAGAAATCAATCAAGTACT
Source organism: Gemmatimonadota bacterium (assembly GCA_002724575.1). Classification (GTDB taxonomy): domain Bacteria; phylum Gemmatimonadota; class Gemmatimonadetes; order Longimicrobiales; family Gaopeijiaceae; genus UBA1142. The sequence continues at coordinate 35,138 of PBPC01000031.1, read as the reverse complement.
GCAGAAAATTGAACAGGCTATGACAGACACGGATGGGCTTCCAGGGCGACCATGGTTCCGACACACAATTTATGCTCCGGGTTTTTACACTGGATACGGCGTTAAGACCTTACCCGGTATCCGAGAGGCGATCGAACAACGTGAGTGGCACCTGGTAGAACCCCAGATGGAACGCATCGCAGCAGCGCTGGACCGGGTGACCGAACTGCTTCGACAAGCTACCGGAGGACTAGTATCGTAAAATCGACCTAATCATTTCACCCTAGGTCGCGATCTGGGTTAGGCGTAAATCAGTTAATCACCAGTTCCCTTCACCAACTTGATGAGCCTTGCAAGAGGGTCGTAGGACTGATCCACGACCCTTTCCTTGAGAGGAATGATTGCGTTGTCAGTGATTGTAATCCCCTCCGGGCACACTTTTGTACAACATTTGGTAATGTTGCAGTACCCGATACCGAGTTCCTCTCTCAATTCTGCAACTCGATCACCCGTGTCAATTGGGTTCATCTCCATATTTGCTACGTAAACGTAGTGACGTGGCCCAGCGAACCGGTCATGAAGTTGATGGTCCCTAAGCACGTGACATACGTCTTGGCACAAGAAACACTCAATACATTTCCTGAATTCCTGAGGGCGTTCAACGTCATACTGATCCATACTCCAACTTCCATCTTCATGATCAGCTGTCTTCGGAGAGAAACGCTTGATCGAAGCCTTTACTTCATAGTTCCATGATACGTCTGTCACGAGGTCTTTAACGACTGGAAAAGTCCGCATAGGCTCGACCGTGATCGGCTTGTCCGCCGGTAATTCATCAACTCGAGTCATACACATGAGTTTGGGCGACCCGTTCACCTCAGCAGAGCACGAGCCACACTTGCCTGCCTTACAGTTCCATCGGACGGCTAGATCGTTTGCCTGCTCAGCCTGGATACGATGGATAGCATCTAAAACCACATAGCCCTGATCAACTTCGACTTCGTAGGTCTCTAATTCACCTCCATCAGAGTTGCCCTGCCATACCTTAAAGGTCGCAGTCTTCATCAACCTTGTTCCTCAATAATTTTACGGAGTTCTTTCGGTATCTCTGAAATCCCTTCTCTACGAAGTTCCATTTCCCCATCGTGCCCTTTCTTAAGAACAAGATTCACTGTTCCCCACTCTGGATCTTTATCAAGATAGTCCAGCCGTGAGTGAGCTCCACGGCTTTCCTTGCGTGCGTCTGATGCCATAACCACGGCTTCAGCAACCGTGAGTAGATTCTGCAGATCAAGGACCGTATGCCAGCCCGGATTATACTCTCTGCTACCACCAACTCCCATGGCCTGAGCCCTTGTCTTGAGTTGCTGCAGTTCATCCAACGCCTCGGCAAGACCACCCTCTTCGCGGGCGATCCCGGCCTTGTCCTGCATTAGTTGCTGTAGTTCATACTGCAAGCGATAGGGCCCCACATCCGCCCCTGGATCCCTCTCGAGTGGAGACAGTGCCTCATGGACTGCTAAGTCAATCTGTTCGTCCTGAAGATGAACCGGCGTGTTCTCAGCAGAGAACTCAGCAGCATATCCCCCAGCCCGCTTTCCGAATACGAGTAAATCCGAGAGCGAATTACCTCCCAATCGGTTCGCTCCATGCAGTCCCGCTGCACATTCACCTGCCGCGAAAAGACCTGGAACGGTTGTCGACATCTGGGAATCCGGATCTACTCGAATACCGCCCATCGCATAGTGAGTGGTCGGCCCAACCTCCATAGGCTCCTTGGTAATGTCGATACCCGCCAGTTCTTTGAACTGATGATACATACTTGGAAGTTTTTTCTTGATATGATCCTCTGAGTCCTTGATATGCTCTTGGATCCAAGCGATGTCGAGGAACGCCCCTCCGTGAGGACTACCACGTCCTTCCTGGACTTCCTTCACGATCTTGCGAGCCACGTGATCTCGTGTAAGCAGTTCCGGAGGGCGGCGCGCTTCCCTGTCACCTATGACATAACGCCATCCCTCTTCGGGAGTATCAGCAGTTGATTCCTTATACAGCGGAGGAATGTCATCGAACATAAAACGGCGACCTTCACTGTTCTTGAGAATCCCACCTTCGCCGCGCACACCTTCGGTTACAAGGATACCTCGCACACTCGGCGGCCAGACCATACCCGTTGGGTGGAATTGCACGAACTCCATATCAACTAGTTCTGCACCAGCCTGGTAGGCTAAGGCGTGTCCGTCACCCGTGTATTCCCAGCTATTGCTAGTGACCAGAAAAGCTCGTCCGATACCACCAGTTGCCATGACCACAGCTTTGGCCTTGAAAACCTTAAACCGTCCTAGCTCTCGATCGTACGCAAGAGCACCAGCACATCGCCCTCCATCCATAAGGAGCTTGCTGACTGTGACCTCCATGTGCACATCGATCCCCTCATGGATCCCATGGTCCTGGAGCGTGCGAATCATTTCAAGGCCCGTTCGGTCACCGACATGTGCCAGTCGAGGGTACGCATGCCCACCGAAATTCCGCTGGTTGATAAGGCCGTCTGGAGTGCGGTCCATGAGCGCGCCCCAACCTTCCAGTTCTCGCACGCGCTCAGGTGCTTCCTTCGCATGCAGTTCCGCCATCCTCCAAGCGTTGAGGTAGTGTCCACCTCTCATTGTATCAGCAAAATGAACCTTCCAACTATCTCGGTCGTCAACATTGGCAAGGGCCGCAGCAACACCGCCTTCAGCCATAACAGTATGGGCCTTTCCGAGAAGAGATTTGCAGATCAAACCCACCGAAGCGCCTTTAGTTGCGGCCTCAATCGCCGCGCGTAGACCAGCGCCACCCGCTCCAATCACTATAACGTCGTACTCCAAGACCTGGTGCTGGGTCATCAGAGGATCCTCCAGTCCACCCAAGTTCCCATCGCACACAACCGGACATAGATATCTGCGAATGCCACCCAAATCAGGCTACACCAGGCCCAAATCATGTGGCGGCTATTACACCAAGAAACACACTCATATGCAGCCCTCTGAACTGGCCTGCCTGCTAGCTTATCAATCCCTCCGCCGATTAGATGCCTCAGCGAATGGCACCCAAACGTGTAGCCACCAAGGAGGACTACGTTTGCTGTCAAAACGATCGTTCCTATGCTAAGCCCAAGTTCTTCCGAACCGAATCCAGTTTCAAACCACAGAGCTTTCCAGGCATCATGAGACAAGAAAACGAGAAGTAGCAGAGCAAAGGGCAATGTGTATCGATGGGCATTCTGCAGAATTAATGGGAAGTGCCTCTCACCCATGTAAGCTTCACGAGGCGTGCCTACGGAGCAGGACGATGGGCCGGGCCAGTAAGCCTTATAGTAAGCTCCACGGTAATAATAGCAGGTAAGACGGAAGCTCACAGGCGCCCATAGGATCACGAATGCTGGAGAAAATACAGGGAGAAAGGAGGGCCACCATCCAGGCTCTAGTGTACCCGTAAACGAGTGCGCCGGATCTCCCCAGATCAGAGGTGAGTAGAACGGAGAAAGCAGGTTCCCCGAATAATAGTTGCTCCCCTGAAACGCAGCCCATGTGGAGTAGATGACAAAGGAGGTGAAGACAACAAAAACCACGACGGGCTGAAGCCACCACACGTCAGTGCGCATGGTTTGGCCAAAGGTTCTCCGAACTGGGAGGGCCGTGACTTTAGACGGCATAGGTCACCTTTCGATAATGTGGAGTCACCGGTAATAGGTATCGGAATTAGATAACTCGAATATAGGACAAACACAGCCTGCTCAAATCACCAGAAGTACAGGTGTACAACAACGTAATATGGCGAGTAGGCAGGCAGGAGGAAGCCTTCGTGCGAGCCCCATTAGCATGTCTTATCTAACCAACCATGATCGCCAAGCCCAAACCCGTGCGCAGCACTGGCTGCACACCCTATCACGACCTCTCTGCCGCTCGCTCAGCCTTTACTTTTTCAATGACTTCATGCGGTGCAGGCTCATAGCCAGCAAAGTTACGAGTGTGATGGGCACGACCTTGGGTGATCGATCTCAGTGTTGCCGCGTACTTATATAGCTCTGATTCTGGAACCATTGCCTTCACCGTGGTGCGACCACTGGAGGGATCCATACCCTGTACCTTCCCTCTCCTTGAGGTCAAATCACCCATGATATCTCCGACATATTCGTCCGGAGTAGTTACTGATACTTCGATGATTGGCTCCAGTAAGACCGGCCCACATTTTTCGGCCACGTTTCTGAAAGCCATCGAACCAGCAAGTTTGAATGCGATATCAGATGAATCTACGGCATGGTAAGAACCGTCGTAGCATTCAGCTGCAAAATCGACCAAGGGATAATTCGCTAGCACTCCATTTTCAGACGCTTCTCTTATCCCACGGTCTACAGACGGCACATATTTTGTAGGGATAACCCCACCTTTGATCGAGTTAACAAACTCGTAGCCTGCACCCCGGGGCCTCGGTGACATTCGTATCTTGCAGTCCCCGAACTGACCACGACCACCTGACTGCTTCTTGTGCCGCCCCTGTCCTTCAGCCTGTTTTGTGATCGTTTCTCGGTAAGCGATTTTTGGCTGTCCGGTTTCAACCTTGACCCCGTACTTCCTCTCCATGCGCTCGAACTGAACGTCGAGATGCAACTCACCTACACCTCTGGCTATAGTCTGGTGAAGCTCTCCATTAAACGCAGCAGAAAACGTTGGGTCCTCCTCATGTAGCTTAGGCAAAACCTCTCCGAGTTTGTCCTCGTCGTTCCGACTAACTCCCTTAATAGCTACCGCAATGTCCGCACTCGGGAATTCGATTTTATCTAAAGACAGTTTTTTTCCTTTGTTGTTGAGCGTGTCATTGGTATGCGTGTGCTTGAGCTTGGCCACGACCCCAATATCTCCAGAATGAAGTACGGAAACCTCATGCCGCTCCTTACCCATAGGGATACTCAAGTGGTTGAGTTTCTCTGCTCGACCATCCGATGCATTCACAACTTCTGACCCGCTAGCGACCATACCCGAGAAGATTCGGAAGTATGATAATTCCCCAATATGTGGCTCGGCCGCAGTCTTGAAGACGAGTGCTGCCAGTGGCTCTCCATCGTCGGCCATAAGCTCCTGGTCACCAACTGTTTCGGTTCCTGATTCGGCTGGATTAGGACACAACTCTACGAGCTTACTGAGGAGTGCCTGGATTCCGTATGTAAGTGGCGCAGCACCACAGAAAACTGGGGAGATTTCGTTGCGTGCCATCCCACGAGCCATTGCATCAATCGCTTCTTCACGGGAGATCTTTCCACCTTCCAGGTACTTCTCCAGAAGATCTTCATCCGTTGTGGCCAATGTCTCCTGGAGCTCGGTCTCCCACTGGGCTCCCTTATCCTTCAAATCCTCCGGAACTTCAGTTTCGTCATATTCCCCTTTGGTTGTCCCCTTCTTGTAGATATGAGCCTTTTCACTGAAGAGGTTAATGATCCCCTCAAAAGCAGGACCTTCGCCAACTGGAATCTCTACAGGGAGCGCACTCTCACTGAGGCTCTTGATTTGTTGAAACACACCATCAAAGTCAGCATGCTCTTTGTCCATCATGGAAACAAAAAAGATCCGGGGAATTCCTCGGGCCTCGCAGTATTCCCAAACGCGTTCAGTGCCAACCTCGATGCCTGAGGTGGCATTGACGACAATGATGGCGGCATCCGCTACTCGTACGGCAGAAAGAGCTTCGCCCGTGAAATCCAAGTATCCCGGTGTGTCCAGAAGGTTGACCTTTACACCATTATGCTCAGCGTAGGCCGGGGTCATCTGGATCGAAATTTCATGGGCATGCTCTTCGGGAGTATGCATAGTAAGCGCAGTCCCGTTATCAACATTGCCATGACGATTCGAAGTGCCTGACACGAAGCAGAGCGCTTCTATCAAACTTGTTTTTCCAGATCCACCATGTCCGAGAACCGCGATATTCCGTATCCGGTCTGTGGGATATTCCTTGGCTGATGCCATTCAGAGTCCTCCGGGATCTCGATTATTTAGGGACATCTTCTACCCCGACGAACTCGGGTAGTGGTGAGCCCTTATTTGTCGCAGGAGGCACTCCTAGAGGGCCGCCTCAGCTTATGGGGACACGGATTCTAGAAAGTGCTGAGAGGGTGGGCAAGGCACCGCGGAATGTTCGATTCACCAGCTTGAAGTTTGCTTTTAGCTCATTATATGGATTCTGCTATTAACGCCCTATCTGGTCCGCCTCCTCCTCGGTCTCGAAGAGACGTCCTGTAGTGAGCTCAAGCACGAGCCGATCAAGGTCATAAATTTCATCAAGAGCCTCTAGGATAGCCCGTACATCTACGCTTACTGATCGATTCTTTTCGGGCAGATATATGTAATCTCCTGGGAGACTTTCAATATTGCCATCAAATACCAGACCGACTACCTCAAGATCACGATCAAGAACCGGAGAGCCTGAGTTACCACCGATAATATCAGCTGTTGATACAAAATTTATCGGGGTAGAAAGATCAAGAGAGTTAGGCGGATTCATCCACCGCTCCGGTAATGCCCAGTCTTCTTTTCCACTGTGGGAGTAGTGACGGTCATAGAGTCCGAAGAGCGTAGTAAACACAGGTGCCATGGTACCGTTGTATTCGTAGCCTCTAACGGATCCATCTGCGATCCGTAAAGAGAACGTTGCATCAGGTGGCACTTCGGTTCCATAGATCTCGAAACGGGCACGTCCTAGTTCCGAAGCGATCGCCTCTTCCTCAGGTGCGACTTCGGCGAAAAGGCTGTTCAGTTCTAAGAAAGCCGGAAGAAAGGCTATAACTGCCTGGACCGCAGGATCCTGCGGTCCGATACCGCCAGACTCAAGAGCAACTACAGCAGCGGCGGAATCACTGAGCATGCTATTCGAGACCACTTGTTCCGCTACCACCTCAGGGGTGCGTCCAGCAAGAAGACTCACCACGGCTGGATGATCAGCGCCGAGATGCTCAACCAAGTCCCTAAATCGATCGGCCATCAAAACCACATCTAGTTCCTCGGGGATTTGGGGAGTCCCTCGAGCATTATCGATCATTGACTCGAGATCTTCAGCCAGCGCACCACCTTGTTGCATTGAAATAACCTGAAGCCCAAAAAAGCCCCTAATGAGAGTCGATGAGTCAAGGATCGGATTCCCAAAAACTGAAAATGCAGCAACCACATCCGTGCGACTCCGCTTCAAGTCTTGCAATTCTGCCATGCGATCAACTAAACCACCGTAAAGATCTTGCAAGGCGGGGGCAGCATCGATTGCCTCTTGGAAATTAGCCTCAGTGTCAGCTCGCTTCGCGAGGATTACTGGGTCATGAAGCCCTCGGAGTTGTCCTTCATATGCCTTCTCAGTGTTACTCAGGCTAAAGTACTGGTTCCGCAAGTCATACTGCTCAGCAATCTCGGGGTTTTCTTCTATATAAACTTCTAGAACCGCCATACGTTTCCTAACCGTTTCAAGTAGGAATCGATCACTTACATCACGACGGTATTCGAGCTCTGATACGGTCTGAAGCCTACTGGTTGACCCGGGATTCCCCACAATGAAAATCGGGTCGCCCTCCGACAGCCCGTCACGGTCAAACGGGAAGTAAGTATCGCTTGAAAGTGGGACACCACTTTCATCGTAAAGACGGAAAAAGGCGAAATCCATGTTATATCGTGGATACGTAAAATTGTCCGGATCCCCACCGAAAAATCCGATCTGTAATTCAGGTGCCATTACAAGCTTGGCGTTCGTGTACCGTCGAAATACATAAGCGGATGTCCGACCTCCGTTGTATAGGGAGATCATCTCTATCTCGTATCCCGAATCTTCACCTCCACGCTGCTCCAAGATCCGACCTCTGATCTCATCCAAAAGCTCTGTTCGGGCTCCTGCACGTTCATCCTGAGGAACCAAGTCAAGCTGAGCATTGACTTCATCGGTGACGTCCAGAATCTCAACTAGCTGATCTGCCTCGAATTCTTCAACGGTTCGCTCATCTGCAAGATTTTCTGCAATAAAACCTTCATCCAGCAAGGCTTCGCCATCTCCTGAAACTTGGGATATAAACTCTCGAGCGCAGTGGTGGTTGGTCATGACCAACCCATACGGTGAGACAAAAGATGCTGAACAACTCGGGATACGAAGCGCTCCTAGTCGGGCCCGCTCAAACCACTCGGTGTCCGGCCGGAAACCATAGGTCTCTGTGATATAATCGACAGGAGGAAATTCAAAGGTCCACATCTTACCCTGGTCGAACTCTCCTGCTTGAACCGTATCGAGATTAATCTGATCTGCCTGGTTTTGTGGGGTCGGCTCATCAGGCTGAGATACTTGGATTACTTCCGGAGAATTCTGTGATACTTCCGGGATTGGTGGTGGTGGGCTGACCTGTGCACCAGCACAGCCCGTGACCAAGAGTAGCGTTACTGTCGAAAGAAACCTCTGCGAACAGGTGCGAAACTGCCATTTCGAGACCATGAGTACCTCTTTGGGTCAGATCAACGCCGAATCTATGCGTTCAGCAAATCGCTCAACCAGTAACCTCGCAACCCACTCCAAGGCGAACAACTGATTCAGGAGCTATGACAGAGTAATGATCTCGAAAACACCGTAGCTAGGTCTTGGGGGGCTAGTTAGTCCGATGTTGCTTGGACACCCGATCCAGGAGTTTTAGCTCTTCAGGAGTCAGTGAGGACATGCCTTTCGCGGAAATTTTATCAAGAACCTCATCAACTCTATCAAAGAGCACCGGATCATCTGCATGTCGCTTACCCGAAACATGATCAGCTGAGTAGCCAGAGTGATTGTCAGTGTGAACAACAACGAGATGACCACTCTTGGGAGTCTTCTTCTTAAGCCAACCCAAGTACCGATTTAATCGCCAATCGGCCCTCAGGTAAATAAAGCCTGCAGCTAAACCTCCGAGGTGTGCGAAGTGGGCAACACCGTCATAGCTGCCTCCGAAAGCGCTCAGGGCAGCTATGACAACAATCAGGCTCACGAGGTACTTGGCCTTAACCGGGAAGATCCCCCAGATATATATCGGCACGTTCGGCCAGTTCATCGCGAAGGCAAGCATTAGGCCATACATCGCAGCTGACGCTCCAACCACCACAGCCGGTAGGAAAAAGTAACTGAGTGCTACCCCTCCAAAACCACAGCAGAAATAAAACTTCAGGAACTCATTTTCACCCCAGCGACCCTCAAGTGGTGGGCCAAAAAAGAACAAGACCAGCATGTTGAAGAAGAGATGCCACAAACCACCATGTAGGAACATGTAGGTGATCACACCCCACGGCTTGAAAAAAATCTGTGTGGGCTGGAACGCGAACCACTCGAACATGAAATTTTGTCCGACCAGCACGGTTAGAAAGAAGACCGCCACATTAGCGATTATCAGGTTCTTCACCATAGGGGTGATCATGTACCTGAAACCGAAGCTAGTGGTCGAGTAAGCCATTCTCTGTGTTATTGATCTTACTTATTTCGAGGGGAATCTATCCAACCCTAACTCTGTGAGCATGTTCCGGAATCACGATCTCTTTAATGCACAACGCCTCAAGGACAATCAGAATTCTTATGTTTCCTGACTTCTGCAAGTTTAGCAATCCGGTCACACAACTCGGGGAAAGCCACCCCTGCTACTGCTGCTGACTTAGGAAGTAAGCTGTTGGAGGTCATTCCAGGTAAAGCGTTCGCCTCCAGGCACCAAGGCTCTCCTTGGCGATCAACCATGAAGTCTATCCTCGAATAGTCACGAAGCCTAAGCGCCTTATGAGCTGATAGAGCAAGAGTCCTGAGTCTGGAAGCAAGGTCTGACGGAATGTCAGCTGGAAATATTTCTTGAGCCATTCCAGGTTGATATTTGCACTCGTAGTCGAAGATTTCATGCTCGGGAATAATCTCCCCGACTGGGAGTGTTTCTTCTCCCAAGATCCCTACCGTGACCTCTCGCCCCGGATGATACCGTTCAAACAGTACTAGATCATTCCATCCACGAGTTTCATCTATTACAGATTCGAGCTCCTCGAGATCATGAGCGAGGACCAATCGAAGTGACGAGCCGCCAGAAGCTGCCTTAACAATCACAGGCAGACCTAATGTGTCCGCGACTTCCACGGCGGAGCACTCTCCACACAGCCAGTCCGGTGTTGGTATACCTGCTTGACGCAAGAGGCGCTTGCTGACCTCCTTGTCCATCGCTAGTGAACAACCAAGTCTGTTACTACCGGTATATGCTACACCAGCAACTTCGAGAACGGCCTGGATGGTGCCGTCCTCTCCAGATCCTCCATGGAGCGCAAGAAAGAAGACATCGATTTCGTTGAGTTCAGAATTACCACGTAGCATCACGGTCTGCACTTCGTCTAGCGATGCCAGTTCTCCGACTAGCGGGGGTAATGCACCCACCCCCGCTTTGAGTAAAAGAGCCTCTTCTGCCTCATCTAAAGATCCTCTCACTGTGTCCACTGAGACAACTTTGTGACCCAGATTACGGAGAGCGCTCGCGACCTGGACCCCGGATGACAACGATACTTCTCGCTCATCCGAAACCCCTCCCATGAGGACTGCTATTCTCATGCGGTCAACGCTCTCACGACATCATAACGTGTGACGATACCTACAAGCTGGCCTTTCGTACTCACCAGACAGGCCGCATTACCCCGAGTAAGAAGAGCCCTTATTTCCTCAGAGTCGACATGATCAGCGATCACTGGGAACGGAGGGGCCATCACGCTATCGACAGGCCTATCAAGCAACGCAGTATCCTCAAGTACTTGGCTCATCAGACTTGATTCTGTAACCGACCCCACACAGGAGCCGTCAGAGACAACCGGCAACTGGCCGATGTCATGTGCAGTAATCGTAGACAAAGCAATCCGTATTGATGTCCCCGGTTCTATCGTGATCAGTTCTGGTGCATCAGAATTTTTCTTGTCGATAAGGTCACGAACTTTTGTACGCCTGGATCTCTCAAGGAAGCCATTCTCCCGCATCCATTCGTCATCATAGACCTTGCTCAGGTAGCGTTCACCCCAGTCACAAACTAGCGAAACCACGAAGGCTTCTGGATCATCAATCTGCTTAGCCAACTCAATGGCTCCATGAACCATGAGGCCCGCTGAGCCACCCGCAAACAACCCCTCTTCGCGTGTCATTCTCCTAGCCATCGCGAACGCTACTTGGTCCGGGAGAACTCGATAATCGTCAACAACATCAAGATCCAATGTCCCGGGAATCTTGTCATTGCCAATGCCTTCAACTTTGTAAGGGGTACCCTCTCCTATTTCCCCGGTATTGAAGAACGGAGCAGTTATGGAGCCCTCAGGATCAATCCCGACTATGCGGACAGCTGGATTCTTTTCCTTTAGGTAGCGTCCAACACCTGTGATTGTGCCCCCTGTCCCTGCAGAAGCCACGAAATGGGTAACGCGCCCCTCACTCTGTTCCCAAATCTCCTGCCCTGTTGTCTCATAATGTATCTGTGGATTTGCCTCGTTATAAAACTGATCTGCCATCACAGCACCCGGAGTCGCAGCTGTAATTGCACGCGCTTTTTGGAGATAGTGATCAGGATGATCAGGAGGCACCGCCGTAGGTGTGATGACCACCTCCGCTCCAAAGGCACGCAAGAGTTTGACCTTTTCACTACTCATCTTATCTGGCATCGTGCAAATGCACCGATATCCCTTAAGCGAAGCTGCCATCGCTAGAGCAAGTCCAGTGTTACCTCCAGTGGCTTCGACAATCGTCCCACCGGCCTTGAGAGTCCCATCTCTTTCGGCCGCTTGAATCATTCCAATGCCGATACGGTCCTTGACCGAGCCCCCCGGACCCATGAACTCCAGTTTCACGTAGACTGGCGTTCGAGCACCATCAACTACTGAGCTTAACTTCAGCATAGGTGTCCATCCGATCAGATCCAGCACACTGTCGTATGGCTCCCTGTGGCGTTCAGGCATTGAAGACAAGGCTTTTGTAACCCCTATAAATTTAGATATGACATTAATTTTCGTTATCAGGCAGGGGACGCTTAGAGAACTGAACAGGCAACGTCACCCATACACCAATACTTTCCCCATCTTGGGTAGCTGGATCAAACTGTAGTTCTATTACTCCAGCAACTGCTGCAGAATCGAAAGCGGGGTGACCAGAGGATTCGAAGATTTCTACAGAATCGACGGAACCTGCTTCTGTAACTAGCACCCTTAGCAATGTTTTACCCTCTATAGCTTGATCCCAAAGGCTTATCGGGTAATCGATCGTCATCTCATCTAGTAGTGGCATCGGTTGTTCAATTTCACTTTCCACACCGCATGAGAACGCTGCAACAAGCATTCCAGAAATTATGAAACCCCTCAGCGTTTTCCTCTGCGAGCAGAAGTCTTCTGTGAATTTCATTTTGTGTTCTCATCTCCGTGTACAGCTGCCCTTAATTGATACATGAGTTCTAGAGCATCCCGGGGAGTTAAATCATCTGGAACCAACTCACGTAAGCGAATCAAGGCAGGGTGATCTACCCTAAACATTGATAGCTGATGCAGCTCAGTTCCCGATCCTGGACGATGCATACCACGCCGTCCGAGACCTTCTCCGCCACCCGTATGTGTTCCCTCCAATTCCACAAGGAGTTCATGCGCACGTGCCACGACTGTGTCAGGCAAGCCAGCGAGACGGGCGACCTGGATCCCATATGAACGATCTGCACCACCCTCTAGTAGTTGGCGCAGAAACACGATATCCGATCCTACTTCACGAACCGAGACATTCATATTTTTCACACCAGGGAGCAGATCGCCCAATTGGGTTAACTCATGGTAGTGCGTGGCGAAAATGGTTTTCGAGCCTAGTTCTTCATGCAAATACTCAGTGACCGACCACGCAATCGACACGCCATCGTAAGTCGAAGTGCCCCGACCAATTTCGTCGAGTAATACCAAGCTCATCTCAGTAGCTCCATGGACGATCGCTGCGGTCTCACTCATTTCTACCATGAATGTCGACTGACCCCGTGCCAGGTTATCTGAGGCGCCAACACGAGTAAATATACGATCCGCTACCGGTATCCTGGCTTGATCGGCCGGCACGAAGGATCCAATCTGAGCTAGGAGTTGAATTAATCCGACTTGTCTGAGTACGGTGCTCTTGCCCGCCATGTTGGGTCCTGTTAACACGACGATCCATCCATTCTCATCTAAGCAAATATCGTTCGGAATAAACTTCTCTCGGGGCATCATCGTCTCTACGACAGGATGCCGACTAGCTACAAGTTCGAGTTCAAAACCTGAGTGAGTCTCCGGTCGCACATAGTCTTGGCTAACGGCGATTTCAGCGAAGCTTACCAGGACATCCAGCGTCGCGATTCTTGTTGCGGTGTCTTGAAGTCTCCCGATCTCCTTGGCGACACGCCCTCGGATATCACTAAAAAGCTCAGACTCCAAATGAGAAATTCGGTCCTCTGCTCCAAAAACCTTCTCTTCCCATTCTTTGAGCTCAGGAGTGAAGTAACGTTCAGCGTTCGCGAGTGTCTGCTTCCTGACATAGTCGCCAGGCACCTTGTCTAGGTTTGCTCGAGTAACTTCGAGGTAGTAACCAAAAACTTTGTTAAACCCAACCTTCAGAGATGCGACACCGGTTCTCTCACGTTCTCGAGCCTGGAGACTAGCTATAAAGTCCCGTGCACCGTCTCTGGCTGCACGAAGCTCGTCCAGATCCTCCGACCAGCCCTTTTTGACAACTCCGCCCTCCTGAAGAGTCGCCGGCGGATCATCTGAGATTGCCCTTTTCAACAGCGTGGATACGTCCTCCAGGCAGTCCTTGTCGACCGCACATTCACGAATCAAGAAATCTCTTGCCTCAATCCCTGCAGCCTGAATCTCAGGTAGCTGATCAAGAGATCTCCGTAACCCTGCGAGATCCCTTGGTGTGACCCGCCCAGTGCCGACCTTGCCCGCTAAACGCTCAAGATCTGTAATACCAGATAGAGATCCTCGAATCCGGCTTCTAACTTCAGGGCGCTCTACGAACTCCTCCACCGCACCGTGCCGAACAGCGATGTCCTCCATGTGAATAAGCGGCTCTAGTACCCAGCGACGCAGAAGCCGCCCACCCATGGGTGTCGTAGTGACATCAAGGACATCGAGTAATGTGCCTCCTTCCTCTCCAGTACGTAGAGGTTCAATCAACTCGAGATTTCTTCGAGTCATCTCATCGAGAAGCATGACCTGACCAGGACGGCGAATTCGAGGAGGCTTCAGATGTAGCACACCCCCTGGGCGAATTTCTTTCAAATACTGAACAAGCGCCCCAGAAACCCGCACGAGCGATTGATCTTCAGATTGGAACCCAAAACCATCGAGTGAATGCACGCCGAAAGAATTCAACAGAGCATCTGTTGAGAGGTCTACGTCGAACATCCAGTCCGCACGGAGAGTTCGAGGGATGGATGGCCCAGACGCCCAGGTCAATTGGTCCGAAGTTTCAAGCGAGTAAGGCAACAGCAGTTCTGAAGGCTCCAAACGCCCAAGTTCGGCGCGAAGTTCACTGGCGGGAACGAGCTGCGTAGACATCTCACCCGTTGATACGTCCAAGACGGCCATACCGAAGGAATCTGTCCCTGCGTCAACGAGAGCCACCAAGAAATTATTCCGGTGCTTCATTAGAAGTGAATCAGCGAGCACAGTTCCAGGTGTGATCATTTCTGTAACTTCTCGCCGGACGATCCCCTTCGCTTCCGAGGGGTCTTCAACTTGGTCGCATATCGCGACTCGCCGACCCATCCTCACGAGCTTTGATAGGTATTCGTCAAGAGCCTTGGCAGGGACCCCGGCCAAGGGTACTCCAGCCGCAGCCCCATTATTCCGTGATGTGAGGGTCAGACCTAGTAGCCTTGCGCCCTCCTCAGCATCGTCATGGAACAGTTCATAAAAGTCACCAACACGGAAGAATAGCAGCGAATCAGCATGATCTGCTTTCGCTTCTCGCCACTGCCGCATCAGGGGTGTGTCCGCCGGGGCCATAGGTGAAAGTAGGCTCGAGAAGCCGATGCTCAAGGATGAATGTCAGTAATCAACGATCTTAGTGTGCTTGGTCATTACTGGGAACTCTGAAATTACTGCGGACTAACTCCTCATCTCGCGCATCTCGCACAACAGCCGCCGCGAATCCAAGCTCACTCACTCGCCTTGAGAATTCCGTCGCTTCCATCGAGGTCTCAAAACGACCTGCACGCACATGGATCAAGTTACTTTGTGGCATCCGCACCAGCCTAACATTCAGATCAGCTGCACGAGCACGGTCGAAGAGTGCAGAGGCACGCCCCTCATTTGAGAATGCCCCCAACTGGACTGAATAAGGTGCCGCATCAACCGGAGTTACAGCATCATCTTGATTCTCGTTAGACCGCTCAGAGGCAGTAGATGGCGTAACCGGTGGAAGCGCTAGTACCCCCTGGGTTCCACTGACCCATGCCTCGGCTTCAGCCAACACCGACGACCCAGGGTAATCCCGAGATAAGGACGCCATATGCCGTTCGAAATCTGCGGTGGCCCCTCTTTCATAAGCCTCCTGGGCAAGCCTATAGAGTGCTCGAGCAGTAAAGGGCCCGCCTGGGTATTCTACGACCAAACGCCGAAAGTCCCTTACAGCCTGTGATGGATCAACTGTAAGACGACCACGTAGCCAGAGTGCGAACTGGCGTTCTTCTCTTGATGCAAGAACCCGAGATTCTTCCCACCAGCCCAATAAAGCAGCTCGTGCCTCATCAGAACGACCATTTCGTGCAAGTTCTTCGATCTCTGGGAGCGTAGCAGCATCCGTCTGAGCCCCACCGGGGAGAGGAACCAGAAATGACATTGCGAGAACTAGCAGCCCGATTCCATGTAGACGGCCAATCATACTGCAACGGCCCGTGAAACCAGGCCCAATAGCCACTCTTCGACAAAGTGCTGATCACTTTGCGGCGAGGCCTTCAAGAGACGGTCAGCCCTGAGTAATTCCTCAATAGCAACGTCCAACTCACCAGGGGGCCATTTCTTGGATTGGGCCATCGCCCGCTTTGCCAGCCATTTTTGGTGCGGTGGAAGAGCCGCCTCTAGGCTACGCAAACCTTTTGTCGATGCGACCCCTAATCGTAACAGATGGGTTGCTAAGCCTATCACAAGCCCTACCCCCGATTCACCTTGCCCAATCAGAACATCGAGACCCGGTAATGCTTCCTGAAATCTGCGTTCACCAACGAGGTCGAACCAACGCCAGCGATCCTGTGACGGGATTTTCGTTCCGACAGCTTCGACATCACTGATCGTTATAAGTGAACGATCTCCCAAAAAGTCAGCGAGTTTCTCTAGTTCGCGGTCCAATACCCCTAGATTTGTTCCGATCGCTGATGAGAGTGCCTGAGCTGCCTCTACCTCTATTTCCACCGAATAAGCTTCCCGGGACCTGTTGATTAACCACCCCGGAACATCAGCACTCGTGAATGTCTTGAACTCTACTGTATGTGAGAGGCTTGAAAGATCTCGGTAGAACTTAGCTCTGGAACCCCGTGGTACCGTGCAACTCAGGATTAACGCGAGGCCTGGTGGTGGATTTCTAACAACCTCTAGCATGGTTTCTCGAGCCTTCTTGCCTGAAGCGAATCCTTCCACCTCTCGCACAACAACTACACGCCATTCAGCCATCATTGGCGGAGTGGCCATAACTGAGGCTACAGTTTCTATGTCAGTCTCAGTACCCCTTAGTTGGTCAAGATTAAAGTCTTGGGTCGCCGCATCGAGGTGCGCATCGACCAGGGCATTAACTACCTGTTCCTTACGGAAAGCGTCTTCACCGTGCAGATAGAATACACCACCTCGAACCTTGGTGAGCGCGGGAGGGAGTTGAGGTATTGTCACTCGATCAAACTAAGCTGGCATTCGTCCAGTGAAAGTAGTGCTTGAGACAATCCTTCGGAGTTGGCTCTCTAGCGTTGCTGCCCGAGTCCTGTGCGACGAAGCACACCACGCTGTCGGGAATGTTGGGATAAGGGCGAGTACTCGAAGAGCAGCGCGTGAGCTTCATCCCACAATTCTTGCTGGAAATCCGAGAATGCTCGTTCACTGAGGTCAGCAAAAGGATAAATAACAAATCCAGATGAAGACGAACTCATGACTGAAGGCTGCCATGTGACCTGCGCCAGAGGTTGCTCCACGACAACCGTCTCAAGTGCAATCTCAGGAGTAGTATCCCTTATTACAGGCAACCAAGAAACAATTAGCAAGACGACTGCCACCGTTAGCAAAGCTGCTGGCATAGCAACAGAAGTTACACTACGGAGAGAATGCTGATCATCGACATGATAAAGTCGGTGCCTAAGCCTAGGTCCAAAATTCTCGCTCAGTTTCGGCTTCGGCAGGGTTCGTAAGAGCGCTGAACCTTGTTCAATGACGTGCCGGTGACGACTACACGCAGAGCACTCATGAAGGTGCTCTTCGAAGGCCCGTACGTCCTCCTCTGCCGTGTTTCCGTCTATGAGATCGGAAAAATTCTTGATGTAGTCGGAGCAAGTCATTGAAACTGATACTTCGTCCACCGCACCCGGGTTCCAACAGCAGCGGCCCCACCGGGTTCATCCAGTGGGGCCGCGGTCCTCTCTGCCTGCTCTATTTTTGCAGGGTTCCTATTCTTAGATCTCAGTCCCTTACTCAATCATGGGTGCTATAATCTTTGCAAAATTGTTGCGGGCTCGGTTTAGACGGCTCTTTACTGTCCCGAGATTACATTCAGTGATTTCGGCAATTTCTTCATAGGTCTTCCCTTCCAGCTCTCGAAGCACAAACACCATCCTATGGTGCTTTGGTAACTCCTCAACAGCCTCCTCTACCCTCGCCCTCAGGAAGCGCTTCCTGTAGAGATCATCAGGTTTGTACTTCGGGTCCTCCCACTCCAGTGGTCTGTCGTCGGTACTCCAGTTCTTCTTAATCGTCTGGAAAAGCACCAATGGATTACGCGACCTATTTCTGAGTTCGTTCTTAGCTAGGTTGCTTGAGATTGTATAGATCCATGTTGAGAACTTCTTCGACTGATCAAACCGGTGCAGATGCCTATAGACTCGAACAAAAGTCTCCTGAATCAGATCTTCACTCCGCTCCCGGTCCCCAATAGTCCGGTAGACAAAATTGAGTAGTCTTTGGTCATAACGTCTGACCAATTCACCAAATGCCCGATCATCACCGTCCAATGAAGCTTGAACTACATCGGCGTCACTGAGGTCGCCAAGTTTGAGGTTTCGCTCGTGAGCTTTGTCCTCACGAGCAATAGGCTGGACGCTCTCCTCTTGGCGGGTACCGGACACGTCTAAACTCCTCAACTATAGAGAATACTCTTTGCTGGCATCTTGTTGTGCAGGCACCATGCCACAAGAAAATGCCCATTTTTCAACAAGTCTGTCGACTTTGCGTCCTCTCTGTGTGACGCCTACACACCCTCAATGTGACATCTTGCCGCTTCATATTCGCCCTTATCAAACAACTTCTAGTGGCCCAAGCCCGAGGGCGTCCACTGAACCCACAATACGTTCCGCATCACCAACGATGATAACCTGGACTTCCTCAGGGCGGATATGCTCCTTAACCGCTGATGTTACCTGCTCGGTTGATACCGCACGGATGTTATCTCTGTGAAGATGGTAGTAGTCGTCCGGAAGGCCATACACGACAATTTGATTGAGTCGAGAGGCAATCTGGCCAGCGGTCTCAAGATGTAGACCGAATACTCCG
The DNA here is from genome assembly GCA_002724575.1 of Gemmatimonadota bacterium. GTDB lineage: Bacteria > Gemmatimonadota > Gemmatimonadetes > Longimicrobiales > Gaopeijiaceae > UBA1142. Next base: position 16,389 of record PBPC01000031.1, on the reverse strand, counting down.
GCAGCATAGTCACGAGCCGCATCCACTTCCTCTCGTTTCGCACCATCAACGACTAGTGACTCTAGTTCGGAAAGAATTTCCCGAATAGCAGGGGCCGTTACCTCATTACCCACAGCTGTTGATACTTGGAAAGGTCCTGGTTGAGAGCGAAAACCGAACCGTGACCTAACTCCATATGTGAAACCATTTCTTTCTCTGAGGTTCAGATTAAGGCGACTGGTAAAGGTTCCACCAAGAAGGAGATTGCCGATCGAGAGTGGGAGATAGTTCGGGGTTGTGCGCGCGACGCCTACATGACCCACTCGGAGCTCGGATTGGACTGAGCCAGGCCGGTCAAGGATCCACACGCGGCGCTCACGTGTTTGTGCATTAACACGAAAGTCATCTACCGCAGATGGAGAACCAATCCAGGAACCGAAATATTCACCAGAAAGTGACCTGATTTGTTCTGGGTCAACGTCCCCAACAACGATCAACCCTCCAGACCCTGGACGATAGCAAGCTTCCGCATAGCCCCTGATTTGATCACGCGAGACTGAGCTAATCGAAGCTTCTGTACCTACTTGTGGCCTAGCGTATGGTAGACCTTTTGCATAAAAACGACGACTAACTTCATCCGATGCGAGAGCGGACGGGTCCATAGAACGCTGTCGTATGTCTGCGAGCTGTTGTTCACGTGCACGGTCAACTTCTACGCTGGGAAAATCCGGTTCCAGAACGACTTCGGCTAGAAGAGAAAATGCCTCTGGTAGTCGATCTGCTAGAACTGATACTGCTATGTTGGTCCCTTCCCAGCCGGTGGACACCCCAAGTCTAGCGCCTATTCCCTCCAGCGCTTCAGCAAGCGAGGAACCGCTACGTTTCAAAGTACCGCCCTCTAGAGCATCACCCGTAAGAACCGCAGTTCCCGCTCGTCCCTCAACTAGGCTTCCCTCCCCCGCCCGCAGAAACAGATTGACACTTACAATTGGTAACCGAGGGAGTACGCAAATCTTGAGGTCAAGTCCATTCGGTAGAGCCTCTGTCTGAACCTCTGGAAAATCAAATTGCCGAAATTCTCCACTCCCAGGCGGCTGGGTGCGATCCAATAGACTCAAGATTCCCTCTTTGGCTCATAAACGAGGACTGCCCGATTATCGGAGCCGAGTTGTGAGGCCGCGAAGTCCCGGATCTGATCTACCGTAACTGCTCTAAGTCGATCTAGTTCATGGTTCAGGCGATCCGGGTCATCAAAGTAGAGGTCAAACATAGAGAGTAGGTTGGCCCTCTCACCCACCTGCTCTAGCGCTCTCACCAAGTCGGTTTCCGTCAGAGCTATCGCACGATCAACCTCACTTTGTTTTGCTTCCACTAGAGCCTCGATTTCTTCCGTAAGTGCTGTTTCAATTTCTTCTGGCGTTGAATCAGGATATCCAGTTGCCCAGGCAAGTAGCATGGACGCATCGGTCAGAAGCGGGAATGCATAGGTCACAACCCCTTTCGCAACACGGCGCTCACGAACAAGCGCACGGTAAAGACGAGACGCACGTCCCATTCCAAGCAGTGCCCGAGAGACCTCGGCGACCGCAAAGTCCTCTGAGGAATAAGGGGGGATACGGAATCCCATGATGACCCGGGCCAGTGGTACCTCTGCGAGAACGTGCTCTCGCACAGTGCTCCCAATTATCGGCTCCAGACAAGAATCTCCCGGGAGTGGCGGGATAGGCGCTCCAGCTTCAATCTCTCCGAAATAGCGCTGGACAAGATCCATGACCTGAGATTCGTCAAAATCGCCCGCGATCGTTAGCACAGCGTTATTAGGGACATAGTATGTACCGAAAAACTCAGCTACATCTTCGAGTGTTGCAGCATCCAGATCTTCTACCGACCCAATCACCGGGTGGTGATAAGGGTGATCCTTTGGGTACATCAACGCCTGAAGGCGTTGGTCCCAGTCACCGTATGGCTGGTTATCATAGCGTTGGCTCTTTTCATTCTTCACGACATCGCGTTGGTTGTCGAGTTTCTCTTGGTCCATCGCCGGAAGCATCCAACCCATCCGGTCAGATTCGAGCCACAGTGCAAGTTCCAGATCTCGGGAAGGGACTGTCTCAAAGTAGTTAGTCCGATCGAACCAGGTGGTCGCATTAAGGGTCCCACCAGCACGTTCAATCAGTTCAAAGTGCTTGTTCTTAGGGACATGCTTGGAACCCTGAAACATCATGTGCTCAAAAAGGTGCGCGAAACCGGTGTGGCCAGGAAGTTCGTTTCTAGAGCCAACTCCATACCAAATATTCACTGCTACTATTGGCACAGTATTGTCCTGAGAAAGGACTACCTTTAGACCATTATCGAGACGATGCCGCTCCAAGGGGATCGCAAGTTGATTCATGCGCCCGTACCCGGGTCATTATGTCTTACAGAAGCAATCAAATTCTTTCCAGTCATCTGTTCAGGAAAAGAAATCCCCATGTAATTCAATACAGTTGGCGCAACATCGGCTAAGCGCCCAGAGACTTCCAGTTCATGAGCAGGATCGCGGGGGTCAAAGACGATGAAGTCTACTGGTTCAACTGTGTGAGCCGTGTGAACGTCTCCATCATCGTTAAGCATCTTCTCAGCATTTCCGTGATCAGCAGTGACCAACGCAACCCAGTCTGGGTGATCTTCGACCGAACGAATCAGTTCACCGAGACATGAATCGACTACTTCAACAGCTTCAATCGCAGCTCGGATTGAACCTGTGTGCCCTACCATGTCGGGATTTGCAAAATTTACCAAGATGAAATCATGCCTCCCATCGCGAATAGCTCCTGTAACCGCGTTGGCTACCGGTCGAGCACTCATCTCGGGCTTAAGATTATAGGTAGCAACTTTGGGGGACGGTACGAGAACGCGATCCTCACCATCGAACGGGGTTTCCTCTCCCCCGTTAAAGAAATAAGTAACATGCGCGTACTTCTCGGTTTCCGCAGTTTTCAATTGTCGGCGTCCATCCCGGGAAATCACCTCTGACAGACATGCCTCCAGACGCTCAAGAGGAAAAGCCACTGAGACAGGAAGAGCTGGATCGTATTCAGCCATGGTCACAACACGACCAGGGATAGCTCCGTCTCGTTCGAAGGCATCGAAATCCTTGAGGGTCATCACCGAGGTAAGCTGCCGCATGCGATCGGCACGAAAGTTCATCAGTAGCAAGGCGTCCACCTCACTGATTCCCGCCTCACCAACACCCCGCACCCCAGTTGGCTCAATGAACTCATCGGTAACATCAAGAGCATAGCTCTCCTCAAGGAAATCCGGAGAGTCCGTCCAGTTCTCAGCTTGACCATTAACAATCAATTCGTAAGCACGTCTTGTGCGGTCCCAGCGCTTATCCCTATCCATCGCCCAATATCGACCAATAACTGAAGCGACAGCCCAATCGGTGCCTTTCGTGCAAAGCTCTACAATTTCTTTGACGTAATCAGTTCCAGCCTTGGGAGAAGCGTCACGTCCATCCATGAAACAATGCAACCGCACTGGGATGTCTGAGGGAAGGAGATTGAGGACGGCTATAAAGTGCCTTAAATGACTATGGACCCCTCCGTCCGAGAGCAGGCCAGCGATGTGAAGAACTCCCCCGCTCTGCCGTAACCCTGCGATGAGAATCTCGAGACCCAGGTGATCAGCAAGCACTCCGTCTGCAATTGCTTGATCAATGCGAGCTAGATTCTGGGGAACAATCCGTCCCCCTCCCAGATTGAGGTGTCCTACCTCAGAGTTACCCATCTGATCAGCAGGAAGCCCAACATCGACACCCGAGCAAGCGAGTCGAGTCCGAGGACAATGATCGTAAAGTTCACGGAAGTGTGGCACACTCGCGAATTCAATCGCATTCCCCGGAGTTGGAGATTCCTTGAAGTCGGAGTGACCCCAACCGTCTAGAATGATTAGGAGAACCTTTCTCATAGTAGAATTCTAACAGGTCAGCGCTGAGTTTAGGCTACTTTTGATTCAGAGCCTGATCCGAGTACCAATGTTTACTCTTGGTACAGACCCACATACAGTGGTCACTTCAACACCTGACCAAGGAGACTTAGACGTGCGCTATACCCCTTTTCGCATGGAACGGTGGCAGTCGACTTACGAGCACCGAGTGCGATACAACCTCTCTGAGAGTGCGGTCCACCCGCTCACGGTTGGCGAACTCTTTGACATTGCCGGAGAGGAACGTGGCACCGACCAAATCGAATTGGGATACGGTCAGTCCAACGGGTCTGATCAGCTAAGAGAGAGAATCGCCTCGCTATATTCAGATGCATCGGAAGACTCCGTACTCGTCACTATAGGTGGTGCAGAAGCTAATTTCACATGTTTTTGGCACCTCTTTGAATCACAGGGCAAAGCCGCTGTTATGCTGCCCACGTACGGACAAGTCCCCGGTTTAATTGAGTCTTTCGACAATCGAATTCTGCCGGTGAACTTAGTGGAAGAAGAGGGATGGCAACCCGATCTATCTGAACTCGAGGCAGCCCTGAATGAGGGGGCTCGGTTTGTAATTATTACGCACCCGAACAATCCCACCGGGGCCGCACTATCTCGTGAGTCAATGCAGGCGATCGCAGAACTCACTGAACAGCACGGTGCTTGGATCATGTCCGATGAAGTGTACCAGGGAGCTGAAACCAGCGGAGAGATCTCGTCTTCCTTTTGGGGTTGCCACGACCGCGTTCTGATCACGAACTCGATGTCGAAAGCTTATGGTATGCCTGGTCTTCGGCTTGGGTGGATTGTCGGACCTCCAGACTTAGTAACAGAGCTTTGGGGCCGGACTGACTACACCAGCATCGCTCCCCCAACTTTATCAGATACTCTTGCTTGTATGGCTCTCGAACCAGCAACAAGAGCACGCATTCTGGACCGCACGGGAGAAATCACGCGTGCTAACTTGGGGCTCTTAGAAAAGTGGATGGCAACACAAGGAGGGCGCTTTACCTACCGTCCACCTGATGCCGGAGCGTTCTGCTTCACCCGCTATTCCGCGGACATCAATTCAACAGAGTTTGCTGAAAAACTTAGAGTAGAAAAGGATGTCCTTGTGGTTCCTGGTGATCACTTTGGAATGGACCACTATCTGCGCCTCGGATTCGGAGCTCCGGAGGAAATACTGCTCGAAGCACTTAATCTCCTTGAAGAGGCATTCGACGAGGTGTCGACTTGAAATTTAAAAAGCAACGCGTGCTAGCCCTAATGTTCGCAAGCATAGGAACGATGACCGGGTGCATTGGTGGGCCTGACGGATCAAGTGAACTCCAGCCAGGCGCGCGGTACCAGCCAGGTACGGAGATGGGGATCTATACACCCGAGCAACACACGAACTATGACGGTCGTTTCATTGTGAGTGCGAGCCAGGTTTATCACGTGGGGACGCTAGACGATACTTCCCCCTGGGATCATATGGGTGATGATGGCCGTGGTATTCAAGCAGTAGGCGGCACGATCGAGCTAGACGTTGATGAGCAAGCCAATACTGGCACATTCCGAGCTGAACTTGACCTTCCAGAGGGGCACTATGTGGTTGAGCTTGATCGATTTGAGGAATTCTCACCATGCCAGGATGGGGGTATCGCAGCGTTCCTATATGAACACGGCAATGCCGGCTGTGGTGATGCAAACTGGCCCAAGAGTCTTCTATACCTAGCCGGATGGGGTTGGGGAAGCGCGACACTTGATGGTGCGATGCTCTACGATGAACACCAAATCCATTTCATGATCACACAAGGAATTAGAGATCGTGAAACACTCGTTGTCCGGACAGGTGCAGGAACTGATGCAGGAGCAGTGAATCCGGCTCAGATGCAACTAGACTTCTATATCAGAAGCCCTGAATCTAATGAGAGAAATCATCCGACGCGGGAGGTCTTTGATCACTTCTTTGCGATGGAAGTCACCTGGCGCTAGAAAGGCCATCCCAAGAGCCTAAGATCAGGATTGACTAGCGACTAGAAGAGTTTCCGTACGTTCTCGAGTGGACGACCAATTACAACACGCCCTGACCGCTCAACAATCGGACGTTGGAGTAGCCCTGGTTCAGCTACTAACGCATCCAGAACTGTATCGTCATCTACGTTGGGGTCTGCTAGACCCATTTCCCTATAGGACTTATCTCGGGTCCGGAGTAGGTCGCGCGGGACCAATCCCCCCTTCCTGAGTAAAGCGACCAAGTCCTCTTTTCTGAGTGGTTCCAAGAAATAGTTCACTCGCCTGAAGCTGACACCTTCTTCCTCAAGAAGCTTCACGAGCTTCCGACATGTTGTTCAGGTGGGTTTCTCGTAGATAGTGACCCACTCGTCAGGTGTTGGAGTACTCATCTGTGATACCTATTTAGATTGATCCGCAATAATAGCGATATCCTCTATCGACTTTTTCGTGATCTCGGGGACCGTGGCACCTTCCTCTGGATATCCACAGACAAGCACTAGGAATGCACGCTCGTTATCCGGCCTATCGAGTAAGTGATTAAGGAATTTCATCGGCGAAGGTGTGTGTGTTAGCGTAACGAGACCAGCATAGTGAAGAGCAGTGATAAGCATCCCCGTGGCGATACCAACTGATTCTGTCACATAGTAATTCTTTGCCTTAGTACCATCAGAAAGCACCTCGTAACTCTCTGCGAATATCACAATGAGCCACGGTGCATCCTCAAGGAACGGCTTGTTTTCATCCGTACCGAGGTGTTCTAGGGCATCGAGCCACTCTTTGGGTGCTTTCTCTTGGTAGAACTGCCTTTCCTCCTCTTCAGCTGCTTCCCGAATACGGGACTTGAGTTCCGGGTCGCCTATCATGACGAAACGCCAAGGCTGACGATTCGCACCATTGGGGGCAGTCCCAGCAGCTAGGATACAGTTTTCGATTACGTCCTTTGGCACAGGTCGGTCAGAAAATTCCCTCACTGTGCGGCGACGTCTCATCTTAGCGAGGAACGCCTCAGCTTCCCGACGCATCTCTTCCGGAGGAAGTTCCTCGTATGTAGAAAGGGGAATAAAGTGCGCTCGCGCCATTGAGTCTCCGAAATCAGTCGTAGTGAATCAACTCACCAAACAGTTTAACGAACGAATCAATTGCCTCCGACTGAGAAAGCACTTCTGCTGGAGAAATCCCTAGCGTTTGAGCTAGAATCCTGACATTGACCAGTGCAACAATTTCAGCGGATTCAAGTTGGATAGTAGCCCACCCGCTCTCGGGCGTGCTCCTATATTGTTGATACAGTGCAGAAATCTCACCAGCCGAACTCTGCTCGGGTACCGGCACATGGAGAACCGCCGCACTGACCCCGTAGCGCCCAGCAAGCTCCGCCCAACTCTGGCCTGAACGCCTCAGAGCCACCAAAGCTTCTGTGGAAACGCCACTCCTTTCCGCGATGAATAGAGCTACTGGGATCTCGTCTTCATCAAGCTCCCATTCCTTCAGAATCGCTAGCTCAGTTGGGGGTAGAGCGAAGAACTCACCCACTGCCCGGAAATATCCTTGTCGCACAACCTCGGGTACTTGAGCTTGGGTCTGAGCAAGCGCCGGCATACTAATCATGCCTAAGAATGGCAGTGATAACAGCCAGGCACGGTTCGTAGGTCCTACCCGAGAAAGTCTCATACAGCAAATCTTCTTGTCATGGGCTCTCGGTGCCAGGGGGACGGTCTGCAATAGTCCTTCCTATCCACACCAAGAACAATTCAATCATTAACGCCGAATGTAACGACACCGATTTGGCATGACTCTTGATACTAGATAAGGCAAAGAACAAGAGCGGGTCTAGCACGCCAACGGTGAGGCCACCATGAAAAACGGCGGAAAACAAAGTAACGACAATCAGACCCGAGGCCCACGTATATGCTCAATTAGTCCCGGACAACGGAAAAATGCCGTGGACTCGGATGCGCACGTGGTCTTTGATTTTACAGGCCTTCATACGCCAGCAGTGTCCGATCTTGCTTTAGTTCTCACTGCACGCCTGCAAACACCTCCAAGTGAGAGCGTTTGGGCTCGAGAGATTCATCCGAGGACGGCAGAGATACTTCGGGCGCTGAGACTAGACCATATGTTCCCACGCTATCCCGACCCCGATCATCTCCATTAATGAGCACCGTGACACCATCCTAGTACTAGGACGACTAGTACAGTTCGTCTACTAGCGTCCTAGGACAATCTCGCGGTAGCTCTCTGGATTCCATTCGGGACGATTTAAAGCATTACCGACATCAACACCAAGATAGAACATCAGCTTGGCAATCCTGGCTGCTTTATCGTGGTCGATTCGGTCAGGCTCATCATCACGGCCATGGTAATCCTCGTGCGTACCATTGAAGAAAAACAGAATGGGCACGCCGTTTCTGGCAAAATTGTAATGATCTGATCGGAAATAAAAACGTTCATCGGGCCACAGATCATCGATCGCGGTCATCCCTATTTCCGGATGCTCCGAATTCACCCTATTCAATGTTTCGCCTAAATCTGAGTGCTCCTTTCCGATAGCGACGATCGTATCAGGCCAGTTCCTTCCAACCATGTCTGCATTGAAATTAGCGACGTACTGCTCAATCGGGGCACTCGGATTTTCCGCATACCATTCACTGCCCCAAAGCCCCTTTTCCTCACCGCTTATAAGTAGAAATACCATCGATCTCTTAGGAGCAACCGGCAGTGCCGCCATTGCCTCTGCCACAGCAACTACAGCTATCGTCCCGGAAGCGTCATCGTCAGCCCCGTTGAAGATGGTGTCTCCATTTGCGTCCGGTTCACCTATCCCGACATGGTCCATATGAGCTGAAAAGACCACGTACTCCTCGGCAAGGGCAGGATCACTACCATTCAGAATCCCAACCACATTAGGTGCGAGAATGCCCTCGTCTCGGACCACCTGGTTAAGCGTCAGTTCCAGACCCTCTACAAGACGGGCTTCGATATCACTATCCGACCGATCCTGAAGAGAACTAACATTGATTCCGTGAGGCTCTAGAATTTCTCTTAGGGATGACGTCCGTAGCTGAAGAATCGGTGCGAAAGAACCTTCTGCTCTTCGCTCACCCCAAGCCTTACGTACTGTGGGGCGCAGCGCTCTCNTGGCACTCGCAGNCCAAGACTCATNANCACTAGAGTTGGTCACNATCACTGAAAGAGCACCGCCAGNTATCAGGGCAGAGAGCCTCTGTCGCATNCTTCGATCTACTCCATCTGAATCCGCAGGAGCGACCACGATCACATGGTTGCCTGCGAATGGTCTTGNTTCAGAGGTTTGGAGAGTACCGGANCCTGAGATCAGAACTAATCCACCTTGAGCATTACCGCTTACGGTAGCCCCTGAGACAGGGACGAGATCCCGTCCAAATAACAATCGCGTGCTTGGAGTGTTAAGACCCGATGCTTCAGTGTCGACTACTATGGAGCGGAGTGGGTACCTCTGAATGAAGCTACCATCTCGTGCTCCTCCCCGAAGGCCTAGTTGTTCAAACTCGTCAGCAATCCAGGCAGCCGTCATTTCAAGGCCTGGGCTTGGGGTGTTTCGTCCCCCCATAGAGTCATGAGCAATAATGTGAATCCTCTGAGCGTATGCAGCCTCCGTGATCAGCGCAGCTGCTTGCTCGAGACCCGGTTGTTGGGCGGTGGCTGCTACGGGAAGCGTAAGCGCGATCAGGACAGCTACTGACCTCTTTTTCATAACGGATTCCATTCCGGCAAGGTATATGGGCAACGAAGTCTGAAGGACAAAGTGATGGTACACCAGCCCTTAGGCTACACTCATCCGAGTTACACAACGTCTGAGGAGTCTCCCCTTGCACAGATTGGTTATCAAAGCCTGATTTCCCCTGACGAAAAGACCCGAATACGGAGCACCTATTTTGAGGATTGTCGTACTTGGCGGCGGAAGAGTAGGCAGCGCAATTGTTCGCGATCTCGCTGCAGAAGAAGATTTTTCAGTCCTTGTTGTGGATGTCGATCCCGTCGCTGCTGAACGCCTAAGCAGATTCGGAGCTGATTGTATCGCTGCAGATCTCTCAGATCCAAATACCGTGTCGAAGGCCGTTGTGGGGGCGGACCTAGTGGTCGGTGCAGTTCCCGGCTTCATGGGCTATAAAGTCGTAGAGCAAGTGCTGCGAGAGGGCAGGCCCGTTGTTGATATTTCCTTTTTCCCGGAGAATGCGTTCGGGCTAGATGAACTAGCCAAAGAAGCTGGCGTACCTTGTCTCGTCGACTGTGGTGTAGCGCCAGGCTTGAGCAACCTTATTTCGGGCCATATGGATGACCACTTGGATGTAACGCACTCCTTCAACTGTCTGGTTGGGGGGCTACCGGTTGAACGATCCTTACCTTGGGAATACAAGGCTCCCTTCTCACCCGGCGATGTAATAGAGGAGTATACGAGACCCGCTCGCCTAAGGAGGGGAGGGAAAAACATCTCGTTGCCCGCCTTGTCTGAAATCGAGCTCGTCGACTTTCCGGGCTTAGGTACCCTAGAAGCCTTTAATACGGATGGATTACGCTCCTTACTGACATCATCTAAGGCCCCTGAGATGGCGGAGAAGACACTTCGTTATCCGGGACATGCCGAGAAGATGCGGATGCTAAGAGAAACCGGATTCCTGTCGAGCAAGGGTGTCCTCGTAGCATCAGGACAGGCGGTACCAAGGGATATCACTGAAGCTCTTCTCTTTAGTGCCTGGCAATTTGAAGAAGGAGAGCCCGATCTTACCGTGATGCGGATTGTGGTCGAGGGTGATAAAGAAGGAAAAACAGTCCGGCACACCTACGAACTACTCGACTACTACAATACTGAGACAGAGACATCCTCAATGGCTCGCACCACAGGTTATACGTGCACCGGTATGGTCCGGCTGATCACGAATGGTATCTGGGATCAACCTGGAGTTGCGCCGCCAGAAATTGTTGGACGGAACATCGAATGTTTTGATGCCGTGATCGAGCACCTGAAGGACCGTAAGGTGCAGGTCTTTCACAGTGTCAAAGAAATCTGACAGCTCAGTTGCTAAAACTAAGAATCACCGACTAACGAGTCTCCGGACTCTCCCTGAGTATTGGGAGCGTACCACCTTCAATCTCCTCATCGAGGATCGCCCAAGAAACGAATCCGTCGTCAGAGCGAGGCTCCAGTAAGGTGAACGCAAGCCGACCCAGTGGTTGATCAACAGACACGTAGACTGTTCCCACTGGGAGTGTTTCAGTTGTCGAAATCCATTCCCCCCAAACCGTTCGCTCATTGCGCCCCTGGAATGAATTCGGGTTGGTCCGGGTAGAGTCGATTTGAAAGCGCTGGACTACATGTTCACGCTCTATCGCATGACGAAGGACTGTGATCCCATGTGCTTCCAGCCTTTCAATCGCAGCCTCACCCTCCGGAAGTACGTAATAGCCTTCAGGTGCAGTCTCGGTCTCTGATGGGGAGAAAGTCCCGTACTCGTACATTTGTGTCGGGATAGAAACATCGCGACGCAGAAGTATGATCTCTCCCGTGTACGGATGTCGGACCTCATCTACCTCGCCCATAAGGATACTTACCTCTGTTTCCGATCGAGCGAAATCGGCTCGCGTAGCGAGTTCAGTTCCCACCACAGATTGGAGGTCTGCTGCCTCCACGATCTCTCTGATTTCTACCGCATTTTGCTCAGCATAATCCAGGATTTCCTCAACAAACCAGAGGGATCCAAGAACCCGATCCTCAAAGCTCGCATACGCGTAGGCCTCACTTAGGATCGCAATGCGATTCCTCAGCCCCACATAGTTGTTATTGAATCGGGGACGATGATCGAACGTCCGCCATCCCGAGCCACCACCCCGACCTCCAGCATTACCGTAGTAGTAGTAATCCCAACCGTGTTTTTCCTTAATAAGTCGTGTGATTTCAGGCAGCCACCGGTCCCGGAGAAGACCGTCTATCGCTGTGGGAGTATTCGGATGGAGCGGCGGTGAATATGTGAGATGGTAAGCGTGACGGGTCCCATTCGTAGTGTGAAGATCTACCGCAACATGCGGGTCATATTCTGTCATGAGGCGGACCAATGAACGGGCTTCCGGTGAATCGAGTTTTGTATGGTCTCGGTTCAGATCGAGTCCCTGAGCGTTGGGTCGCTGCCCCATCCCACCAATAGGGCCATGTTGCCTGGGTCGGTTACGTAACAGAACTCGTTCATTCCCATCCGCGTTGTAAATAGGAGCGATCAAGAGAACGAGTTCTTCGGACCAGCTAGGATAGCGCCCCATGGCATACCGACGGAGTAGCATCAAAAGAGCTTCTTTTCCACACACCTCACCCCCGTGAATGTTACCCTGCACATAGACACGAGTCTTACCAGTGCCGAGCACAGCTTCAGCCGAAGCGTCCGGAGCTCCGACCACAAGAAGAGGAAGGGCCCTGCCCTCATTCGTATACCCGAACGTGGTCAGNTGAATATTGTCGGATAATTCAGCTAAGCTCTTCGATAGTTCCATCACCTCTTCATANGAGGTTGTTTCNGCAAAGTCAGTTGCTTCCGCTCTGGTNAACAAANCCTCAACCGACTGACCNCGAAGAGACATCGTTGATAGCGTNACGACTAAAAANAAACTCCACTGAATCTTAGAAACCCGACTAGTGATCATAGGAAAAACTTCTGGGTTCGGGAAAAGTCCGATACGCAAACCAAGCTATGCAGGAGCTTCAAGCCTGGCCACGAGCTAACATCTATCGATGTAAAGAGAATCAACTCGTAAGAGCTGATACATGCTCTTGCCCTCTCCGGACTAGACCATCCGCTGCGTCGGCCAAATAGCTCAAGCCATTCAACGCAGTACGACGTCGAACCGGATCTAATCCATCTATCATCCGTCCTACTCGATCCGGATCAAGCGTACTGTACTCCAATCGCACTCTCTCTCCCGCTTCCGTAAGGCACACATTCATCACCCTACGGTCTTCGGGGTCACGTTGCCTGCTCACATAACCGGCTTCTTCCAGACGACCGAGATTCAGGGACATCGTTGAAGCTGTGACACCCAGATGACCGGCCAATTCACCAACCATAGTAGGATCAACTACATCCAAGTGAGACAGAATGGTGGCCTGATGGAAACTTAAAACCCGCCCACCAACAGGATCTGTTACCTGTCGAGGCCGACAAGCGAAGTAAATGCGTGGAAATGCACTCAAGATCGTCTCTATATCCGACACTTCACCTCTCCTCCCTTTCTCTTTGATCTCATATGCAAACTATCACAGGGTATTCTTAAAGGTAATATATTATTTTGATTCGTCAAATCAATTTATCGTATATAGCGATTATTTCCTTTAATTACAGGATGTAAAGGATTCGGAGGCATCTTCGCACGCGTGAAGTATGGGAACATGAAAATGGTGTATTCTGGCTCAAGCGCGCTTATTTCAAGCTACGGAGCTAGATCTCGGCGAGGACCTATGCTAATCAGAGGCGCAATAAGGGTTGATGACCGGAAATCACCAAAAAAGGTTCTAGCTCTTGCTTCTTCTAATTAGAGCGAAGCCTTCTTAGGTGGGGACACAATAAAAAAGCCTGCTAGTGATCCTACTGCTGTACTCCCACCAAGCCATCTGCCGATACGTTGAAGTAGACCCACATCCCTGTGAGGGCATGTCCCGCGATGTAGCACACCATCGAGTAGTTCCCAGCCTGGTCGACTGTGAACTGAATGGTCTCTCTTTGGCCTGGCATCGTGCTTTCCATCATTGATGAGGGATTCGAGGTCATTGCACCCGGAAATGCCGGTACTGGCTCTGGAGCCCCACTGAAAGAAGACGTCTCAGTGGAAATACCCAGACTATGAGCCATAATCGGGTCATCGTTAACAAGTTCAATGGTGACGGCATACCCCTCGGGAACAGTTATCGTCATCGCACCCTTTGTTGCACCATTAAAGTTCCAATAATTATTTGCATTTGTTGAACCCGCAGTGATCGTCATGCTGACAGTGCGTGCTTCATTGTCCACCTGAAACCACGACGGCATGGTCATTTCGCCAGTGGCTGGCGGTGGAGCTGCAGCTGGAGCAGCTGCTGGGCCGGAAGAACCAGGGCTATCAGATGTCTGAGCTGGTTCACCACCACCACAAGCTATAAGAGCTGTACTGGCTAATACTGAAATGAGGAGAGATTTCTTCTTCATTATTCGAGGCTTCCTGGTGCAGTTTGGACCACAGGGGGAGTAAGACAATTATATAGTTTCAAGTCCTACACGAGAGCAACTAGGGGGATCCAAGCAAGTGATCCGTAGCTGGGACCCTAGCGAAAGCCGTGGTATGTGCGCCGTCCAGATGGTGGGCTGAGCTCCGGAGGCAACCACCTGCCTGATTCAAAATCGAGCCAACGGTCGAACAGGGCATCTGAGTAGGCTAGGTCAAGGCCTTCACCTGACATTCCTCGGGCTACTTCACTTAGAACGACTGAATATCCTCCCCTAGCTACGGTCACTAACTCAATAAGGCCATCGTACGCCTCACGGAAATCCGATGCCTGAAAACTAACGCGCTGGTCTCTATACTTGATGCCGGGAACACCATCGAGCATTGATAGGTCTGCAGGTGGAACCGCGTGGAGTACAGCTTGGACTGGTTCCTCCAGACGCATCGATGAAGCATTTCGGTAGTTTTCCATTGCACGGCGCGCCGTAGCAGAGAGTTCAACCCGTGCTTCATCAACTGGCCTGGGATCCGCGGTCGAGGCAGAAGTGGCCGTCTTCACAGTCACAAATTCAACCCACGGCATGGGACCAGCTAAATCCAATGCCAAACGATCATCGCCCGACGCAAAAATCACCGGAACACCAACTCGGCCCCAGGAATAGCCAACAATCTCGGTTTCAGTCACCGACATATCGTTGAAAAGGATGTCAATTCCTAAGGTGAACGTATGTGAAGCAAAGCCACCACTTCCTGTTTTAGCATGCATGCCGACCACAGCCACCGCATCGTAAAGACCAGGTTCGATCAGATCTACATACGCATCGAAAACAGCGTCACGGCTCACTAATTCAGCTCGAGGATCTAGATCTTCAAGAAGCAGATCCGGTTCAGGATTGCCACTCCCGTGACCATCCACAATGTGCACCTCATCAGCCCCACCCTCGAAAAGCCCTGCGACAACGGCGTTAACATCTCCAGTCAAATACGTGCGGCCAACAGCATACCGGTCGGTGTGTGCAAACCGAAATGTTTTCGGGTCGGACTGGCCAGTAAGCCCTTCCATATCATGGTAAACGAGAACCCTAGTTATGCCGTCCGTGTCTTGTGTAGGCTCTTCTAGGATCCGCGATGTTGTACCACCAGGGGCTTGTACTGTACAGGCCCCTGCGAGGAGCCAAGTGAACGTCAGTGTGAGATGTCTCATCGGGCCCAACCCGTCCAACCGGGCCCATACACTGGTCGGCCTGGCATCCGATCAGTGTGTTCGCCCTGGGATACAACTGGAACACCATTTACTAAGACGTAGTGTACACCAGTTGAGACCTGGTGCGGCTCCTCATATGTAGCATGATCAGATACAGTGCTTGGGTCAAAGATGACGATATCAGCAAAAAAACCTTCCTTCAGCAAGCCTCGGTTCTTGATATCGAGGCGTGTAGCCACGGCTGATGACATCTTGCGAACCGCCTCTTCTAGGGTTGTTGCTCCCTCCTCGCGAACATACTTACCAAGAATACGCGTGAACGTCCCATACGCTCTCGGGTGCGTAAGCCCTCGGGCAGTCTCAGGGTCCATCCCCCCAGCATCAGTCCCAAATTTCATCCACGGCTGAGCGATCTGCATCGCGACATTCTCCTCGCTCATCATGAAGTAGATGGTGCCAAGTCGCTGGCGCTCATCCAGCACGAGATCGAACGCAGTGTCAATCCAATCTTTTCCGAGTTCTTCGGATATATCCGACAGATAGCGTCCGGAATAGCGCTGGTTATCCGGGCTATTGAACCCTAGCAACAACACACCTTCCGGTGTTGAGAGGGTGCAAAGATTCTCCCATTCAGTCGTCTGATTCTCTATCTCAGCTCGAATCCGCATCCGAGCATCCGGATCCGCCAGGTTATCGAACAGCTTTCCATCAGCCGAAGCCCACGGTGGGAAACAGGCCGTCAATCCAGTCCCACCGGCCGTGTAGGGATACATATTCGCCTGGATATCAACTCCTGCTGCTCGAGCCGAATCAATCTTGGCTACCGCCTGCGATGCCTTGCCCCAGTTCCTACGGCCACCGGCCTTTAGATGGTAAATCTCAATGGGAACACCAGCGGTGGTACCAATATCGATAGCTTCGTCTATCGCCTCGAGAAAGTAATCTGCTTCAGAACGGAGATGTGTGATGTAGACACCCCCATAAGGGGCAGCTGCCCGGTTGATTTCTATGAGTTCTTGGGTCGA